>CP126121.1:4050721-4371198 GCA_030123625.1 Nitrospira sp.
ATCAGGGCTCAAACAATGTGTCGGCCTACACGATCACGGCTGGGACAGGAGTGTTAGCTTCCGTTGCAGGATCACCGTTTCCAGCCGAGACGAATCCCAGCGCCGTAACGGTCTCACCGAACGGAAGCTTTCTCTATGTGAGCAACCAAGGCTCAAATAATGTGTCGGCCTACACGATCACGGCTGGGACGGGGGTACTGGTGCCGTTAATTCCAGGAGTAGGGAACCCGTTTGCGGCCGGGACAAGTCCGAGTGCGCTGACCATCTCATCGAACGGAAGTTTTCTCTATGTGAGCAACCAGGGCTCAAACAATGTGTCGGCCTACACGATCACGACTGGGACAGGAGTGTTAGCTTCCGTTGCGGGGTCACCGTTCTAGAACGGCGTGATCATATAGCTATTTCTTACACGACTATCCCGGTTGGGATCGTGACAGCCACGGCTATAAGTCTTCTGCTGTAGGTAAGTTGGTAGCCTGCGCCTCAATCAATGCGCCAGGGGGTTCTTGTGCATGAAGACGCTTAGCTGTGAGATGCTGGTCAGTAATACCAGCATCCAGCGGTGCCCGCCAAGTTTCTTCCCCCACTTCACACCGACCCTGCGCTGATCACGGATCACGACCATACCGCATCCCAACTGCGTCGTTGTCCATGCTTCGTGAGAATGGTATAAAGCGAGGCATGGTCCGCCGAGGAGATCACAAGGTTTCGATCGTGAACAAGGTCCTGCTGACATGGCTGTTACCAGTAGTCCTACTTCCGGCTGGTTGTGGTGATGGAGGAGAGGGGGGAGGAGTTGGAGGAGGTGGGGGGCCGTTAGGAGGAGGGAGTGGAACGACATCGATTCTTTATGTCGCGAATCGTGACTCCGATAATGTGTCGGGATACAGCATCAATACGACAAGCGGAATCCTCGCAGCGATTCCCGGCTCTCCATTCTCGAATGTCTCGGGTCCTTCCGCCATGGCAGTGTCCTCGAATGGATTCTTTGCCTATGTAACGAACAGTAGAACGAATAATGTGACGGCATTCAGAGTTTCGACAGAGGGCGCGCTCTTATTGGTCCCGCCGACTCCGGCCATTCCCAATCCTGCCGCGGTCGATGCAGCTCCAGGCGCAGTGGCCATCTCTCCTGACACGAAGCATCTGTATGTGGTGAACCTCGGCCCTGATACTGTTACCGCGTTCAATATAGAGACTGCGGGTGCCTTGACGTTGATACCGTCCGCTGGCGGCAACACGAATCCTGTGGCGGTCAACGGAGCGGATCCCGCATCCATCGCGATTGTTCAAAGCGGGAAATTTCTCTATGTGGCCAACAGCGGCTCCAACGATGTCACGGCGTTCTCAATCGGGGCAACCGGACTTCTGAGTCGGATCGCTCCGTCTGGGGCGAATGCCAATCCTATTTCGACCGGTGGGACGGTCCCCAAAGGCGTGGCCATCTCGCCGAACGGATCATTTCTTTATGTGGCTAACAGCGGCTCTGATAATCTGACAGTCTTTCAGATCGGAGCAAACGGTCTCTTAACCTTGGTGCCGCCTACGGGGTCTAACACGAATCCTGCCCCTGTAGGCGGTACGACTCCCAACGCACTCATGTTCTCCCTGGATAGTCGATTCCTGTATTCCGTCAATGGTGGAGGCAATGTGTCGGTGTTCACTATCGGGAGTGATGGCCTGTTGACGCTCGTGCCGAACTCGGCGGGCAATCTCAATCCGGTCTCGGCGGGGACAAATCCCATTGCCTTGACGATGTCACCGGATGGGCGGTTCCTGTACGTGGCGAATCAGGGAGGTGGTGTATCAGCTTATACCATCAACACGGAAACGGGGACGCTTGCCCCATTGACGGCTCTGGTGGGCAATCCTTTTCCGACGGGAACCACACCTTCTGCGATTGCGACGCCCGGTCGTCCTTAGGGCAGACGTTGAAACCATCCTATATCTATACCCTTATCTATACCCTTTTCAGATCCAGCCAGGTCAATATTTCATTCGTGACAAGCTCCGGCCTGTCTTCGTGCACGAAATGTCCGGCGTCGGCAATCGTCACCACCGTCAGATCCGTCACGAAATCATTTAATCCATCAAGATTCTGACGGACGAGTGCATGATCTTGTAACCCCCAGATCACCAGTGTGGGGGCGGAGACGGTAGGATATCCCATCCTTCGCTGACGCATTGCACCGCCGCCCCGTAAGACCGCTCGATAGTAATTCACCATGGCAGAGAGCGCTCCCGGTTCGCGTGCTTGTTGTTGGTACAACCGAACGAAATCATCAGCCATCTGCTCGCGATGAATCGCCATGCGCCGAAAGATTTCACCAATTACATAGCCATGACCTGCCGACAATGCCGCTTCCGGAAGCAGGGGAATTTGGAAAAAGCCCATGTACCAGGAACGGTGCAACTGACGCCAATGCCGCACTTCCCGCTCAAAGCAGGCCGGGTGGGGAGCATTCATGATTACCAAGGCTTCCACGCGATCGGGGTGCCGCATCGCATAGTACCAAGCAATGATTCCACCCCAATCATGCCCCACTAGAATGGTTCGTTGGACCTGAGCGGCATCAAGGAGTCCGGTGACATCGTCCATCAAGGATTCAATTCGGTAGGCGTCAATGCCTTTCGGTCGCGTCGTGCCGCCATATCCTCTGAGGTCCGGAGCCCAGACCTGAAATCCGGCCTGCGCCAGCGGAACGATCTGATACCGCCATGAGACGGCGGATTCTGGAAACCCATGGAGGCAGAGCATCAATCGATCGCCGGACCCGGCTGTCGCCACTCGAAAGGAAAGTTGGTTCGCGGATATCTGTTGAAACGTCATGGCTTGTGCGTCGACAGTATTGAGACCATACGTTTTTCCTCGGAAAGTCGGTGCGGGAAGTCAGCCTTGCACAGAAGAGTTTCCGCCTCGTTTCCTTGCGCGCCGGTGAAAAAGTACAAAATTCTGTTTGGAACTTCGACTTGCATCTATACTCTGGGACATGACGAAATACATCATTTGGGAAGAGCAGGGTAAGTGGCGCGGTTGTCTGCAGGGCTCTCCTGACCAGCAGGTTCAAGGAGAGTCGTTCGAAGAACTGCAGCTTAAGCTTCGTCAGCTCTGCCGTGGACAAATCGGCGACAAGTCTTCCACCCTCCGGAAGATCGCCTGAAAGACCGTCTGCTCGACGACAAGCCCGGGTCGAAAGCTAGGCCATCGGCTCGGGTATTCGTCCGACCAATACAACAAAAATATTCTTGCTGAGGCCTGGACTAAAGACGGTCAAGCTTTTCCGCTCTCGGACTTCTCTCTCTATCAAAGTGGATCAGTCTCATCTTCGTGCAGCATGAGTTCTCGGCCTGTCAAAGTGAGTTCTCTCAACTCGTGGAATGGATGACAGATGGGCCTCGATGCCGGACGTTATAGCGTCCAGCGAATGTCTCACCGGGAGCGAGCCGTTTCAGCCCCCAGTCCGGATGATTGAACGCATCACTCGCACAGGTCATCGGTTCGATGGCAAGCGCGGCTCGTGGCGCGTCTGCAATGGCATCTCCGGTATATACCACTACTGCCGAAAAAGACGGATCCATCGTCACATCGACTGCCCGTCCACTTGCCGTATGACGCAAGGATGCAGTGGCCATTCCTTGTTCGTCACGTTCAAGTTGTACATAACAATGGTTGAAGCGCTGACGACCGATCTCACGAAATCGTCGGTAGTCCCACGGCGTGCCAGCCACATTCAGAATCGTTCCTGTCGGGACGAGCCGCTCGTTGAATTCTAAATAGGCGGTTCCCGGAATCTGCACCTCAGCCTCGTCGATCAAAGATGTTCCAACGGTGAAGTAGGGATGAAATCCGACTCCGACCGGAGCTGTCTGTCGTCCTATGTTCTTCACGGTGAATGTGCAGGTGAGCCCGGAGGCACTGAGGTCATACGTCACCCATACGGCAAGTGAAAAGGGATAGCCTCGTTCAGCATAGGTATCAGCATCGAGACGGATCTCAAATGTCGCCTTATGTGAATGGGCTTCCTGCACGTGCCACGGCAGACTGCGGACGAACCCATGAATGGCGTTCGGACCTTCCTTGTCGTTACATTCGAGCTGCAGTGACCGCCCATCGAACGTATAGCGCCCATCACTGATACGGCCGGGGAACGGGATGAGCACGTCGCCCTGTCCACCTCGCTTCCCGCTGCCACCCGAATAGCCCCAAACGATATCTGTCTCATGTGCATCGATGATCAAAACATACCGCCGTAACGAGGCTCCCCACGGAGAAACAACCGCACGCTGGTTTTCAAAGGATAAGGAGAGTTCAGTATCCGGTGTGACAGGCATTATGGCCGCGCAGTCTAGCACTGCAGCAATGGAGGGCGACAGAAAGCGTGCTTGACCGGTCTCTTTCGTCGTATAAGGAACGCGACGGGAGCCCCATCAACCGTTGCAGCGCCATTGAAACGTGCGGGTAACTGTCGATGATCGTGTCCTTCGATGCACGACCGATGTATGTTCGTCAGAAGGCGAAGACGAACGTATCCCAAGACGTGCGGAGGTTATTTTGTAAATGGATTGCCGGTCTTCTGCCAATCGTCAAGGTTCATGACGACCGCCGTCGTTCGCGTGAACCCAAGCGCTTCGAGTGATTGCGCAGCAAGCGAGGCACGCTTGCCGCTTTGGCATTGGAGAACGAGAGGCCGGTCCATGTCTGGCTTGCCCGGAGAGCCGACATGACTCCAGATTTGAGACTCGAGCATGCCTCGCGGAATATTGATTACTCCAGGTACATGCCCCGCAGCGTACTCATACGGTTCCCGCACATCTACAATCAAGGCGGCACCTGGATTCTCAACGAGCTTCCGATATTCTTCCATGCCGATGGTCTTCACCGGTTTCTGCGCCGCTTCGGCTTTCTGTTTGGCAATAGGAGGCGAACTTTGCGCGAAGATTGGTGAAGGGAAAGAGAGCGCTGCGCTCGCAACGATGACCAATGGTAACAGGATCGATGTGCTCATAGATCCTCCTTTGAGCTAAAGAATAAACATAATGTAGCGCTATCCTGACCTCAACTCAAGGGATGGTTGAGGCCGGCCTGCATGTCGGCAGTAAAGCCCGTTGGATCCTCCGCCACGGCGATGATGTTCTTTGTAAGGTCATCATCGGATAACGAAGACATCGCTCGGATTCATCGGGAATGCGTGAGTATTGATTGATGTGATAGTCGGTCGCGGTGGAGAGAAATTTTACGGAATGTGTGAAGAGTCGGACCACTTCTGAAGAAATATTATCCCTAGCGGATGTCCGGAGGGTGCTGCAGCGTAAAGTTGCCTAGCGGTGAGGCGTCTGACCCGTTTGTTGATCGGAAGCGATAGCGGAAGTGCGAGTCCGCTTCATGTGGCTGCGGAATCGTGCCGGGGGTACCCCAAACTGTCGCTTGAAGGCGCGATTGAAGGAAGGCTCGGACTCATATCCGATGTCGCTTGCCACTTCAGCCACACTCTTGGCGGTTGAACTCAATATTTGAGCGGCAAGGTGCAGCCTCCAGCGTGTCAGGTACCCCATCGGCGTGTCCGACAGATAATGCCGAAATCGCTCAGCCAACACGGAACGAGACATACCAACTTCATTTGCCAATGAGGCGATCGTCCAGGGTTGAGCCGGCTGCTTGTGCAGGACGGCCAGCGCCTTTCCCACGTCCGGATCACGTACGCCGGCCAACCAACCTGTATGCGACGGCGGCAATGTCGCGATGTACCGCCGCAACGTTTCCACGAACAACACTTCCGATAATTTGGCGATGACGGCGGCGCCGCCTGGGTCAGAGGCCCCGGCATGATCGACGGAATATCGAAGGGTGTCTTCCAACCACTGCCCTGATGGGCTGTCACGGATATGGACTTTGACGATCGGAGGGAGTCCGGATAGAAAGACCTCACTGAGTTGTGGATCGCAAGTCAAGTAGCCGCAGATCAGCTTGGTGAGCTCTCCCCCGCCTCCAGAATGGGAAATCATATGTCCGTCGGCCAATACCTGCCGCAGTTGCTCCGTGCTGTCGATCGGTGTGACGAAAGGGCCGTTACCCATAAAATGCGCATCACCTTTCGCAAGAATGACGATATCGCCGGCTTCAAACGGGACCGCCCGGCCATTTTCTTCGATCCGGACGTAGCCGCGTCCTTCGGTGACCAGGTGAAAAATAATGACGTGCTTCGGACGGGTGGGGAGATATGATGCCAACGTGTCTGCGTCGGGCTCCCGCGCGCACCATGGCGATGAAAACTCGCCGTTGAAGAACACCGCGCCGTCCAGTTTGACGGCTTTCAGGACTTCGGAGAGCACATCCATAGCGATTACTGCAAGTAAGGGGCTCTTGCTAAGCCAATCGGACGCCTGGATAAGCGAGCCGCAGCTTAGCATGCTCTTGCTAAGAGAGCCAGACGCGCTGATAAGACGTCGATGGTCCTGTCCGGTATAGTGCGAACAGAGACAGCGCCGTTCATCGACAAGAGAAGGAGGAAGTCATCATGCCGAATACCGCGGCCGGGGAAATAGACAGTGTCAAGGCTCGGCTCAAATCGATCTGGACCGCCGGAGACTACGATCGATTTTCACGATATATGGAAGGCGGCGCGCGAGAGTTTTACGAGCGGCTCACTATCGCGCCGGGATCACGGTTGCTGGACGTGGCGTGCGGATCCGGTCAACTGGCGCTGATGGCGGCGAAAGAGGGCCTCCAGGTGACCGGCGTGGATATCGCCGACAACTTAGTCGAGCGGGCACGGGTCCGTGCGCAAGCGGAGGGAGTGAGGGTTCATTTCGAGGAAGCCGATGCCGAGGCGCTTCCGTTCGGCGACGCGAGTTTCGACGTCGTGACGAGTCTGATCGGCGCGATGTTTGCCCCCAGACCTCAGCTGGTTGCCCAAGAATTGCTCCGTGTCTGCGTACCGGGCGGCATGATCGCCATGGCCAATTGGACGCCGCAGGGATTCATCGGGCAGATGTTCAAGACCGTATCAAAATTCATCGCGCCCTCCGGGATGCCCTCGCCGGTTTTGTGGGGAGACGAAGCCACCGTGCGCGAGCGACTTGGCGATGGGCTCTCGGAACTCAGCCTCACGAGGCGGCAGTACCTTTTCAGTTACCCTTTTCCCCCGTCGGAGGTGGTGGAATTCTTTCGTCTCTACTATGGACCGACTCATCAGGCATTCGCCTCGCTCGACGAGCTCGGCCGCAGCCGGCTTCGTCAGGATCTTGAAGCCTTGTGGTCTACCCATAATCGGGCCGACGGCGACAGTACGACGGTCTATGGCGAGTATTTGGAAGTGATCGGAATCAGCCGTTAACACAGCTATCAAAGGAGTCCGACATGACACAGCCGAACGCGGTCAATGATCAACGGGAAACGAGTCTGTACGACAGGAGCAATATGAGCAGGCTGAAGATGCTGAACACTTACGCGCCGGAAGCCATGCAAGCATTCGTGGCCTTCGATAAAGCGGCGTTGGCCGACGGTGCCATACCGAGAAAATACAAGGAGTTGATTGCGCTGGGCGTCGCCTTTACGACGCAATGCCCGTACTGTATCGACATCCATGCCGACAAGGCGCGGGAGTTGGGCGCATCCAATCAGGAAATTGCGGAGTGCGTTCTAGTCGCGGCAGCGTTGCGAGCGGGTGGGGCGGTCACACATGGCACCCATGCGTTGAAGGGAATCTAGGAGACCGGACAGTCGGACGGTTAATGTGCCTATTTCACGATTCGAAACGTACAAGGAGGTCGTCATGAGACCATTAGAATTGCTTGCGTTGACTGGACGGCGGTGCGCCATGATGTCCGCCCATATCATCGGATTCACCACGGCTGTGTTGTTGACCTGTGCCGTTCCCAGCTCGGGTACGGAGCCGGCGGCGGAGCCCGCGCCACCGAGTCTTTCTGACACGGTCCCCCTCTACACGAACCTGGGCTCTCATCACAAGCGCATCTCGACTCGAGTTTCGGCCGCGCAGCAGTACTTCGACCAGGGCTTGCGGCTCGTCTATGGATTCAACCATGCAGAAGCGATCCGTTCCTTCACGCGCGCTGCAGAGCTCGATCCCACCTGCGCCATGTGCTACTGGGGGATCGCACTTGCCTACGGGCCGCACGTCAATGCTCCAATGGACTCGGCAAGCGGAATCGCCGCCTACGCGGCGGTGCAGAAAGCGCTGGCGCTCAAGTCTCACGCTACGGCGTCTGAGCGTGCGTACATCGAAGCGCTCGCGCAGCGCTATGAGGCGGACCCCCCGGCCGATCGTGTCCGGTTGGACATGTTGTATTCTCGTGCAATGAGGCAGGTCGTCAAGACTTACCCCAAGGACCTCGACGCCGCGACCCTGTACGCTGAATCGCTGATGGACCTCCGTCCGTGGAACTATTGGAAGCCCGACGGCACTCCATACCCCGAGACCAAGGACATCGTCCGCCAGCTGGAGAAGGTCCTCACGCGCAATCCCAATCACCCCGGCGCGTGCCACTACTACATCCATGCCGTCGAAGCGGTGAACCCGAAAGCCGCGGTGCCCTGCGCCGAACGGCTGGCTCGGCTCATGCCGGGGGAGGGACATATGGTGCACATGCCCTCGCACATCTTCATCCGCGTCGGCCGGTGGAACGACGCGGTGCAGTCCAATCACCATGCGATCCATACGGACGAGGAGTTCATCGAAGGGCAGCGTCCGATGGGCGTCTATCCGCTCGCGTACTACCCGCACAACATCCACTTTTTCGCCTTCGCCTCCACGATGGCGGGCCGCAGTGCGCAGGCGATCGAGGCGTCCAATACACTCACCACCAAGGTAAACCTCGATGCCGCGCGCCAGGTTGGGCTTCTTCAAGAAATGCTGCCGTACTACGCCCTCACGCTCACGACCTTCGGAAAATGGGACGCGGTGCTTGCCGCACCGCTTCCGCCGGAAGACATCCGTTTCTCGTACGCGATGGCCTCCTACGCCCGGGGCGTGGCGCACGCCGCCAAGGGAGAATGGGCGGAGGCGCAAGCCGCGCTCGATCAGGTGACGGCCGCCGATGCCGCGACGCCCGAAGGTGCTGAAGGCAAAACTTCCCTTTCGATTGCCGTGCACGCGCTGTCCGGCGAGATCGCGACCCGCCGCGGCGATCTCGATGCGGGCATCGCCCACTTCCGGGAGGCGGCCAAGATCGAGGACCGAGGACTCTACTTCGAACCGCCCAAGTGGTACTACCCGATTCGGCACTCGCTCGGGGCTGCGCTGGTGAAAGCGGGGCAGAATGCCGAGGCTGAGAAGGTATATCGCGAAGACCTTCGTCGCTTCCCCGAGAACGGCTGGTCCCTATTCGGGCTCGCACAGGCACTGCGGGCGCAGGGGAAGAAGAATGAAGCGGCTGTTGCGGAAGCGCGCTTCCACCGTGCGTGGGCAGACACGGACGTGACGCTGACGGCATCGAGGTTCTAGCGGACCGCGAACGACAAAAGGGTCGGAGAGTTTTGGGTTGGAATGGCGCACAGGCCTTCCGACCCTTGTTACGTTCCTGCGGACTCCAAAACGGTAGCGTGCGAGACCTGCAGCCTTCGCGCGCTTGCTTTGGGAGGAGGAAGATGGGGCACGCGTGATCAGGTTGCGGTGTTGCGTTTGAGCAGATCGGCGAGATTCGCGAAGGGTGTGAAGGGTCGGTCTGGCTCTCGGCTCGACGGAGATTCATGTGATCCGCCGCTTATCTGATAACGTTGATGCTCATTGTCGTGGCAGTAGAGGCAGAGCAACTCCCAGTTGCTGCCGTCCGGGGGATTGTTATGATGGTTGTGATCCTTGTGATGGACCGTCAGTTGGCTCAGCTTTCTGCCGTCAAATTCGCGTCCGCAGTGGGCACAGATCCAGGGAAATAATTTCAACGCGCGCGCTCGATAGGGTTGCTCTCGGTTGCTCCGTACCATGCGAGCCTCCATGAAAGACGACTCGTCACAGAGATATTGTACGCCACGATAGCAAATCTCACCACACGGCCGTTTAACCCTTCGGTTGTTCCCCAGGGCACACGGTGGATGTCATGCCAAACCGCTTTGCCATCCGCTTCACCTACGCTTCGTCGCCAAACGGACGGCCGCCTTGAACGCTCAGCCGGAGCGCCTCCACTTCTTCGCCGGTTTCAGGGCGATTCACTCTCGCGACCCAATTCCGGGGAGATCCACTGGCCAATCACTCACCCAGACGGTCAGCGTCTGGTCTCCCTGCGTTCGGTGCCACAAGTTGGACCACTGCCGGTTTTCGGCGCGCCCCACAGAGTTGGCCCGCACCGCATTGCGTTTGCCCCCTCGATATCACACAACCATGGTTCGCCCTATGGGGCGCCCCCGCCAGCATCAGAAGCGGAAACGGTGCACTCGATGGTAATGTGTGCGTTATTTAGCCTTATCGTACGCCGCTCTGAGATCATTTGTCGGAGGATGTGTGCTGCTCACGGTCGTGAGCACGGTGTAGATCAACGCGGCTGCTCCGATAATAATTCCACCTACATACAACCAAACCTTATTCATGGCGTCCTCCTAATGGTAAAGGTGATACGGTCGTCAGGCCTGGGCCTATGTATGTTGGTTGAGGGTCGTTGTGCAGCATTCTTGAGGCGGGAAGAGCCGGCTCTCGTTGAATGATTGCCTAATAGGCCGGCGATCACCAGCCGGGAAAGCTGCTATCTTTGGCGAGGGCAATTTTATTACGGAGAGGTTTTTGATGAAAATTAGGACAACACACGAAGAAATTCTATCGGTGGCAGAAGTCTACAATCGGTCTGTAAGGTTGGACGCCAGTCCTTTATGGACGAACGCTTCTGGTTTTTTCTGTCCTGACGCGGGACTGTGAGTATGAAGGTAAGAACCCATTGCTCACTATCGAGCTCCTAGGTGATACTGAGGCCCCTGATCGAAAGAGTCGCATGTCACCGGGATGGTCGGTAAAAGCGGAGGATCCATGAGAGAGAAGAAGGAAAAGGGAGAAGACAAGGACGCGGACAAGGCGGCTGAGATAGGTGGAAGAAGCGATCCGTTTCAACGCCTGCTCGGGCTGATGTTCAAAGCGCATCCCTGGCACGGCGTGTCCATTGGGGAAGAAGCTCCGGACGTGGTCACGGCCTACATTGAAATCGTCCCAACCGACACGGTCAAATACGAGGTGGACAAGAGCAGCGGCTTTCTCAAGGTGGACCGGCCACAGCGGTTTTCCAATTTCTGTCCGGTCTATTATGGACTCATTCCGCAGACCTACTCCGGAAGCCAGGTGGCCGGTATCTTCGCCAAGCGAGCCCGTCGCAAAGATATGGCCGGGGACGGCGATCCGCTCGACATCTGCGTGTTATCGGAAAAGAGCATTCCGCACAGCGACATCCTCCTGACCGCGCTGCCGATCGGCGGGTTGAGCCTGGCCGATGGCGGCGATGCCGACGACAAGATCATCGCCGTGATGCGGGACGATGCGGTGTACGGCAACTTCACGGACGTTTCACAATGCCCGACGGCTCTCATGGATCGCCTCCGGCATTATTTTCTCACGTATAAGAGTGCGCCGGGGACGACGCATCACAAGGTGGAAATCACGAGTGTGTATGGGCGTGAGGAAGCGCTGAAGGTTATCCGCGCCAGTCATGCCGACTATCGCGCGAAGTATCCGGAGCTGAGCTCCTTGTGGCCGAAGAATCTGTAGAATGCACGATGGCGTCCATTCACGTCGTGTGAGTGGAACGTGCTGAACAGGTCCCCATCAGATGGGCCGGTGATTGCAAACGCTATACGGCGGGCTTTTGCCGCTCCCGATTCTTGCGAGCGCTCAGGAATTGGATGAGTGCGATACGCAGCGTGCCGTTGAGCCGCACTCTCGATTGCAGCGGCACCTGCAAAAACTTCACTCCACACTCGCGGCCCTTCACCCACGTGACGAGACCCAGTTCGATAGACAAGGCCGGAGTCTGATCAGGTAGGAGGATGCTCACGCGCACCTGGCTGCCAATAGGAAATTCCCGATCGCTCACCATCGAGCATCCGTGCATCGACAGATTCCTCAGAGTGCCCTCGCAGACACACGACTCGCCGCCGACAACCAGCGGACAATGGAAGAGAAACCGGTTGTAGATTCGAGTATAAGGAAAGCCGACCATTGCAGTTCCCGTGACAGGTTTCGATTGTATCTGCCGACACCGGGACAGAATATCCTACAATGGAATGGTCGGTGTGATGAACAACGAGGCGGGGAGCGGAAGCTTCTTTGTGTCATTTTACGTCCTCTTTTCATGGTTCAATCGTCCGGCCTGCCCGCATGTTGGCGGGAATGGCGATATCCATTTTTGCAGGTCGGGGCGTTTTTCTCCGATTCATCGTCTCGACGAAGGTTTCTTTGTTGATCGAAAGGTTCAGGCGTTCGTTGAATTGCTTCTCCTCCCCGATCGTGGAAGACACTCTGCCTTGGTAATCGTGCCCGGGATAGACAATCGTGTCGTCCGGCAGGGTGAACAGTTTCTTGCGAACAGAGTCGAATAGTTTCTCTGCGGAGCCGCCCTGCAAATCGGTTCGCCCATTGCCGCGGACGAACAACGCATCGCCGGTGAAGACGGCACCAGGCAGCACATAGCTTGTGCAACCATCCGTATGACCGGGGGTAGCGAGTGCCGTCAGCGCGGTGTGGCCGAACCGCAACGCCTCACCCTCACATAGAAACTGATCCACGCCGATGACATCGCCCTTGGCCCCGCCGCCATACACGATCTGCGCACCGGTTCTCTCTTTAATGAGCGAGGCTCCTGTGATGTGGTCGGCATGGATATGGGTTTCAACGGCGAAGCGGAGGGTCAGCCCCAGTTCCTTGAAGATTCTGAGGTCGCGCGCGACATTTTCGATGACGGCATCGATGATGACCGCCTGGCGGGAACTGCGATCGGCCACGATGTAGGATCGACTTTCCGCCCTGTCGTCGACGTCCTGTGCCTCGTTGACATCCAACAAGACGGTAATGATGTAAGGATCAGTGATGGCCATCACTTCCTCTTCAGAAGACCTGTGCGTGACGAACATTGAACGGCGGTCATTCTAGCTTGTCAGCTCGGGCCCGGTCCATATGAGTTAGTAATCGCGATCTATGACCGCTTCGATGAAGTGGATTATGCCTTCTAACTGGTACACGAGAGGAATGCTTAATGGATGAGAAGCGGAGCTGGATGATACTTGACAACTGATGAATCAACCGTAAATATCTCACGCCAGCGCGCAGTCGTCGGCATAAGATGCCTGATTAGTTGCTCAATTGTTCTATGAAAAGAGGAATGACATGAATTCAAGTTTTTGGCGCGAACGGTGGGAGAAAAAAGAGATCGGCTTCCACGAAGGCAAACCGAACCAGCTCCTGGTCAAACATTTCCATGAGTTGTCGGTGGCCAAAGGCCGCCGGATCTTTGTCCCCTTGTGCGGGAAAACGCTGGATATCTCTTGGCTCCTGTCCCGTGATTATCGCGTCGTTGGAGCCGAATTGAGTCAGCTCGCTATCGAGCAGTTATTCATGGAACTTGGCATGCAACCGGAGATCACAACCGTCGACAACGTCGAGCAGTGGAGCGCGAACAATCTCGACATATTCGTCGGCGATATTTTTGCAGTGTCTCAAAAGATGCTTGGCCCGGTGGATGCCGTCTATGACCGGGCTGCGTTGGTGGCGCTTCCCGAAGACATGCGAAAGCGCTATACCGTACACCTCATGGAGGTTACTAAGAAGCCGCCCCAATTGCTTATTTGTTATGAGTACGACCAAAGCCTCATGGATGGCCCGCCGTTTTCAGTCAGCAACGAGGAAGTCTACCGACACTACGCCACGACGTACGACCTCACACTCCTTGCCAGTACGGATGTCTCAGGGGGATTGAAAGGGAAAGCACCTGCCAAAGAAAATGTCTGGGTCTTGAAAAGAGCAGGGAGATGATGAGCCCTGGGCCCGAGATGCGTCGCCGCGTACCACGGCCGGCGTGGATCAACCCTCCCGCTACTGATACGGATCGCCGTACATCTGGATGCTCAAGGGCTTTGGCAAAGAGAATGGTCTGTGATGTCCCGGCCGCATCCAATCGGTAACTCGGGGAGTCATCATCCCGCGAGACTATTCTTGGAGAAATGACGCAGAGTGAGCTACACCCAGTCGTGGTTCTTGATGGGGCGATCCCACCGAGACATTCGCCGTTGGGAAAAGTTCATGACCCACGATGTGATGTGCGCCTTGGTCACGGGAAGCGGAAGCCGTCTCACCATGGACTCGGGACTGTAAAAACGATCGTACAGCGTCCTGACGTGTTCCTCCAGTTCCGATGCCGAACAGTACGTCGGCTTGATTTCACAATGGCTCCCAGGCCATCGGTCCAATTGCGTCTCATCAATGAGGCGATGTTCAGCCTTCAGCCGGTCATACAGCGGCGTCCCTTTGTGGGGACTGAGTGTATAGAAGTAAGCTACCGGGACTTTGTGATGTTGGAGGAATGCGAGCGTGTTGTCGAATGTATCCGGCGTTTCCCCGTCATAGCCAAACACAAAATTCAAAGAGTAGCTGATACCCCGCTTGCGCAGGTTGGAAAGGATCTCCTCGTACTGATCGACCTTGTTGAACTTCTTGTTCATGGCCGCCAGGACCTCACGGCTGATGCTCTCCATGCCCATATTGACATGAAGCAGCCCGCTCCGCTTGGCGAGGTCCATAAACTCCTGATCCCGACAGAGATACGCCGTCCACAGGGTGACCCAGCGTATCTTCAAAGGGATCAGCGCTTCCATGAGCTCCATCGAGTTGTCCTTTTTCCCGGCGAACATGCTGTCGGCGAAAAAGACGTTTTTGGCCTTGATGTGTCGGATCTCGTCGATGATCTCCTGAACGGGACGATAGCGATAGCGCGTGCCCATATAGAAACGCTCCGAGCAGAAGTCACACTTGAAGGGACAGCCTCTGGAAGATTGAACGGAATAGGTTTGAGCCCACCATGATCCCTTCTGGTTCAGCAGCTCATATCGCGGCAGAGGTAACCCTTTGAGGTCGTGTGGGGCACCCGCACGATAGAATTTTTGGAGTGTCCCAGCCGCTGCGTCGTGCAACATGAGCGGCCAAATATCTTCGCCCTCTCCGATCCCGACGGCATCACAGTGCTCGGCCGCTTCATCGCTGTGGAAAAAGGTGTGGGGGCCTCCCATGATCACCGGAATACCTCGGTTTCTGAACTTTCGCGCAATATCGTACGCACGGAAGGAATTGATCGTCCACGCACTAATGGCCACCACGTCCACCGAGGCGGCAAAGTCGACATCCATCAACTGTTCGTCGACCAATTCAACGCTCCAATCGCGGGGAGTCAGTGCGGCAAGATAGGGAAGGGTGAGGCCTATGAGAGTTCGACTCTTGGTCTTATAGAGGGAAAAGTCCGACTTGCTCCGATAGTAGGTTGGCTGAACAATCAGGAGCTTGTTCATGCCCGGCCTCCTTGGCATCGCCCGCTGCATCCATCGTCTGCTTGAGTGTTAATCCGCAAGAACTAACTTGCGTCGAAGTATGAAAGAACCATGTGCGAAAGGAAAACTAGATAATCCACTAGTCGTCGGTCTGGGGGTATAGAGGTCACGAGCTTTCAAAACCGTCAGTGTCGCTACTGTCTCAGCGCGACGGTTTGCAAGGAGACAGAGCCTTGAGCAGATCATGCCCATCGGCGAACTGAACGCTTGTATACGGTAAATGCTTCTGGGAATTTGGAGCCCAGGGCTCGTTCCTCGGGTTGGATTTGAAAGCGATTCATGTACCACACGAAGAGCGGTAGAAATGCGAAAGCCAGTAGGTTCGAAAGATAGGTCGCCCACCCAGTAAGAACCAAGAGGAAGCCCAGGTACATCGGGTTACGGGTGAAGCGGTAGATACCCACCGTAACCATCGTCGTGGTTGCTTCCGGTGTGAGTGGATTGACGGTGGTTTTCATCCGGCGAAACGTCAAGACGCCCGCCAGCACAATCGCTGAGCCTACCGTGTAAAAAATAAGGGAGAACACCCAACGCCATGGGAGAGAGATCGCGAATATAGAAGAGGCGGAGATGAGCCACATCAGCCCACCGAACAGGAAGACGAGCGCGAGCGGGGGTACTTTGAGTTCGAGGGCATCGAACATGTGCGTCGTAATGAGTATGAGGGTTCAACTCGGAGTTGTGGTCATTCCACAGGCCACTTCCCAAAGCGCCTGGTTGATACCGCCCGGTTCCACTGGTTGCCCATCGCCCTGTTCGACCAATACCGCATTTTGAGTTCCGGTGCCCATGTGCTGGGAGAATTCCGAGGACGCCAGTAGCCGAACGCTGTTGTGTGCGCAATCAAATTCTTTGTGTGTCTTCGTCGAGAAAAACCGGTGAGGGCTCATCATGAACATCCCAAACGGCGCATTGCCTTGCATCCACTTATAGTCGGTTAACTGCCACAGCGTCACATGATCGCCGTCTCGGCGAACCGTCTTGGGATCGTAGTATACCATTTCCCGCGATGGAGATTGATACGCGCTATCGACGGCTACCCATGTTTCCCCGGGCGGCATCTCGCCATATCCCCTGGGTTGACGAATCTCATAACCAGGGTTTGCACAGGACGAAAGAAGGAGAAAGAGGACACAGGAAGAAAATATGACGCCTGTACACTTGGGCATAGACTGAATTCTAACAAAAGTCGAAAAATGAAAGGGCACAAGCTGCTCACTCTATGTCTGTAAGTAGCCTGTGAGGGACCAAGGTAATACACGACGCCGACTCAGCTTAAGCCAGGATTAGCCACCGGCAAACACCGGACGAAACCCGGCGTCGGTGAGAATGCAAGCGATTACGTCTCGCTGATCTCCTTGAATCTCAATCCGTCCATCTTTGACCGTACCTCCCGCTCCACAGGCCTTCTGCATCTGCTTAGCCAGCTGCTCTTTTTCGGACTGCCCGATCCCGATAAACCCTGTGACCACCGTGACTGTCTTGCCGCCGCGATGCGCTGTCTGACGGATGATATCCACCCGGCCACGGTTTTTCTTGGGCGCGACGGGCGCCGGGTTTGTCAGATCAGAAACAGGTGGTATGTGTCCAGGCGGTTGGAGCTCCGCCTGCTCCAGCGAGGCGAACGGGCTGGCCCACTTGATCGGTCCACCATCCGTGGGAAGGCGGTTCTTCTTTTTCATAAACGCGTGTTCCGGGAGCAGGGTACATCGGTGAAATAAAAGAGGTCGATAGTTTTCGTTCAAACTTGTTTCTACATACCCGCGCTCCTAGTCGCACTCTTTAAACTGTGATTCCTGACAACGCCGCGCCATCTCCTGCGCCTGCTCAATCTGCGCGGTAGTCATTTGGGAGGTCAGATAGTCTCGGCGCTTCACGGCCGTCTTTCCTTCATCGCCATTCAACATAGCGGCGGCGACGGTGTACCACATCAGCGCGCGAACGACGTCTTTCCGGACTCCTCGTCCCCTTTCATACATAAGACCCAGATTGTTCTGCGGACCGGCGTAGCCCTGCGCCGCCGCTTTGCGAAACCATGCCAGCGCCATGGAGTGGTCCTGCCGGACGCCTCGTCCTTTTTCATGCATGAGGCCCAGATAGTACTGGGCGGATGCCACCCCTTGCTCCGCCAGAGGACTGAAGAGACGGGCCGCTTGTGTATAATCGCCACGCTCATACGCAAATTCGGCTTCCTCAATGGATTGTGCTGCAACAACGATCTCTGGCCTCGTTCCTGACGCACAGGCCAGAACCAAGAGCATTGCAAAGACAGAACGCCACATCGACGCCACCTTTCAACAGAACCCTCGCGACAGGAAGGAAAGCATTGCCTCAACGCTCGAAGAAGGACAGACGATGCCAGTATTCTACTGTGTTGAATTCGGCGGGTCTATGGATTTGAAGACGACATAGCGAGGAGGGGAGGGCGGGACGGAACTTCCAGCGAACACCATAGATGACGTCCCGCAGGAAGGAAGAGCTGCCTCAGCAGGACCAATCCGATAATCAGGCAATACGGCAGCGAATTCATCATCGGAAGACGATAGAGCTGTCTTCCGTTGGATCGAGCCGCACTCCCGCATCGAGAATAAACGGCTGGGAGGTAGGCCAAGAGCCTTGCAGTCGTTCCCAGGGCACAACGTCGATCCATCGGAACCGCTTCGCCATGCGGTTCGCTCAGACCTCTTCTCCGAAGGGGCGGTCCCGTTGCACGCCGAGTCGGATCTACTCAACGCGCGGCAACGGTCTGGGATTCTCGGGCAGACAGGCTCTTTCGGCGATTATTGGAAATAGTTCGGTCGATGATGGCGCCGCAATTTATGCATTTCCATGCATAAAACACGAGAAAGAAATCCGAAAACCGTTCCAACATCATCAATCCTTTACACTTTGGACATTCCATTGGTTCCTCCCAGACTGGCTACGTTCACAGCTGATGCAAAGTGAAGCAAGAGCTGCGCCAAATCGTCATATGTCAGTATTTCACGGATTCTGATGGATACGTAGTTCCACGTGGTAACGAATGTTCAAGAAATTGACAGTGCAGAAGAATCCAAGCCGTCAAAGTTTTGTCAGCTTGCGCGCGACAGAAGGGTGGAGTCTTTGTTTCAGGATGGTTTTCTGGACGAGGGATCGGTTTGTTTCCTGGCCCTTACCGACTTGACCAAGATTGGATCGGCACGGTGGAGATGGCATTTTGCGGCGAGCCCTCGATCACGCGATCGCTATAGGCGAGATAAATGTAGGTCTGGCGTTTCTTGTCGAAGAACCGGACGACTTGGAGCTTCTTAAAAATCAGGGATCGACTCTCACTGAATACCTTTTCCCCTTCTTTCGGCTCACCCACCATGCGAATGGGACCGACTTGACGACAGGCCAGTGAAGCATCCGAGGTTTCCTCCGCCAATCCGACCATCCCTTTCAAGCCGCCTTTTTTTGATCGGCTCAGATAACACGTGATGCCTTCAATCTTTGGGTCGTCAAACGCTTCAACCACAATTTTGTGATCCGGCCCCAACCATTTGAATTCCGTGTCGACACTCCCAATTTCCTCAGCATGGCTTGCCGAAACGATCGTCGCGCAACAGAGCAACGTGATCACAAAGATGATTGTCTTCATCGACTCCTTCTCCCTCATAGATTAGCTGCATCTTAGGTAACGTATAGCTCGGGCTATGCTTAACGCAAGGGCTTCTGACTCGGGCCGGTCTGGCGAAATGAAAGAAATAGCACCGGAGAGGTTAAATCACTCTTGTAAAGTGTCTCGCCCAGCATGGCATCGCAGAAAGTTCAACCGCGGGCACTGAGATAGCAGGGCGTGGCGTCTGCTGGATATTATGGATTTCTGTGTCAGGCAACTTTCAAGATGGCCTTGCGGAGCGAGGGTGGGACTGTGATCGGTAAGAAAAGACTCTTGGGATACAGGTAGTCGTCTCCAGATTCATCTATGACGCGTACGTGACCGTGCTTGAGTGCTCTTGTATCGGGGAGAGAGACGTAGATCTTGCGTTTTTCAAGAGCGGCTGTGTAGCCCTTGTTCTCAATGCAAATGAGAAAACGAGAAGTGGCACGTGTCGGTTTTGGCATAATGGTGTCCTCAGAGTAGTTGCTTGATCTTGTATTCCTTCCGGCCTATCCCCGTGGCTTCGTACCAATGAATTTCGGCGACGTGGACGGAGCCATCTGAGAGGCGAATCTTAGCAATGCCCTTTCGCTTCCGCCACCGTCCTTTGCCATAGAACTTGCGAAGCCTGGCAATCTCGCGAATTCGAGACCCAACCGCAAATGTTTCGATCTGCGTGATCGGGTCCAGCAATTCGAAATGCACGGTGTCATGGTCCCAAAGTTACATGGCATCAGTCAACGAGAAAAGATGCTGGAAGCTGTGTGGTGAACTGAGCCGGAGGGCGTGGTGGCTGCTGGGAAGGGCGGAGGGTGAGGCCGACCGTCGGTGTATGTTATGTATGGTTCAAGATCTTGTATCTATAAAGAGGAGGTCTTGCATCATGGCGGCACGGGAGCTGGACAGATCGCAAAGATTCGGGTCTTGAATCAAGAAGACCGGAGATCAGCTCGGGTCGTCCCGTTCCTCCGGTCATCAACCCGAACAGTTGAGAGGGCCACGAGCCCGCATTGTGCCAATCCGACCATTCCTTTCAAGCTGCCTTTTTTGATCGATTCAGATAACACGTGATGCCTTCAATCTTTGGGTCGTCAAACGCTTCAACCACAATTTTGTGATCCGGCCCCCAACCATTTGAATTCCGTGTCGACACTCCCAATTTCCTCAGCATGGCTTGCCGACACGATCGTCGCGCAACAGAGCAACGTGATCACAAAGATGTTTGTCTTCATTGAGGCATTCTCCCGTTATGGTGAGCTGTAACTCCATGTAACCTATAACGGGGGGGAGATATGCTCGAACGCAAGGGATTCTGACTGAGACTACACTGGTGCAGTGAAGGAAATAATCGGGGAGTGAAGCCTAATCACTGCCGTAGTTTTTCGATCAGTACAGCATTGTAGAGCGTTCAACTACGAAGAACGAGGGTCTCAGGCGTGGTATCTGCGGGGGGGATTGTAAGACCTGAAGTTACTGAGACTTCTGACTCTCTTTAATCCTTCGGCGGAATTTGGCCAGCTGTGCATGCGAAGTGGGAAGGAATCTCTAGCTGCCCGGATGAGCGGAAGCCCCATGCGGTGGCAAGGGCTTGGCAAGTCAGGTTCTGAAAGGTCTGGTCATTACGTTCGACGCAGTGCGGGTAATGGGCGTTGCCTCGGAGGACGCCTTCTCCACGTTCCACTGAAAGGCCTCGCACATCGACAGTGATGTTGAAGAGTGCGCCGCAGTTCGGCTGAATTAATGCCCCTTCCTTCAGTGCTTCCCCCTCTAGAACGAGCACAAACTCTGCATTCGCCTCTGACGCGACTGCAAGCGCCCCCTGACGATCCGATGAAGTGTAGGGAATCCGAGGCTGCATCAGGATGTTTGAATAGTGATGAGATCGAAGCCATTCTTCAGCTACGTGGGCCAGGATAGGATCTCCCCAGATGAGGATGCGCTGCCGCTCACTGGGCAAAAGCGTATGGGAGCCGCTGGTGATTGCAAAGTGGACGCCGGAGGGAGGCGGTTTAGAGAAACATCCTCCAAGAATGAGCAGCGTGGAGACCACACACATCAGCGAGATGAACGAGCCGATGCGATACTGTTGTTTCACAACCTGAGAGTATGACAAAGAGGAATGACGTGAAAGGTAATCAAGACGATGAGGAACACATGGCTCTTGTCCCCAGAGGAGTGCGATTGAGCAGTGCTTCACTCGAAAGCACCTCTGGGAGGCTTGGTTCGAGGCTCGCACAAACAAGGCAAGGGGAAATGAGATTGGAGGGCATGGCGTCTGCGAGAGGGAGCTGAGGCAAAACCGAGCTCTCATTCCCGGGTCATGCACAATTCAAGATCCGACCCCTCTATTTCGACCCCTGAAGTCCGGAGCGTTCAAGCCGGTAGCAACGAATCTTTGACACGCCGGACCTTGATTTTTCCAGCGTATTTTTCCGCCTGCGCCAAGTCATAGGCCGCTTGCATCCGCAACCAAGTTTCGGCGCCGCTACCGAAGGCTTTCTCAAGTCGGATTGCCATTTCTGCTGAAATCCCAGCCTTGCCGCTCACCAGATTATTCATGGCTTGCCGGGTGACACCGAGCACCTTTGCTCCTTCTGCTACCGAGAGTCCCAGCGGTTCGAGGCAGTCGTATCGAACCGATAGTCCCGGATGAGGTGGGTTCTTCATGCGCATGGTTGTTTCTCCTAACGGTAGTCAATGAGATCTACGTCGTATGCACTACCATTCTCGAAGCGGAAAACGATCCACCAGTTACCGGACACGGTCACGGACCAGAATCCGTCCAGCTCTCCCTTCAAGGGATGAAGCCTGTAGCCCGGTAATCCCATGTCTTGTACCGTCATAGCCTCGTTCAGCCTCGCCAAGATTCGTGCGATCTTATCAACTTGTGAAGAGGGCAGCTTTCGGCGATCATTGTCATCGAAGAATCTTGCGAGCCCCTTGTGCCTGAAATGTTCGATCACGTTTAAACATCTTGCGCGTGCTCGACATTTCTGTCAAGTATGACTTGACATGGGCCATAACTGACATTTCACGCTCGACGCCTCTTCGAGAACGTGAAATTGCTGAGGCGCGCGTGAAGGAGTCAAACGTGCAGACACATGATCAACTCGGCAAGAAGCTTCTGCGGCGACGTGGGGTTCGGGCAGAAGTCCACAGAAAACATGGGGCTAAATAAGAGTCGAGTCTTGGGAATCTGTGTCATGAATGTCGGCCGCTGACTGAGCGACCTCTTCGTCAGAGGTTTGTTCCTGTTCCTTCCGGATGCTATCCTGAGCTAACTCTTTCTCGGAAGTCTACGACATGGCGGACACGAGCGGCCCGCATTCTTATTTGGACTCTGCGTCGAGCGAAGTCGAGCACGCGCTTTCTCCACCTTCCTCGTTCGACTCGCGTGCTGTCGATATGGTGATATGGACCTATCGCCATACGCTGCCGGTCCGGCTGGCGCACTGGGTCAATGCGCTATGCCTGATCGTCCTCGTCATGAGCGGACTCCAAATCTTCAATGCTCACCCGGCTCTCTATTGGGGAGATCGGTCGGATCGGAATGACGCGCTGCTGTCCATCCGTCCGGTGCAGACCGAGACCGGTGAAATCAAAGGTATCACGACGATCTTCGGCCATTCCTTCGAGACCACCGGCCTGCTCGGGTATTCGGATCACCGAGGACGCGCGTTTCCGGTCTGGGCCACGCTGCCCGGTCCGCAGTGGCTTGCCATGGGTCGGCAGTGGCATCTGTTTTTTGCGTGGATGTTTGTGATCACGGGTGTGTTCTTCGTCTGCTATGGTCTGCTGAGCCGGCATCTGTCCCGTGATCTCCTGCCGACGACGGTCGATCTTCGTCACATCGGACGGGCCGTGAAGAGCCATCTGTTCTTGCGGCATTCCAAAGAGGAGGCGGCCACACGGTATAATGTGTTGCAGAAGCTGGCGTATCTCGTGGTATTGGCCGTGCTCGCGCCGGTTATCGTATTGACGGGGGTCGGCATGTCGCCCATGATCGATGCCGCGTTCCCGTGGCTGCTCCCACTGTTCGGTGGGCGACAGAGTGCGCGCACGCTCCACTTCATCGCCTGCTTTGCCTTTGTGGGTTTCGTCGCGGTGCACGTTCTCCAGGTCGTCATGACGGGATTCGTCAACAATATGCGCTCGATGATCACCGGCTGGTTTGCCGTCAAAGGAGGCCGCCATGACACGTAACAAGCTTGGACGCCGTCAGCTCTTGAAGGCCGCCGCTGGTGCCGCGGGCATCATGGCCGGTTCCGGCTGTGACAATCTTTCACGCAGCGAATGGGTCCGGCGGTTGCTCGGCCACACGGAAGCCTTGACCGAGCGCGTGCAGCGTGCGCTGACACCGGCGACCGCGCTGGCCAAGGAATATGAAGAGCGCGACATCTCGGCAGTCTTTCCGCCCAACGGCAACACGCATCCGGGAACCTCGGATTACGTTGCCAAGGCAGAGCGCGACTTCGCCGATTGGCGAATCGTTGTCACGGGTCTTATCGCCAAACCCGCGACATGGTCGCTCGCCGAACTCCGCGCCATGCCGTCGCGCACACAAATTACCAGGCATGATTGTGTGGAGGGATGGAGCGCCATCGGCAAATGGACGGGCGTGCCTCTGGGAGATCTCATGCATTTGGTCGAACCGCTGCCGGAGGCCCAATACATCGTGTTCTACTGCGCCGACATCGACGATGAAGGCGTTCCCTACTATGAAAGCGTCGCCCTGCAGGATGCCTATCACCCCCAGACGCTTCTGGCGTACGATCTGAACGGAACGCCGCTCGACATTCCTCACGGCGCGCCGATTCGCCTACGGATCGAACGCCAATTGGGCTACAAACACGCGAAGTATGTGATGGGCCTGGAACTCGTCGCCTCGCTGGCCGGTATCGGCGGCGGGAAGGGCGGCTACTGGGAAGACCAAGGCTATGAATGGTACGCCGGCATTTAATCACACCAAAGTATCTCAGCCTGTCCGGCGTCACACGAAAATCAACGAACACCTCGCAAAGCGCATTCTGAAGATATTGAGCAATCCGTGATTCCGTTTCTTGCCCCTTGTGTACGGTCAGCGAGCAGGGGAAAGTATCTGGTTGCCTCGTAATGCCTCGCCCTTGCATATCAAACTAGCATCTCCGTAGAATACGTTTTTCCTCTGTAAGCCATTGGCTTTCTGTATGATTCAGATCGCTAGGCTGCCGAAGGACAAATGGTCAAATTCCTATGAAGGTTGAGTATTCGAAAGGAAATCGGGCATCGAAAGAGCTGATTCAGCTTCACCGCCGGACCTTCCTTGAGGCCGGAGGCCGGAAGATGAAGGTCATGCTGATCTTCCCGCCGGACTGGTATCCCTCAGAACCTTATCTTTCTCTTCCCTCCCTGACTGCCGTCCTCCGCCAAGCCGGGCATACGGTCATTCAAAAAGACATCAATTGTGAGATGTGGGACTGGTACTTCAGCGAGGAGTTTCTGAAGAAGGTCCTGCGCCGAGTGCCGCAACAATTGGATCGGCTCCGCAAGCTGGCGAAGAAGCGGGATTTGGCCGAGTGGGAGATGGATGTGCAGCTGGCGCTCTGCGATGTGACACGCCCTCGAATGGAAACACTGATTCGGAATGCGGATGAGGCAAAGTACATCGTCAGGAATGAGAAGTTTTACGACATCGACCAGTTAGAATGGGCGATCCAAGTCTTTCGCGAGGTCACATCGGTCATTTCTTTAGTCTATGCCCCGGCGCGGATCTGCATGCCGCCGATGGAGACGGATCTGTCGTACAAGCCCTACATCTCGATGGACGTGATGGATGCCGTGCAGGATGAGCAGGTCAACGTGTACCGAGACGTGTTCGACCATTTAGTCAAGCCGGTGATTCAGGCTGAGCAGCCGGACGTGGTCGGGATCTCGATTGTCCTGCAGCAGCAGATGTTTTCGACCATGACCTTCTGCGCTCTCATCAAGCAGCACTTCCCTCACATCCACGTTACGATCGGCGGCAATACGGTCACCCGCCTGCGCGATGTGCTGCCGCAGTCGCCGCTCTTTCAGTATTTCGACAGCGCCGTGGTGTACGAAGGGGAGACGGCGTTCACGCAATTGGTCGAAGCGGTCGGCGCCGAGCAGAGTTTGGCCAATGTGCCGAATACGATCTCTAAGGACGAGACAGGCATCCATGTATCGCCGCTGAGTTATGCGGAGGATATGGCCGCGCTGCCTCCGCCGGATTTCGACGGATTGCCGCTGGAGAAATATTTCGTCCCCACGCGCGTTTTGCCTTATTTGGCGACGCGAGGATGTTACTGGGGGCGCTGCGAGTTCTGCGACCACGGCGAAGGCTATACCGCGGGCTATCGGTCGAAGAAGATTCAGGACATTCTCGCCGACATCACCTATCTGCGCGACAAGTACGGCGCCAAACATTTTCACTTTACCGACGAGTCCTATCCGCCGGCGCTGTTCCGCAAGCTCTCTCGAGGATTGCTCGAGAGCAACATGGATATCTTCTGGACGACGCACATGCGGTTCGAGAAAAGTCTGCTGGAAGACGCCGTCTGGCAGGACGCGAAGGAATCGGGCTGCCGCTATCTGCACTTCGGCTACGAGTCCGGCGTCGAGCGGGTGCTCCAGCTGATGGACAAGGCGACGACGGCGGAGGTGATGACGAAGCACCTGAAGCTGACGGCGGAGGCCGGCATCTGGAACCACTGTATGGGCTTCTTCGGCTTTCCCGGCGAGACGAAGGAAGAAGCATGGCAGTCGGTGCAATTCCTCGAGCAGAATAAGGACCATGTCCACTCATTGGGGTTTGGGACGTTCGATCTGGGGCGGCATAACCCTGTAGCGAAACATCCCGAGAAGTGGGGCGTGACGGCATACAAGAATCCGGAATGGGATTTGGCGTTGGACTACTACTACACGGTGAAGAACGGCATGAGCATTGAGGAGGCGGAGCGGGTGTTCGAGCAGTTCGAGCGGAACCACAATCCCGGCTGGGACTTGCGCCTCTATATTCGTGAATATATCTTTCTCTATATCTCAAGATTCGGCTTAGGGAAGCTGTCTGACCTTCAGTATCGATCGGTTAAAACGGCTGGAGTTACGCCGACGCTTGCAGGAAAGATGTGATGATATCGTAAGGGGTAAGGCGTAAGGGGTGAGAAGGAGTAACGCCCTAACGCCTCACCCTTCACGCCTAACGAAAAATGGAAGAATTGCTTCAAATAGACGGTCTAGCCCCAAGGGCTAAGGGCACACAAAAGAAATCGAAAGTCATGCTCCTGTTTCCACCCGAGTGGGTGCCGACGGCGCCATACCTTGCCTTGCCGTCGCTGACAGCCGTGTTGCGCGAGGCCGGCCATACGGTCATCCAGCGCGATATCAACATCGGCATGTGGGATCACTTCTTCAGCATGGAGTTTCTGATCTGGGTGAAGGCTCGGTTGGGCATGCAGCTGAAGTCCCTGCAGGAGAAAGAGAAGGCGGGTCTCCTGACTGAGCGGGATGTGGCCCACATGGCGGTCGTAGAACAGGCCTATGACCTCGATGTCTTCAATCTGGCGGATCGAGCCGAAGATGCCAAGCTGATCGTGCGTGGCGAACGTTTCTATGAGGCGGAGACGTTGGAAGGAGCGCTCAATACCTTCCGCGAGACGATGGCCTATATCTCGGCCGCCTATTATCCTGCCTCCCTCGTTTTCTATCCGATGGAAAGCAATCTCGGGTATCGTCCCGGTGTCTCGAAAGAAGTGTTTGCCTGTTTGGACGATGAGCAGGTGAACGTCTATCGGGATCTCTGCAATCAGTTGGTCATGCCGGACGTGGCAAGAGAACAGCCGGACGTGGTCGGAATTTCCATTGGGACGCAGATGCAACTCTTGGCCGGTCTGACCTTCGGCAAGATGATTAAGGAGACGTTCCCGCAGGTCCATGTGGTGGTGGGCGGCAACGTCATCACCCGACTACAAGAAGATCTGGTAAGGCATGAGAGATTTTTTACAGACGTATTTGATTCCTCTATTCTTTATGAAGGGGAGCATGCGCTGTTGTGGCTCATCGACGCGTTGAACGGACAGCGAACCCTCGCCTCGGTTCCCAACCTCATTTATCGCGACGAGTCCGGCCTCCATCGGAATTCCGAAGTGTATACCGAGAAGACCAATGCGCTTCCCTTGCCGGACTTTGAGGGCATGCCGCTGGATCGTTACTTCGTTCCGGAACTGATTATTCCCTATCTGGCCACGCGCGGCTGCTATTGGGGACGCTGTACGTTCTGCGACCATGGCCAAGGTTATTTCGATCAGTACCGGGGAATGCCGGCTCAGCTGGTGGTCGATCAGATCAAGGTTCTCCGGGATAAGTACCACTGCCGACACTTTCTATTTTCTGATGAATCCTATCCCCCGGCCCTCTTCAAGAAAGTCTCCCAGCTCCTGGTTGACCAAGACGTCGGGATCAAATGGACGACGCTCATTCGGTTTGAAGAAACATTGCAAGATCAAGCCGTCTGGGATCTCGCGGCGAAGGCCGGCTGCTGCACGCTGTATTATGGGATGGAGTCGGCGAACGAGCGCGTCTTGAATCTCATGGACAAGCACGCTCGGAAAAGCGTCATCGAACGCAATCTTCAGATGGCGGCGAAGGCGGGGATTTGGAACCATGTGATGGCTTTTTATGGCTTTCCCGGGGAAACGTTTGAGGAGGCCATGGAAACTCGTCGGTTCGTCCTCGATCACCAGCCGGTGATTCACTCGCTTGAACTCTTCTACTTCGTGGCCTACCGCCACACCCCAATGGTGCGTCATCCGGAAAAATTTGGCATGACGATCCACAAGCAGGAAGAGTACGATCTCCCGCTGGACTATTACTACACGTTGAATGACCCCGGCACGCTGTCGTGTCTCGATGCGATGCAGCTCTGCGAGGAATTCTACAAGCATGATTTTCACCCCTGGGCCGTGAGGGTGAACTCTCGCGAACACGTGTTTCTCTATATCTCGAAGTTCGGGACGAACCGGTTGCCGCAAATTTATGCTCAGCAGACGCAACCGGTCGGATCGCCGGACGGAGTGTCGGGCTTGATTACCTGGCCGGTCGCGCATTCGCAAGGCGACGAAGGAATGTCACGTGTCACCAGTCATGAGGTAGGGTGAAGAAGATTGAGGCTAAGGTTAAGGCCGATCTTAACCGCAACCTCGGCCTTAGCCTTCCGTATCTGGGACAAGGACGGCTGTCAGTAACAGATATGCGGCCTCAACGGTCCGAGTCATTTCTTCAGCTTTCCGAAACTGTTGCATGTATTGTTTCGGATTGTTGGTGAGGCCGGCATAGCGCGTGGGGTTCCAGTTGTAGAGCTGGACGCGCTTCGCCCGTTCCAGGTCTTCGGCGGTGATGGGCAGCGTGAGGCCAAGAATTTCCAACGCATGGGCGACATCCTGCTCGGTGATGTGATCCATGGGCGGAGTCTGCCAAACAGGGAGGAGGCCTGTCAAATGATGGGGATTGTTTTATCATGGCATGATTGGGATCTGCGGTGTGATCCAGACGAGTTTGGACGTGACCATGGCTGAACAACGGTCTCTCAAGTTCTATCAGGCCGATGTCTTTACCTCTCAACCCTTCGGCGGCAACCCCGTCGCGGTGTTCCCGGACGCTGATGGACTGACGGACGACGAGCTGCAACAGATTGCGAGGGAGATGAATCTATCGGAAACAGTGTTCGTCTTACCACCGACCGACTCTGCTGCAGTTGCGCGGTTACGGATCTTTACCCCGACTCAGGAAATTCCCTTTGCCGGCCATCCGGTACTAGGCACATTTTACGTGTTGGCCCGGCTCGGGAGGGTTTCTACTCGGGAACCGGTGACGCATGTCATGCAGGAATGTAATATCGGGTTATTCCCTGTCGAATTGCATGTGGAAAAGAATCATGTGGCGCGGGTCGTCATGTCTCAACCCAGGCCGGAATTTCTCGATCCTATCGATGCCATTGACGATGTGTACTCGGTCGGTGGCGCTCTTGGCTTGGCGAGGCATGTGATCGCCGACATGAAATGGCCTCTTCAAGTCGTGTCGACCGGCTTACCGGTCTTGATCGTGCCGGTGCGGACGTTGACGGCTGTCCGGTCGATCAACCCGGATGCTTCGGCCATCATCAATGTCTGCGAACGATTCGGGGCCAACGGGATTATGGTTTTCACGACCGTGACCGTTGAATCGTTCGCTTCTGTCCACGCGAGGATGTTTGCACCTAAAATCGGGATCTTGGAGGATCCTGCGACGGGGAGCGCCGGCGGAGCACTTGGAGCGTACCTGGTTCAGAACGGCGTTGTTGAAGTGGGACCGAGGACGGACATCCTTATTGAGCAGGGCTACGAAATCGATCGGCCGGCCCGGATTCTGGTGCAGGTTGAGTCCGACGACGACGTGATTCAAGGTGTGAAGGTCGGCGGACAGTGTGTCATGGTGGTGGAAGGGACGCTCACGTTTTAAGGAAGTGCTGGGTCCTGAGTGCTGAGTGAACCCGTTCGATCTTGCCGTAACATACTCAGCACTCGGAACTCAGCACTCAACACGACTTATGAAGGCGGTGCTTTTTCGTGAGCATGGTGGACCGGAGAAGCTTCGGTATGAAGAGCTGCCGGTGCCAAAGATGGGCCCGCAAGACGTGCTGGTTCGGGTAAAGGCCTGTGCGTTGAACCATCTCGATCTGTGGGTCAGAGAGGGAAGTCCTTCTTATACCGTTCCCTTACCCCATGTGGGAGGTTCGGATGTCTCCGGGACCGTTGAACAAGTGGGGCCTCAAGTCGAAGGCATCGCTGTCGGAACACAAGTCTTTGTGTCACCCGGTATCAGTTGCTGGAATTGCGAGTTTTGCTTGGCTGGTCGGGACAATATGTGTCGGACGTACAATCTTTTGGGGGCCGGGACGCATGGCGGCTATGCCGAGTATGTGAAAGTTCCGTTTCGAAATGTGCTGCCGATACCCGACAATGTCACCGTCGAACAAGCCGCGGCGTTTCCACTCGTTTCCGTCACCGCCGCGCACATGTTGTTTGCATTGGCCAAGCTCCGGACGGGAGAAACTGTGCTTGTGATGGGAGCGGGAAGCGGCGTCGGAATGATGGCTGTTCAGTTGGCGAAGTTGGCGGGTGCGCGTGTGATCACCACAGTCGGTTCCGATGACAAGATTCCCAAAGCCGTGATCTTGGGAGCCGATGCGGTGATCAATCATTCCAAGGAAAAGGTCTCGGAGCGGGTCAAATTGCTGACGGAAGGGCGAGGAGTCGATGTGGTGGTCGAACACATCGGGCCGGCGGTATGGGATAGTTGTTTGGAGTCGCTCGCAAAAGGCGGCCGCTTGATTACCTGCGGTGCGACCACTGGCGGGGACGTCACGCTGAACCTTCGCGATCTCTATTCCCGGCAGCTCACCGTCAAGGGATCCTACATGGGCACGAGGGCGGAACTCGTGAAAGCGGCGGAACTCATGGGCCAGAAACGGTTGATCGCGGTAATTGATCGCACATTTCCTCTTCAAGAGGCCCGCGCTGCTCAGGAATTGATGGCCAGCCGAAAGTTTTTCGGCAAAATCGTGCTTGTCTGCTGAGTCCTGAGGGTCGGCCACTACGCCCGTCTTGCCTCGCCCATTCCGCAATTTTGTGGCGAACAATCCGGCTCATGCGAGCGAACGGCCTCGCACGTTCCGCTCATTCATGATAATCTACGCCCGGCCAATGTGGCCGGCGTTCGAACGTCGGCAATCCACTGCCGGTACAGTACCAAGATGAAAGGGGAAAGGGATGGCTACAGTGAGTCAAATTGCGAACAAGAATCCAAAGTCCATCGGACCGAAGACTTCGATTGCCAGTGCGGCCAAGACCATGCGCCAGGCGCGTGTAGGGTCGCTCCTGGTAAAAAAGGGCAAACAATTGGTCGGAATCGTGACGGATACCGACATCGTGCGCCGCGCTGTCGCGAGCGGTAAACCCTTGGGCAAATTGACGGTCGAAAAAATCATGACCGCACCGATCTGCACGATCGAAGGAAATCAATCGGTTGACGATGCCCAGGACATGATGGCCGATCTCGGTGTGCGCCATCTCGGTGTGACCAAGAACGGTGACATCTCCGGCATCGTTTCCGTGCGCGATCTGCTGCGGCACTATAAACGGTATGCCCAGTCGAAGATTTCGACCGATGAGAATTATTCTGAACCGAAGATCATGCAGGATTAGGAAGACGTAAGGCGTGAAGCGTTAAGCGTAAGGTTAAAGAAATCCGGCAAAGCCTCGCCTGACGCCTTACCCCTTACGCTCACGGTTACTTTGTCAGTTCACTGACGAGGTGACCCAGCTCCGGAAGAATCAGCTTTTCCATCGCGAGGCGGACGGCGTTTTCGGAGCCTGGGATGGAGAAAAGCAGGCGACCGTCGATAATACCGGCAGTGGCCCGGCTCATGATCGCCGGGGAGCCGATTTCTTGATACGTCAGAAAACGGAAGATTTCACCGAATCCATCAAGCCGCTTCTCTAACATCTCGGACACCGCTTCAAAGGTCGAATCACGTCGCGAGATCCCCGTGCCGCCATTCACGATGATCGCTTGCACGACATCGCTGGCGGTACCTTGAGCGATACGAAACTGAATCTGCTCCGGCTCATCCCTGACGATGTAATAGGCGGCGACGGTATGGCCTTGTGCTTCGAGCAGTTTCTGAATCAGTTGGCCGCTGGCGTCGGTTTCAGGCGTACGGGTATCGCTACAAGTAATGACGATGCAACCGATTGAGCCGGGCGCATGGTCTTTGTGCTCGTGATGACTTGGTATGGTCATGTGCCAATGGATACGTTATCAGCAATCGGTTTACGCGATCAAGCGCCAGTCTTATCTGACCGCTTGAAGCAGGCCGTCGGTGGCGAAGTTTATTTCCACACGGAGTCTGGATTCAGTTTCGCTGCCGGTGTTCCTTTCACGACATGTTCTTCAAGGATGGTGGCGACGTCCGCCTCAGTGACTTTGGAATACCAGGTGTTGTCCGGATAGATGACGACTGTCGGACCCTGCTCGCAAGGACCGAGGCACCCTGTGGCACTCACCAACACCTCCCCGGGCGGGACGGATCGCTGCATTAACCCCATATTGAAAGCCATCAGCAGCTGCGCAGCACCGGCCGATCCACAAGACGGTTTGGGGTGGCCGGGAGGACGAGAATTGGTGCAGACGAGAATGTGATATTTTGGTTTTGGCATAGTCTCCTCAATAAAAAATCGACATGGGATGACGCGCTTATCGCGGCCGATACGATTCCCACTCCTGGATCACTTCCTCCGGAAACTTCCACTGTTTGAGCCCTTTCAGCACCCAGTCCAGGTAATGGTCTTTTGGTTTGAACTTTCCGATCGGGTTTGCTGCATACGTGGTAACGAGTTCTTTTTCTCCATTTGTGGCCGAGACGGTGACTTGCAGATGGCGGTATGCCCCCTGCGGCACATCCTGCTCAAACTGATCCATGATATTCACGTCTTCGTCCGTGAGGTCAAACACGCCGCCCCAGGTTTTTTCACCTTGCGAAGGCACGATACTGGCGAGCCCGCACCGCCATTGTGACGACCACCGGCAAAATTTGACGGTATGGTCCGACAAGGTCGCGAGATAGAGAAATCTGTGTTCCGGGGCCCGCCGTTTGAGTTGTGAGGGATTGAGGAGATCGCCGTACAAAAAGAATTTCATGCACCGTACTCATTCTGCGCCCGACCGTCTTGAGACTTCCTCGTACTTGTAACACACCGGCTTTTCACCAGACAAGCGGCCCTTGTCACGACCAAATCCCCACGCTGCGTTGACATGGCGACTGGGCCTTCCTAAGATGCCTTGCAGTCATTGGGTTCCACTGAGAAATATTTCGGCATGACGGACAGCAGCACCTTCTCTCGATCGCTCGGCGTCCGCCTCATCCGCTACGCAGTTGCTGCGGTCCTACTGCTGGGTGGCATCTACTATGCCTGGACCACGTTGCCGTCGACGACTCCGTCGAGAGAATCACGAGAAGCTGAAGCATTGGCTTTGGTTCAGAGCTATCCGGCGATCGGACACCCGACGATCTTGCAAGCCATGAACGAACATGTCCGTGTGATGAAAGATCGCGGGCAGGGAGTTCGGCTCGGCGAATGGCGAGTGAAGCATGTCGAGGGAGACATCTACGAAATCCGTGTGCAGCTTCGCGATCAGGGGATGCGCGGCCAATGGTTCGAGCGGGAATTCATCTGGCATGCGCATCTCGAGCTCAAGAAGGTCAACGCGGCTTCGTTGCCGGCGGACGGCGTGACGCCTAAAGCGCCCGATACGGATCAACGACCTGCTCCGCAGCTGCCTGCATCACAAAGTTAAGCTGGTCCTCTGAGTGCCGATGGGATGGCGATCTGAAGTTCGTCCCCTTGAATTCGAACCTCACAGCACGCGACCTGGAAATTTGGATTGCCGACTCGTTCTCCCGACATGACGTTGAATTTCCAGCCATGCCAGGGACATTCGACAACCGCCTCGCACAGTTTTCCTTCTCCGAGCGGGCCGCCCGCGTGCGGACACGTGTTATCGACCGCATAAAAAGTGCCTTCCACATTGAAGACCGCAATCCAAATTCCATCGACTTCCACGGTTCGTCCCGTGCCCGGTGGGATCTCCTGCGTAAAGGCCACTCTGACGAAATCGTTCATCCTCATTAATACCCCATCGGTCCGCCGTATGCGGCATCAGAAGGGCGCTTGCTTGATTTCACCGCCACCTTATGGCATACAACTATGAGCCTGTACCCCCGCCTCGCGGAAACCCTCCCTGGCCGCTGCGGAGGCCCGATTGGGGTTGAGGTTCCTGCATGGAAATGACCCTCCTGCTCAATGCGACCTATGAACCTCTGCGGGTCGTGCATTGGCAAAAAGCGATCGCCCTTCTCTGGCAAGGAAAAGTCGAAGTCTTGGAAGTCTACGACCGGGAAATCCATGGGATTTCCTTGTCGATCAAACTTCCAGCCGTGATGCGGCTGCTGAAGCTGGTTAAACTGAAAGACAGTCATCGTGCAGTCAAGTTCTCCCGGATCAATATTTTTACGCGAGACGGGTACTGCTGCCAATACTGTAACCACCGGTTTCGGACGGAAGAGTTGACGTTTGATCATGTCGTGCCCATCGCCAAGGGCGGGAAAAAGACATGGGAAAATATCGTAACCGCTTGCTGGCGGTGCAACAATCGGAAGAGCGGGCGTACGCCGGAAGAGGCCGGCATGAAATTAAAGAAGCGGCCCGTGAAACCGCGATGGAGTCCCGTCATCACCATCACCATCGGTATTCGTAACACGCCGGAAAGCTGGCGTGATTATCTCTATTGGAATATGGAGCTGGACGCAGATCCGGCCGATACGTAGCCTCGATTTTGAAAAGACCCTCCGTGGACAGCGTTCCATAACCCTGTCCCTCGAATAATGTCTCCATAGCTGCGCCGAAAGTCATTCAAGCCGTTCGATTGCGCTGCATTATAGCGATGGACTGATCAAAAGGGGAAATGAGATTTCTCCCTCTTGCATGATGGGGGTCCATTCTCGGATACTGAGCCACTTGGTCGAAACGGAGTACCATCATGGCTGCGAATCCTGGTTTTCCTTTGGTTTTGGACGTGAGAGGCTGGCCGGTTCTGGTGATCGGCGGCGATGAAGAGGCATCGGAAAAATCACAACGCCTGCTCGAGTCCGGTGCGCGGGTCACGGTCATCAGTCCTACGCTGAATGAAGCACTGCGTCAACTGGCGGCTTCAGGTAAGATCATCCATCGCGGGCGACATTTTCGCGAAACGGATCTCGAACATGCCATTCTCATTCTCAATACCATTCGAGGAGATCGTGGCTTTGCTCAAATGTTGTCGGCTAAGGCCAGAGAAAAACGTGTGCTGCTCTGGTCGGTAGACTATCCGGAGGCCAGCAGCGTCACCATGCCGGCGGTCGTGGCAGCGGGACATGTGCGAGTGGCGATCAGTACGAGTGGAGTGGCACCGGCTCTTTCCGGATTCATGAAAGAGGATCTGGAACGGATTCTCGATGCGGAATTCATCGAGTTCGTCGAGTGGCTCGGGCATCTGCGTGAACAGGCTAAGGCGAATGAGCCGGATGCCGAGAAGCGGCGTGCATTGCTCCATGACGCGCTGGATGGGTTTGGTTTTCTCGGCAAGGTACGATATCCAAAAGTCTGGTCGGAAAAACGGGCTGTGACCGTGACGAATACACAACCTCATACCGGAAATAAATAATAGGAGCACAGATGGTTTTACTCGAATTCAGCATGTCACCGTTGGGAAAGAGCGAGAGTGTCGGAAAATATGTAGCCCGTTCCCTCGATATTATCGATAAAAGCGGAGTCGCGTATCGATTGAACCCGATGGGAACGGTTCTAGAAGGTGAATGGGAGCAAGTGTTCTCAGTGGTGCAGCAATGCTATGAGCGGATGAAGAAGGATTGCAACCGTATTTCCTGCACCATCAAAGTCGATTACCGAAAGGGCTATTCCGGCCGTCTCCAGAGTAAAGTGGCCAGCGTTGAAAAGAAACTCAAGCGGTCGGTGAGACAATAGCGGATCCATTCTCAGATGCTCTGCTGGTAGATGTCTCACCAGCCGAGATTCTCCACTCCTCAGACGCTTCCGTTCCATACGATAGTCCCTTCTTTTGACCGGCTTCTCCCCACTGACGCAAGGGGACAAACCATTCGTATTGCAAAGCTCACACGCTCGTCGATATACTCGGCGAGCCATACGCGCTATTCCTGTAGGGGGAACTGTGCAGGGCGATCATAACCGCGGCTTCGTGCGGTTCCTCGTCCGTTGGAGTGGCGGACTGTGCGCAGCCCCGCGCTCAGTGCCGTCCCATGGTCCTATTGTCTGATGGGATGACGCCATGACAAGCAGCACACTCGATATCGTCGAGGCCAAGCCCCTCCCGACCATCGAACTCTTACCAAAGGATCGAACCATTCTTGAGCAAGGCGCAATGGTATGCCGCCCGTTCGGTTTGGATGAACAGGGACACACAATCCGAGATCTCAGCGGCGTCAGCATCAGGGCTGTGACGGTCTTTTTGGAGAAGTTGGTGACGTCCGAGGGAGAAGCGTCGGCCGGAAAAGCGGCAGTCGAGGAGTTATGCCGCCTCTTGAATGACCGCATCAAGGACCCCGTCTATCATGTGACTCCGGAATTGTTGAAGAATCCCTGGAACAGCTATTCGTATGAATTTACCTCGTATCTGTATGAGTTCTGTGAGCGAATCTCGGGCGACTCACGTTTTGCCTTCAAAGCGGGGGCGGAAAAGGTGTCTCCTATCATGCTGGCCCTGACGCGCCCCTTTTCCCTGTCACAGATCTATACGATGTTTCCCTACTTTGGGAATAAGTTTACGTCCGGATCCGTCGAGTTCCGCGTGGTGGAAGTCACGAGCAGCACGGCTGCAGTGGGGATGCGGTTTACCGACCGGACGCTTCGGCAGTTCGGACCCTACCGCAGGCGGTGTGCCTGCCTCGTCTGTCAGTCTGCACAGGGCATCATGATCGCCATGGCTAATCGCATCCACGGCCTCTCTCAGGCGGAAGTGATCGAAACCTCCTGCATCGGTGATGATGATGAATGGTGCCAGTGGACGATCCGATGGCAGGAAGAGAGCCGGTATCGGAGGCGATTCTGGCGAACCGCATCACCGTTAGTACAGCCCAGGCCGGTCCAACTGAGTGAGACGGCACTTCCTGAAGCAAATAGTGAGCGGGCCCTTAGCTCGGCGGCTGCCGTGCGCGTTGGGCCTTTGCCCCATGTGCAGCAGAGTTTCACATGGTTCTTATGGGGAGGGGCGTTGGGTCTTGCCCTCATGGCGGGAGTCGGTGTGCTGAATCCGACAGTGAGTTTCGGCGAGGTATTGTTGGTCGGACTGTGCCCGATTCTTGCGGTCGGCATCATGGTTAATCGACGGCTGCTTCGGGAGAGCGAGCGACGCGAGGCCTTGATCCAAGAGCAGATTACCTTCGTCGAATCCCGACACGAGGAATTGCGCGCAGCCTATTTGGAACAAGAGCAGATGCGGGTGGAGTTGCGTCGGAAAATAGCCCAACTCACGGCGCTTCATCGCGCGGGGCTCTCATTCGGCTCGACTTTCGAACGAGATGCGCTCTTGCACCAGGTGTTGGAAGCGCTGACGCACGAGCTCAACTACAACAGTGCCATGGTATCCATGTTTGATCCCTGCGAGCATACCGTCCAACATATCCGTCTGATCGGCGCGCCTCCGGAGGTCGAAACGTTCGCCCAGTCCTGTCGAATTCCGATCGCCGATCGCGAGAGCCCAGAGGGGACGGTGGTCCTTCAAGGACGCTCACTGTTGGTCAAAGATATTGAGTCGATACGGCACAGCCTCCATCCCTTGAATCAACGTTTAGCTGAATTAAGCGGAACCAAAGCCTTAGTCGTGGTGCCCATCAAGACCAAAGACCGTATCTGGGGAATGTTGACGGTCGATCGCTCGCACAATCAAAGTGTGACGGAAGACGATTTGGAATTGATGACGACGGTCGCGAGTCAAGTCTCGATCGCATTGGATAATGCCTCAGCCTACCAGCAGATCGAAGAGTGGAATCAGGGGTTGGAGGTCAAAGTGAAAGAGCGCACCGAAGCCCTTGAGCGGGCCGACCGGTTGCGTGCGCAATTTCTCTCCCATGTATCCCATGAACTGAGAACGCCGCTCACGTCCATCAAAGGGTTCATTCAAAATCTGCTGGACGGACTGACCGGACCGTTGAACGAGAAACAACAGCGCTACCTTGTGCGTATATCAGAAAATTCAGATCGACTGGTCCGCATGATCGAGGATCTCCTCGATCGAACCCGTATTGAGACGGGACGCTTAGAGGTGCATCCGACTGATGTGAAGCTTGAACCCTGTCTTGCCGATGTGATCGAACAACTGAAGCCGCTGGCTCAGGCCAAGCAGCAATCACTGGAATTCCGCTGCGCCGACACCGACGTCGTCGTCTGGGCGGATCGCGACCGTTTGATTCAGACGGTCGTCAATCTGGTGCAAAATGCCATCAAGTTCACTCCCCCGGGCGGAGCCGTGACGGTCGCCTGCGAAGTGCCGAATCACCGCACGGCCACCGTTCTGGTTCGGGATACAGGTCCCGGCATCGCGTCCGAATACCTTGACAAGATTTTTGACCCGTTCTTCCGCATCCAGCAAGGCCAGCGAACAGCCCCCAAAGGACTGGGACTGGGACTCTCAATCGTGAAAACGCTGGTGGAGTTGCAAGGTGGGGAGGTGGTGGCTCGTAATCGTCCAGAGGGCGGTGCAGAACTGTCTTTCACGGTTCCGATCCATGCCGTACAGGCGTCGCCGTTGCCTGAGTTTCAACTCATGGGCCAACACATCTTGGTCGTGGATGATGATGCCGACATTCAACAACTGCTTCATGATCGATTGAAGGCAGAAGGTTATCAGCCATTCTCGGCCTTCGACGGTCGCCAAGCGTTGGCGATTCTCCAATCGAGGGACTTCGATGGGATGATTCTCGACATCGGAATCGGTCAAATCGATGGTCTGGAAATGCTACGGCGGGTGCGCCTGACGAATCAGCGTCTTCCTATCATTATGATTACGGCGTCGGGATCCCAAGAACTCGCGGTGAGAGCCATCGGGTTGGGAGCCCAAGCCTACCTGCTCAAGCCGTTCGATGCGGGTCAGCTTCAACAAACCATGGATCGGTGGTTCCGACGTATATGACGAGGATGCGATGCGCGCTCTGAGCCATTGGAGATGGTTCGTGGGTGGACAGTCCTCTTGGAGTAGTCTTCGGAGTTACGTGCCCGAGGGGCTTGCTCTTCTTGCGCTAGCCGTCATTGTTTGCACGGCGTCTTCGGTTTCAGCTCAAGTGCCTCGGGTCTATGGTCAGGGAGCCGCTGCGTCCGGGATGGGTAATGCCTTCGCCGCACAGGCAGACAATCCTTCGGCTCTTCATTATAACCCAGCCGGCATGACCCAACTGCGTGGAATACAAATGATGGGCGGGGGAACTTTCGTCGGAGGGACCACTGACTTTACGAGTTCGAGCGGAACTTCTGCCACCGGCGACCATGATGGCGCGTTTGCATGGCCTGGTCCCGGTCATGGGTATATTACGGCGAATCTTCAAGGCCTGGGTGTCTCGGCACTAGAGAAGTTGACGGTAGGGATCGGCGTCACGACTCCGTTCGGCTCGGTGATGAGATGGCCGGATAACAGTCCGTTTCGAGGTGTCACGACGTTCACCGCCTTGCCGTTATTCGATATCAAGCCCACGCTGGCCTATCAACTTCACCCGGATCTCTCGATCGGTGCGGGAGCAGACATCTATACCTTCGCGAGTTTCTTCGGCGAAGGACACGCAGAACTGCAGTCGATTTCGCCTGGCGGATTGGCACCTGCCGGAAGCAAACTCGAATTTAACGGCAAAGGCACGGCTCCCGGATTCAACGTCGGAGCGTTGTATACGGCACTTCGGAATGGAGAGGGACAGCCGGTGGCGAACCTCGCGGTGGTGTACAGAAGCCAGGCGACGCTCCATTTAGACGGAGCGTTGTTGGTGAACGGCGTGAAGGTTCAAGATGCGACCACGACGTTGGTGTTGCCCCAGGTCATCACCGGAGGAATTGCGCTGTGGCCGGTTCGAAATCCTGAACGCGAGTGGAAAGTTGAATTGAACGTCGATTACGTGGGCTGGAAATCGGTCCGAAGTCTGGATATCTATTCAGCCGATGGGGTGGTCATCCGTCCCCAGCCGCAAAATTGGAAAAGCACCTATGCCATTCTGGTCGGGACGGAGTATCGATGGTTGAAAGTCGATCGATTGCCTGGCTGGGAGATCGCTCTCCGAGCCGGCTATACCAACCAGCAAGCGCAGGTGCCGGACCTCACTTTCAATCCCGGCGTTCCGTCGGCGGATCTGCACGTCATTTCAACCGGTATTGGGTTGCTCTGTCAGGGAAATGGATCGTTCCTGGGGCTCATGCCCTGCGGGAGTTTGGGAATAGGCCCGGTCAAGGCCAAACTGGTCGGCGTGGATGTGTTCTACCAGGCGTTCCTCTACGAGCCACGAACGATCTCAGGAAATACCGGGTTTCGTGCGGCGGTGAATGGACTTTACAACACCACCCTGCACGCAGGTGGATTTTCCGTCCGAGCCAGTTTTTAGTGAGTAGAGTGCTGAAGGCCTATATCGGTTTGCTCCAATCTCCGAGAACACCGGCGAACAGCTGAATGGAAACGGATTAGGAGGAGTGGTAGAGCCTGGGAATCTGCGGACTGATGGCACACAACACTTCGTAGGAGATCGTCCCGGTCCACTCGGCAATGTCGCGGGCGGTGATTTGCTCATTCTCCTGTCGCCCAATCAGCACGACTTCGTCACCGACGGTAACGCCCGGTATCGTGGTGACATCCACCATCACCATGTCCATGCACACCAATCCCGCGACGGGAGCTCGCCGCCCCCGAATGAGAACACAGCCTCGATTCGAGAGGTGTCGGCTCAACCCACCTGCATAACCGATCGGGAGAACGGCGATCCGTGTGAGACATTTTGCGGCGAAGGTTCGATTGTAACTGACCGTTTCTCCCGGTTGGATGGTTCGGAGTTGAGCAATACAAGTCTTGAGTGAGAGCACCGGTCTGAGGTTCGGAGTCTTCACTGTGCCGGGAAGCGTGTGGTAGCCGTACAACATGATGCCGGGTCGTACAAGGGAGAAGTGCGTGGATGGGAAGCGAACTGCTCCACCGCTATTGGACACATGAACGAGAGGAACCTGGAATCCGCCTTCGAGCACGACTTTGAGGGCCGAGTTGAAGCGACTGAGTTGTTCTTCGGTCGCGTCTGGGTCGGATCCGTCGGCATCGGCCAGATGGGTCATGAATCCTTCCAATCGGAGTGAGGCAGGAAACTTGTATGAACGGATGAGTGCCGTCAACTCTTTCTGCGTCAGGCCCAGCCGCCCCATGCCGGTCTCGATTTTGAGATGAATCGGGTGGGAACCCCCGCGTGATACCGCGGCCCGTCCGAGCGCCATGAGCACGGAAGGATCGCTCACCACCGGAGTGAGGTGGTGGACGAAGAGATCACCAAATTGTTCTTGGAAGACCGGTCCGAGTACGACGATCGGTACGGTGATGCCGGCTTGTCGAAGTGCGACCCCTTCTTCCGTCGAGAAAACGGCAAGACGGGTCACACCATGTCGGATCAGTGTCCGCGACGTTTCGATCGCGCCATGGCCGTAGGCGTTGGCTTTGACGACCGCCATGACCTCGCAACCGGAGGAGAGAATCCGACGAAATTGAGAAAGATTATGTGCGAGCGCCGTCAAATCTACGGTGGCGACGGTTGGGAAGAATGTCGGCGTCATCGGCACGCGAAGAAGCGTCAATCAGGAAGTCAGCTCAGACCTCCATGATTTCCTGTTCCTTTTTCTTGATGATCTCGTCGATCTTCTGCCCGTATTGCTCGATCAGCTTCTGCGTCTCTTGCTCGGCCTTGCGCAGTTCGTCTTCGGTGAGCTTTGCATCTTTTTGGAGTTTCTTTAATTCTTCGTTCGCGTCCCGTCGAAAACCTCGAATCTGGACCTTCGTTTCCTCGCCGTGCTTTTTGCAGATCTTCGTCAGCTCCTTGCGGCGTTCTTCAGTCAGAGGCGGAAGCGGAACTCGGATTACTTTGCCGTCGTTTGAAGGCGTCACGCCCAACCCTGAATTGGATATGGCTTTTTCGATTTCTTTGATCAGTTTCGGTTCCCACGGTTGAATGATGATGAGTCGTGCTTCAGGGATGGAGACGTTCGCGATCTGTTTGAGCGGAGTCATGGTTCCATAATAGTCGACACGGATGCCGTCGAGCAGAGCGACGGAGGCTCGCCCTGTCCGAAGGCCGGACAGGTCTTTCCGCAAGTGTTCGAGCGCCTGCTCCATGTGAGTGATGAATGCTTGCCGAACGGGGGCTGCGTTGGACATGACGACACCTCGTGATGGAATCAGCGATCGCCGAACGTAACGAGGGTTCCGATCGGTTCGCCTAATGTCACGCGTTTAAAGTTACCCTTGATTTTTAGGTTGAACACGATGAGAGGCAATTTATTATCCATACAAAGACTGATCGCCGTGGAATCCATCACCTTGAGCTTTTGGTTGAGGATGGAAAGGAATGAAATCTTCTCATACTTCTTCGCCGATGGAGTGGTGACGGGATCGGCATCGTAGATGCCGTCGACTTTCGTTCCTTTCATGATCACTTGAGCGCTGATCTCCATGGCCCGCAGGACGGCGGCCGTATCGGTCGAGAAATAGGGATTGCCCGTGCCGGCGGCAAAAATGACCACGCGGCTCTTTTCAAGGTGGCGGATCGCCCTCCGGCGGATGTACCCTTCTGCGAGCTGACGCATTTCGATGGCAGATTGAACACGGGTCATGATGCCGATCCGCTCCAGCGCATTCTGAAGAGCCAGCGCATTGAGCACCGTCGCCAGCATCCCCATGTAATCCGCCGAGGCCCGTTCCATGCCGGATGCACTTGCCGCGATTCCACGGAAAATATTGCCTCCGCCGATGACCACCGCGACTTGAACGTCAAGCGCGACGACGGAAGCGATTTCCTCCGCGAGGTTTTCTAGAATGGATGGCTGGATACCGTAACCCTGCTCACCGGCCAACATCTCCCCGCTGACTTTCAGAAGGAGGCGTTGGTATTTGGCAGAGCTCATGCTTCGCCTAACTGGTAGCGGGTGAATCGGCGGACGTTCATGTTTTCGCCGATCTTAGCGATCTTCTGAGCCAGGAGATCTTTAATGGTGACGGCGGGGTCTTTGATGAATGATTGCTCCAACAGGCAGTTTTCTTGGTAGAACTTTTCAAGCTTGCCTTCGACAATCTTCGGCCATGCGGCCGGAGGCTTGCCCATTTCCTTGGCCTGCCCTTCATAGATCGTTTTCTCTTTCTCGGCAACATCCGCCGGAACGTCTTCGCGTTTCACGAATGACGGTTTTGCGGCGGCCACCTGAAGAGCAAGATCGTTGACGAACGCTTTGAATTCCTCATTCCGGGCGACGAAATCGGTTTCGCAGTTGACCTCGATCAAGACACCGATCTTGCCGCCCATATGAATGTAGGAATGAATCAACCCTTGGTTGGTTTCGCGCCCGGCTTTCTTGGCCGCCGCCGCGAGGCCTTTTTGTCGGAGATAATCGATGGCTTTTCCGACGTCGTTTCCGTTTTCATTGAGCGCCTTCTGACAATCCAGAATGCCGGCCCCTGTTTTTTCACGAAGCTCTTTCACGAGCTGACTGGATCCTGCCATGATTCGTTATTCCTTCGCTCCGTCGATGAGAATGAGCCGTTGATGAATCAATCGTGTTGCTTTACGAAACCGGAACGCTTTCAACGCGCATGGCTGGTTTCTTTTCGCCGCCGGCGGGAGTTGTTTGAAACTCTGCTTCTTCTCGCTGGGCTTTTAGATGCGCGCCCTCGATACAGGCATCGGCGATCTTGGACGTAATCAGTTTGATCGAGCGGATCGCGTCGTCATTTCCTGGAATCGGGTAGGCGATGTCGTCCGGATCGCAGTTGCTGTCCAAGATGGCGATAACCGGGATATCGAGTCGTTTCGCTTCTTGAACGGCAATTTTTTCGACTCTGGTATCCAACACAAAAACCGCCGCCGGAAGGCTGCGCATGTTCTTAATACCGGACAAGTACTTTTGGAGTTTGGCGATATCCTTCTGCATGAGAAGGACTTCTTTCTTTTTGAGCCCATGCTCGCTGGGGTTCAGGAGCGTTGTCTCCATCTTCTTCATCTTATCGATGCTGCGCCGAATGGTTTGGAAATTGGTCAACATCCCGCCCAGCCAGCGCTGGTTCACGAAAAACATGTTGGCTCGCTTGGCTTCTTCTTCGAGAATTTCCGCAGCCTGTCGTTTTGTGCCGACAAACAAGACGGATTCTCCGGCTGCAACAAGGTCTCGGACGAAGGCATAGGTCTGCTCCATCCGTGCGACGGTTTGCTGAAGATCGATGATATAGATGCCGCTGCGTTCACCGAATAAAAACTTCTTCATCTTGGGATTCCAGCGGTTGGTCTGGTGCCCGAAATGAACGCCGGCTTCCAACAACTCCTTGATCGCCACCACTCCCATGCCTCACCTCCCTTCAAGCTTGCAGAGCACCCCATAACAGGGCGAGGGAATCGCTTCCCTTATTCTCAAGCCGTGCAGCGTATCGACGCTGATAGTGATTTTATTGAACGGGGCCGTTCTCTCTCTTCGCGTCAGAAACAACCCCCTGTCAGACCCAGATCGGGGACGCTACCATAGTCTTGTCGCGGTTTCAAGCGGCCTACAGTCTTTTTGAATTAGGATCGATAGCTGGCATTAATGCGGACATAGTCATACGAGAGATCTGTTGTCCACATGTGGGCATGAGCGTGACCCTGCCCGAGGTGGACGGTAATCGTAAACTCCTTTTGTTTGAAGACCGGCGCGATCTTCTGCTCCGCCTCCAGCCCCATTCCTACCCCCCGCTGTACCATGACAATGTCATCGAATCGCACCATGACTTTACCTGGATCGATCGCAACGCCGGATCGCCCGAGGGCAGCCATGACTCTACCCCAGTTGGCGTCTTCCCCAAAGAAGGCGGTTTTGACCAGGCTTGATGTCGCGATGGTGTCGGCGACTCGTTTCGCCGCTGTCGCCGTGGCAGCTCCTTGCACTCGAATCGTGACCACCTTGGTGACCCCCTCTCCATCGCGGCAAATCATGAGCGCCAATTCCTGTGCCGCATCGGTTAAGAGTCGCTCGAAGTCGCGATAGGGCTTGGTGCCTGGTTGAATAGGTCGATTCTTAGCCAGGCCATTAGCCAGACACAGAACCGTGTCGTTCGTGCTGGTATCACCGTCCACCGTAATGCAGTTGAAGGATTGATCGACTGCCGATTTCAACGCCGACTGGAGGGCAGCTGGAGCAATCGCTGCATCGGTCGTCAAATAGGCAAGCATGGTCGCCATATTCGGGTGTATCATGCCGGAACCCTTGGCCATGCCGCCGATGGTGACGACGCGGCTGCCGATTTTCACTTGCCTCGCGACGGTCTTGGGCCGCAAGTCCGTGGTTAGAATCGCTTTCGCTGCTTGATCACCTCCTGGAATGCTGAGACGTGCGACCAATGTTGGGACAGCGGCGGTGATGCGATCAATCGGCAGCACACGACCGATCACGCCGGTCGAACCCACGAAGACGTGGTGCACGGGAATAGAAAGTTGCGCCGCCACGGCGGTAGCCATCGTTTTTGCCGCTACCAGACCTTGTTCACCAGTGCAGGCATTGGCATTCCCACTGTTGACAATAATAGCCCGCCCGCAATGATACCGAAGGTGCCGCTGATCCAAGAGCACCGGGGCGGCCACAACACGATTCTTGGTGAAAACCCCGGCGATCGGTCCGCTGATGTTGGACACACAGAGGGCCAAATCGAGCAGGTCCGATTTTTTGATCCCGCAGTGGATTCCTGCGGCTTGGAATCCCAGCGGTGCGGTGATGCCCCGGTGTTTTGGTCCCATACGAGTTCGAGGAGAGCGGTTAAGGATAACTACCTGGTGCGGTAAGGCCGGTGTCCTCAGGAATGCCGAGCATCAGATTCATGGCTTGAATGGCCTGACCAGCGGCTCCCTTGACGAGATTATCGACCGCCGCCACGGTGACGACCCATCCGGCCCGCGAATCCTGGTACACGCCGATGTCGCAATAGTTCGTTCCCTTAATGTAACGAGGATTGGGAACGAGATCTTCGTAGAGTCGGACAAAACGTTCACCCGTATAGAACTCTCGGTACAGGCCTCGAAGATCGGAAAGGTCCATGGTCTGAGTCAGCTTGCAGTAGGCCGTACTCAGGATGCCTCGATTCATCGGTACGAGATGCGGTGTAAATGTCACGGTCACGGAACCGACATTGTCCATGAGTCCGGAAAGTTCCTGTTCGATTTCAGGAGTATGACGATGTTGGCCGATTTTGTAAGGCTCGAGGGATTCATGCGCTTCCGGAAAATGGTAGGCCAGGGCCGGACTCCGTCCCGCTCCCGACACGCCGGACTTGGCATCGATCACGATCGTCCCCGGCTGCGCGAGCTTTTTGGCGAAGAGGGGAGCCAACTGCAGAACGGCGGCAGTTGGATAACAACCAGGCGAGGCCACCAGTTTGGATTTGGCGATCGCGGCTCGATGGAGTTCCGGCAAACCATATACGGCGTCTTGGAGCAAATGTGGATGGCTATGCGGAATGTGATACCACTTCTCATAGATTCCGACGTCTTTCAGCCGATAGTCCGCGCTGAGGTCGACGACGGGCTTGCCCGCCTTGATACAGGCCGCAACGGGGTCCAGGGATTTCGTATGAGGCAGTGCAAGAAAAATGGCATCGGCACGCTCCGTCAGGGCTTCCGGTGCCAAGGTTTCAAATTGATGATCGATGATTCCCTTGAAACTCGGAAACACAGATGAAACCGACTGACCCGCTGACTTTTCAGACGTCACGGCGGTGATGGTGAAATAAGGATGAGCCGCCGCAAGCCGAACAAGTTCCGCACCGGCGTATCCGCTGGCTCCTGCAATGGCGACGCGAAATTTCTTACTCATGGATCACTATCTCTATCCCGCTCTATCCTGGTCGAATGGTCACTTCACCTAGAAGGCACAAAAAAGGGAAGGCATGGAGCCTTCCCTTTTCTGAATCATCGGCCCCTGCGCTTAGCGCTTGGAGTACTGGAAACGCTTGCGTGCCCCCTTCTGCCCGTATTTCTTTCGTTCCTTTACGCGTGAATCACGCGTGAGCAACCCCTCTTTCTTGAGAGGACTGCGGGTTGAAGGAGTCATCGCAACGAGCGCCCGCGCGATGGCATGACGGAGAGCGCCAGCTTGCCCGGTCGGGCCGCCGCCATAGACTGTCGCGCTGATCGAGTATTTGCCCATCAGGCCGGCCATCTCAAGGGGGAGCTGAATAATTTGCCGGAGAGTGAGACGAGGAAACGCCTTCTCCAACGGCTTTTCGTTCACGGTAATATCGCCCGCTGTGCCTGTCACCCAAGCCCGGGCGACTGCGCACTTCCTCCGCCCCGTTGCGTATTGTGTCACCACTGCCATGCGAATCGTCTCCTTCTGTTATGAAAAGAATGTCCAGCACATTATTGAAAAACCATGTGATGCCCGATCACTCTCGACATCTTAAATGTTATAAATCCTGACCCGCAGAATGTTCAAAAAGACCTTCCAGCAAGGCCGCAGCGAGGTCCGCGACGCGACGAAGAAGGAGCGTCACGTTTGCGGACGGGCGCGAGTCGGTGAGCGCCCAGTGTCTTAGAAGGCGAGGCGTATCCTTTCTCACCCCCCCCGCCCCGAGCTGCGCGTGAAGCTCTTGCCCGGCGGTACGTTGAGCCTCTGAGCGAGGCGAGAACGAAGCTGGAGGACTTTTTCAACATTCTGCTAGAGAGAAATTGGTTCAGGGCGCTGCGCGCGATGCGGATGATCGGGCCCGACATAGACGCGGAGTTTGCGCGCCATGCCATTGCCGAGCGGGGTTTTAGGAAGCATGCCCTTAATCGCCATTGTCAGGAGCTGCGTAGGGTCTTTCCGAAAGACGTGCGCGGCGGAGGCGGTTTTCAACCCTCCCGGATACCCTGTATGCCGTCGGTACAGTTTGGTGTCCATCTTATTGCCGGTCAATTGAATCTTCTCCGCATTCACGATGACCACGTGGTCTCCCATATCGACATTCGGCGTGAACGTCGGACGATGTTTCCCCCGTAAGATGCCGGCTACTCGTGCCGCCAATCGGCCCAGAGTTTTTCCATCGGCGTTCACGAGATGCCAGGTTTCCTTCACATGAGTCGGATTTTCGAAATACGTCGTCATCTTTTTCTCCACCGCTGCAACTCCGTCAGCAAATTATGGGGGTGTTAGACTTCTTGGGCACCGATATTCTTGGTTTCCAGCTTGGACAACCAGGCGTCCAAATTCTGGCCGCTACGTCGTTTCCAAACGTCCTGTGTGACATAAATGGGCGCCTGGCAGCGAAGGGCCAATGCAATGGCGTCACTCGGTCTGGCGTCGATGGTACGCACGACTCCTTTGTTTTCCAGAAAGACGGTCGCGTAGTACGTGCTGCTCTTCACGTCCGTGAGGACGGCCCGTTCCATTTTGATACCGAGGTGTTCGCCGAAACTCTTTATGAGATCGTGGCTCATCGGTCGTGGCGTGGTCGAGGTGTCCAGGGCGCGTCTAATGGCTTCCCCCTCCGATGCTCCAACCCACACCATGAAATGCTCCGATGTGCCGTCGGCTCGGGTCAGCACGATGATTCTGGTATCCGTCGCCGAGTCTTCTACAACCCGATTGACCGTAAGCTGTATCAACGGTTCGGTCGTTTGAGGCGCATGCTCCATAGTTAAGATCGTTCGTCAGGAGTCCAATTTCCCGAAGTCCTCTGGCTTCAGATTTTCCAGCCACTGGTCGAGTTCTTCCGAGCTCTGTTTCCGAATCACCGACTCGCTCGCAAAAATCGGAGCCTGAGTTCGGAGCGCAAGGGCAATGGCGTCGCTGGGACGGGAATCGACCGTATACTCCGAATCTGCGTAGGTCAAATGCACTTTGGCAAAATAGGTATGTTCATTCAGGTCTGTAATCACCACACTAATGACTTTGGCATTAAATGCATCCAAATATGACTTCATGAAGTCATGGGTCATGGGACGCGGAGGGGCGACATTCTCGATTGCCAAACTGATCGAGCTGGCTTCCGATTTCCCGACCCAGATGGGCAGCATTTCCGACTGATCATCATCTCGAAGTATGATGATATACGCATTGTTATAGGGGTCAAACATGAGCCCCTTGACTTGCATCTGCGTAATCATCTCCGAACCTTCTTCTCCATCAAGCGTTAATCGCAAGAGTTTAATCGAACGGCAGAACGTCACACCCTAACACTTTTGAATTTGTGGTGTCAACGAACCCTGCGACAATCCAAGGAAAACTTGAAGAACACTCGCTGAAACTCTTCCGGAAGAAATGCGCGATCAGCTGGTCGGCGGACGATAGTTTTCGGCAACCTTCGACGAATCGACCTGTTCCCCTAATTTCAAGAATGCCTTCATCTGCTTGCGAACGAGTTCACGGCCGCTTTCATCGCCGAGATTGACTTGATATTCATTGATGACCATCACGCGCATGCCTTCCCATTTCTTCCAGCAGTCGGCGCAGACCTTGCTTTTCACTTCCGACTCAAGCTTGCCGAGAAACAGTGGGGCAGTGATTGCTTCGCCGATTTGCCCGCATGTGACACAAGAAACCTCTGCCATATCCGGCGCTCCTTTTCAAGACTACGTTTTCAATGGTATGTCAATATTGAACATCAGAGTGAAGATTCCGAGTCCCATTGCAATGATGGCCATTCTATCAGAGATGTTCTCATGAAGAAAAGATCGGGCTTCACGCACGGATTCACTAAGCCTGCTGTTCGATCTGCCTCAAGTGAACCACCTCATAATAGCGGTTACCTTGCCTCTGCTTATGAGACGCTGTGGAGTCCCGACAATGAGCCGACGGATGAGATCCGTAAGAGTGGTGAGGATCGTCCGGGGCGTGAGCTCAAGCGCAGCGCATAGAGAAAGCCAGAATCTAATAGAAAATAACCCTCCCTCTCTTGTACCGGCTGTGAGTCCGATAGGGTCTATAGTGCCATCCATAACGACCGTTCGCTCAACTGTGAGCTGCCGCCGTATTCACGCGAATGAGTCTAAACCAACCGCCGCTCATTGGCGATATCGGCGGCTATATCAGCGTGTTATACCGCTTGAGGTGACTACGCGATTGCCTTTCGGTCGATGACTTTTACGCTGACGAGGTGCAACGGAGGTGCTCCAATAGCCTCACTGAATTGACTCTCCTTGCCCCCCTTCATATAATGCGGCTCGTTTGTGGTTTGCCTTATCCGACCCGCACTTATGCGATCGCTCTTCAAGGGAAATGCAGCGGCGAAACTAGCACAAGTCCGAGCCGGCCTGCGCCATGCGTTTGCTGTTCGGCCTGAGACTCAGCCTCTCTCCATTGAAGATGTCCAATTGCTGGAGCGGATTGCCGAGGTAATCGTCAAGCGCAGGATGGCGGCTCCGGCGACAATGTTTTTGGAATCCATAGGACCAATGAACTTCTTGGGCAGTCAGGCTCTGCACTTCATCACACCAATCATCGACTGCGCGTTCAACGTCAAAGAAGTCGAGCAAGTCGCGCGATTGCTCGAGCGGCGGGACACGGTGTCTCGCCTTATTGCCATCATTGAAGCCACGTCTGCTCCAAAGGGAGCAACGGCTCGATGACGGCTTCCGCTTCTACTCCTGTCAAGATCAATCGTCCGCTCAACGTAATCGTGGCTACCGATTGCGGCAGCACGACGACGAAAGCCATTCTCATTGAGAAAGTCGGGGACACGTATCGGCAGACCTATCGCGGTGAAGCTCCGACGACGGTCGAGGCTCCATTTGAAGATGTCACACGCGGAGTATTGAATGCCATTGCTGAGATCGAAGAGCTCTCGGGTCGAAAAATTTTAGATGGTGACAAAATCATCACGCCTTGCCGGGATGACAAGACGGGTGTCGATATCTATATCTCGACCAGCAGCGCCGGCGGTGGGTTGCAGATGATGGTGACGGGTGTCGTGCAGAACATGACGGGCGAAAGTGCCCAGCGGGCGGCGCTGGGAGCCGGAGCCATCGTCATCGATGTATTGGCGGCTAATGACGGCCGTTTGCCCCACGAAAAAATCGAACGTATCCGTTCCATGAGACCGGACATGATTCTGATGGCGGGTGGGACTGATGGAGGAGCCGTCACACATGTCGTGGAGATGGCCGAATATGTGGCGGCGGCGGAACCACGGCCACGGTTCGGCATGACATACAAGTTGCCGCTCATCTATGCAGGCAACAAGGAAGCCCAACCGCAAGTGAAAAAGATTCTGGAAGACAAATCCGCACTCGTTGTGACGGAGAATATCAGACCGGTCCTGGAACGAGAGAATTTGGCGCCGGCGCGAAACAAGATTCATGACCTGTTTCTCGAACATGTCATGCAGCAGGCTCCCGGCTACAAGAAGCTGATCGACATGGCGGGAGCGCCCATCATGCCGACTCCTGCAGCAGTCGGCCTCATCATGGAGACGATCGCCAAACGGGAACATTTGAACCTGATCGGGGTCGATATCGGAGGAGCGACGACGGATGTGTTTTCTGTTTTCGACGGCGTGTTCAACCGAACAGTCAGCGCGAATCTCGGCATGTCGTACAGTGTATCCAACGTGCTGGCTGAAGCGGGGTTGGCCAACATCATGCGTTGGGTGCCCTTCACGATCGATGAGCAGACGCTGCGCAATCGCATCAAGAACAAGATGATCCGCCCGACGACCATTCCGCAGACGCTCGACGAACTGCAAATCGAGCAGGCGATCGCACGGGAAGCCTTGCGCCTGGCCTTGATCCATCACAAGTCCCTTGCCACGGGGTTAAAGGGCGTGCAGCAGGAGCGGACGATCTCGGATGTTTTCGAACAACAGACATCCGGCAAGACGCTGATCGACATGTTGAAGCTGGATCTGATCGTGGGAAGCGGCGGCATCCTGTCTCATGCTCCGCGCCGAATCCAATCCATGGTGATGATGGTCGATGCCTATGAGCCGATGGGCTGTACGCGCTTGTCGGTCGACAGCATTTTTATGATGCCGCATCTCGGAGTGCTGTCCACGATCAACGAGAAGGCGGCCACGGATGTGTTCGTTCGAGATTGCATGATCTATCTCGGGACCTGTGTGGCTCCGATTGGACAGGGAAAGGACGGAGATCTCTGTGCCGACTATGAGATTACCTGGTCCGACGGGAGGACCATGAAGGAGCAACTGAGGTTCGGTGAGCTGAGGCTGGTTCCATTAGAGTCAGGTCAACAAGCCACGATCAAAGTCCTGCCTATCAAACAGGTCAATATGGGTGCTGGTGCAGGCACGGCGATCATGAAGGAAGTCCATGGCGGCGTCGTTGGGCTGTTGCTCGACGGCCGTGGCCGACCGCTTCGCCTTCCCGTCGAGCAACCGGCTCGTGTCGCAGCCCTCACGAAATGGTTCAACGCCGTAGATCTCTATCCAGTGTTGAGTGCTGAGCGATGAGTGCTGAGATGGAAGCTCAAGAATTTTCATGACTCAGAACTTAGCACTCAGCACTCAGAACTAGTACTGAAATGGCTCACTCCTACACCCCAGGCCTCACAGTCACCGATCATACGGTCGTTCATCGTCGCCGCATGCTGCCTCTTCCGGGAAAGGTCTTAGTCAATGTCGGTGATCGGGTCCGTTCCGATCAGCCTGTGGCACGAGCCGAATTGCCGGGAAAAGTCTTCCCCATCAATCTTGCCAATCAGCTCAGCGTGGCGCCGGGTGAGATCAAGGACTATGTAGTCAAGAAGGAAGGCGATGTCGTTGGGAAGGACGAGATCCTTGCGGAGAACAAACCCCTGCTCAAATGGTTCAAGACGGAGATCCGGTCGCCGGTCGCCGGCACGATCGAATCGGTGTCGCCCGTCACAGGACAAATTCTTTTGCGCGAGCCTCCGAAAGTCCTTCAGCTCTTGGCCTATACGGACGGCGCCGTCATCGAAACGATTCCGCAGCAAGGCGTCGTGGTCGAGACGGCTTGTAGTTTCGTTCAGGGTATCTTCGGCATCGGCGGAGAGGCTTCCGGTGAAATTATCATGGCGGTAAAGTCTCCGGACGAACCACTCACTCCGGATCGTTTCGATTCGACCATGAAAGGAAAAGTCGTCGTAGGAGGAGCGTTTCTCTCCTTCGAGACCATGAGACAGGCCAAGTCGGTCGGGGTCGCGGGTGTGGTCGTCGGAGGAATTCATGATGAAGACCTCCGCGCATTATTGGGGTACGACCTTGGCGTGGCCATTACCGGAACGGAGCAGGTAGGATTTACACTGATTTTGACGGAAGGGTTCGGGGCGATTCCGATGGCGGCCAAGACGTTCAAGTTGCTCTCTGCCCAGGCGGGTCAGAAAGCCTCGATTTCCGGTGCCACCCAGATCAGGGCCGGAGTCATTCGCCCGGAAATTATTATCCCGAAGGGAGAAGGTGATGTTGGGATGGTTGCACAGACGCCGCGTGAAGGAATTCGTCTTGGCGACCCGGTCCGCATCATTCGTGATCCCTTGTTCGGACGGATCGGCGAAGTCTCCGCACTTCCGTCAGAGCTGACCAAAATTTCCACAGAGAGTGAAGTGCGGGTCTTGGAAGTGAAGTTTTCCGATGGGAAACGAGTCGTGATCCCGCGAACGAATATCGAGGTCATCGAAGGGGCATGATGCGCGTGGAACGTCAGGCCTCATCCGGCATCCGGCAAGGACGTCGAGGGTGTTGGATTCTGATGTTTTTGAGCTGTTTATCTTCTTCCGTGTCAGCCCAGACATCGATAACGGCTCCACAGGACGTTCGGGTCTTCGATACGCCGAACGACGGAGGAGGCAGTCTCACCGTTCAGTGGGCGCCGGCGCCAGGGGATAGACCAAACACCAGGTATCAAGTTTTGATCGGAGAAGCCACCGCCACTGATCCGACGACATTCACGATCATCGCGGAGTTTCCTGCCGACACCAAGTACGTCAAAGACCGGAAAACCGCCTGGTGGACGAGGAGATCGGATAAGACGTGGCATCAAGCAATCATCAAGAGTGCGAAGGGCATCGAGTTGAAGGACGATACACCCTACGCCGTCGCAGTCGCGACAGTGCAGGAAGATCGGCGTGAATTCAGCCCTCTACAAGTCGCTGCACCAGCTGCCGACTGGTTTAACTGGAACCAGCTCAACAATCTGATCATTGCGGTCTCGTTCGGAGGGCTGGTCTTCTACACGATCAGTCATGCCAAGCGGAATGACATTTTTCTTCGCCGTATCCCTGGTCTCGACGCGGTGGATGAAGCGATCGGACGCGCGACGGAACTGGGGAAACCCATTCTCTATCTCACCGGTGCGCACGATCTGCATGATCCGTCCACCATCGCCGCCGCCGTCATCTTAGGCAAAGTGGCAAAACGGGCGGCTCTGTATGAAACGGAACTGATGGTGCCTCATCGGGAGCCGATTACGATGGCGGTCTGTCAGGAGATTACCAAGCAGGCGTATTTGGAAGCGGGGAAGCCCGATCTCTTCAAGGAAGACGCCAATTTTTTTATTACGTCCGATCAGTTCAGTTACACGGCGGCGGTGGATGGGATCATGCTCCGCAAAAAACCGGCCGCGAACTTCTTCATGGGACACTACTTTGCCGAGTCGCTGCTGCTCACCGAAACCGGCGCGAGCACCGGGGCCATACAAATTGCCGGAACGGACGCCGACCACCAGCTCCCGTTTTTCGTGACGACATGCGATTACACCTTGATCGGTGAAGAGCTCTATGCCGCGAGCGCATACCTGTCCAGGGAGCCGGTCCAGATCGGAACGCTCCGTGGTCAGGACATTGGGAAAGCCGTCATCTTGAGCGTGCTCGCCGTCGGAACAGTCGTGGCGACGATCGGAGTCGTCACCGGCGCACAATGGCCGCAGATCTTTCTCGATCTTTTCAGGGACCTCAAATGATCTTCCTGCGCCGGCAATTTCCTCTTGTGATCATGCTGGTCACCGGTTTGCTGTTCGCGGGGCTGTACGATATACCGCATTCGGCTTCGGGACAGCCGCTCATGTCCGCATACCGGGCGCAGGTGGCTTTGGATTTGTTTAAGGAGCGGGCATGATTTTTCTGCGTCGGCAACTTCCACTCTTGATCACTTTGATTACTGGTTTGCTATTCGCGGGACAGTACTATGTACCGCATCCCGCTTCGGAACAGATGCTCACCTCTGCCACGAAGTGGCTGCAGATCATCGGAGGATTCGCCTTGATCTTGGGGGTGACCAGTCTGTTTCATCAACATGCGGTCAAGATCAAGCGGCAAGAAGCGGGATGGGGCTATAGCCTTGTCTTGTATGCCGGCATGCTCGGGACGATCGCGGTCGGACTGTGGGCCGATGGAAAAGAAGCCGTCGATGGGACTATGACGGCATTCGGGTGGGTCTATAACTTCATGATGGTACCGCTGCAAGGCACCATGTTCGCCATCCTGGCCTTCTTCATCGCATCGGCTGCCTACCGTTCGTTTAGAGCCAGAAGTCGTGAAGCTGCGGTGTTGTTGGTGGCGGCCGTGATCGTGATGATGGGACGGGTACCGCTGGGCGAATATGTGATTCCTTTGAGCGGTGATGTGTCCTCATGGATTTTGAATGTGCTCAACTCTTCCGTGCGGCGGGCCATTTTAATCGGCGTCAGCCTTGGAGCCATCGCCTTGTCGTTTAAGATCATCTTCGGCGTGGAACGGTCGTATCTTGGTGGGGGCAAAGAATAGCGTGAGGAGTGAGGCGTGAGGGGTAAGGGGTTACGACAGCAGACGATCGTAAGAGAGTTCTCGCCTAACGCCTTACGTCTGACGCCTCACGAGGATTTTTCGTCGTGACGCTTGCAGAACGAATGTTACGCATCGATAGACGGATCATCTTTCTGGTGATCGGTCTCTGCACCCTCCTGCCGTTGCTCTATCCGGTCGGTTTGCCGATCAAGATTTCCTCGGAAGTGCGCGGCGTGTACGACCACATCGAATCGTTGCCGGAACATTCGGTCTTCCTGCTGTCGATCGATTTTGATCCCGCCTCCAAACCTGAACTCTATCCGCAAGCGATCGCGTTGTTGCGGCACGCCTTCAAAAAAAACCTTCGCGTGATCACCATGACCCTCTGGGTGTCAGGGACCGGAATGGCCGATCAGCTGGTCACACAGGTCGCGAAAGAGACGGGCAAAGAATACGGACAAGACTATGCCTTTCTCGGATGGAGTCCGGGAGGGCCGGCGGTGATCATCAATATGGGGCAAAACCTCTCTTCAGCCTTCCCCAGCGACTATAGTGGAAGATCCACGAAGGACCTGCCTGTTTTGGAAGGGGTGCGGAGCTTAAAGGATGTTACCTACATGGTCAGCCTCGGAGCAGGAAAACCGGGTGTCGAAGAGTGGTACGTCTTCGGGAAGGACAAATACAAGTTTGAAATGGGCGGCGGATGTACGGGGGTCATGGCTCCGGGACTGTATCCGCTGCTACGGAGCGGACAGATCAATGGTCTCATCGGCGGCCTCCGCGGAGCGGCGGAATACGAAAGTCTCATCGATCAGAAAGGCAAGGCCGTGGCCGGCATGGATGCGCAATCGGCGACACATGTTGCGATCATTGTGCTGGTGATCATGTGCAATGTGTTCTACGTTTCACTGCGAAGGTAACGAAGACGAGGCTAAGGTCTGACTTAGCCTTAACCTCAACCTCAGCCTGTATTAACTTAGCCTGTATTGAGTACCGTCATGCCGTTTGAATTGATCTTCGGGGCTTGGGTTGCGACGGGATTAACCCTGCTGATCTTCTCATTCCTGTACAAGGACAACCCGTTGTTCAAACTGGCGGAACATCTCTACGTCGGAGTCTCGGTCGGGTACACGATCGTCAAGACATACGATACCGTTATCGTCCACTTGGTCGTGAAGCCGATCATAGAAAATGGAGAGGTCACCCTTCTGATCCCAGTCGCCATCGGGATGCTCATGCTGACTCGCTATGTGCCGAAAGCTGCCTGGATGTCCCGATACGCGTTTGCCTTCATCGTCGGGATGGGGGCGGGGCTGGCGATACCGAGAACGATTTCTTCCTTCATTCTGAAGCAAATCGAGGATACCGTTCGTCCGTTGTTGTCGCTTGCCGGACCGGACGGCGTCACCTTTTCGATGGACCTGCTCGATCCGGCCAGCAATCTCAACGCGCTCATCATTTTGCTCGGGGTCGGCTCAGTCCTGTTCTATTTTTTCTTCTCGATTGAACATAGCGGGGCAGGAAAGGCCGTTGCTCGAACCGGCGTGATCTTTCTCATGATTTCCTTCGGCGCAGGGTTCGGCTATACGGTCATGGCTCGCATGTCGCTCTTGATCGGCCGATTGACCGATTTGATCGAATTCTCCGATGCGTCGTATGGGCGGCCGACCCTGTGGCTGCTGATATTGACTGTGGGGGGACTTTTTTTATTAGGGCGACGGCGGCAGGAACGGCCTCCTGATACACAGTAGATGATTGCAGAGCTCGGTACGTCTCTCTCCTACAAGATCTTTTGTCACTACAGTATCGCAAAGATTCTCCAATTTTTCTTTATTGAGCAGAGTGAAGACCAACCGATCGTCCTTTGGGACTCGATGATGCATCGATCTTGCTTGCACTCTGGAATGTTTCAACACGCGAGATGATCTTGAACTTCTTCGTTTACATTGGCTCATCGACTACGCTACAAGTTTAATCTCATAGATCGTCAGTTGCTGCCGACGCATGAGGCAGGTCTGATGGATACTCGAGGTTACATAAGGTCGACCGACCAACAGCCTGCACGAACATCGCCCAACGTCACCGCGCAATCCGCCTCTCCTTCCTCGAAAGAATCATTTCAAATCGCGGCACCCCCAGTTTCTCTCCCGAAGGGCGGCGGTGCCATTCGTGGGATCGGGGAAAAATTTGCCGCGAATCCCGTCACCGGCACGGGTTCAATGACCATTCCAATTGCGACATCACCAGGCCGCTCCGGCTTCGGACCGCACCTCGCGCTTTCCTATGATTCCGGATCAGGCAACAGTATCTTCGGTCTTGGCTGGCATCTCTCGCTCCCTTCGATTACCCGCAAGACGGATAAGGGATTGCCCAAGTATCAGGACGCCGATGAATCCGATGTGTTCATTCTGTCCGGGGCTGAAGACCTCGTTCTGGCCTTCATCCAAGACAGCGGGGGAAATTGGATACCCGAACCGGTTCTTTCTCGAGCAGTGAACGGATCCACCTATGATGTCCGCCGTTATCGCCCACGTATTGAGGGGCTATTCGCCCGAATTGAGCGCTGGACCAATCACGCTGATCCTCGTGACAGCTTTTGGCGTTCCATCTCACGAGATAATGTGACGACCTGGTACGGCAAAACACCAGAGAGTCGTCTTGCCGATCCGACAGACCAAACCCGCATTTTCAGTTGGCTCATTTGTGAAAGCTACGACGACAAAGGCAACGCTATCGGTTATCAGTACAAGGAGGAGAACTCGGAGGGCATTGATCTGACGCAGGTCCATGAAGCCAATCGCAACGTGGAGACACGCAAGGCGAATCGCTACCTGAAGCACATCCGCTACGGAAATCATACACCGTACTTTCCGCAGTTGCTCGATAACGCTCCGTGGCCGACACTGCCTCCGCACTCACAGTGGTATTTCGAAGTCGTCTTCGATTACGGAGAGCACGACGCGGATGCGCCCATGCCCGACGGAGAAATCGTACCTTGGCCATGTCGGAATGATCCTTTTTCGACGTATCGGCCAGGGTTTGAGGTTCGAACTTATCGGCTTTGCCGGCGTGTCTTGATGTTCCATCATTTTCCCAATGAGGACAACGTCGGAACTGACTGTCTCGTCCGTTCGACCGACTTGACCTACTCCTACGAGGAAAATCCCACCGATGCCCAGAATCCGATCTTTTCAAAACTCATGACTGTCCGTCAATCCGGCTGCAAACGCCAGGGCGGGGGGTATCTTAAGAAATCTCTCCCGTCGGTGGAATTTCAATACACGGAACCCACCATCGACGGCACCATTCATGACGTGGACCCCGAGAGCCTCGAAAATCTTCCCGACGGATTAGACGGGGGAAACTATCAATGGATCGATCTCGATGGCGAAGGGATGTCAGGCATCCTGACGGAACAGGCCCAAGGCTGGTTCTATAAGCGCAATCTCAGCCCGATCAATCTCGTGAAACAAAACGGGGATGCCCGAGCCGAGGCGAAGTTCGCTCCCGTTGAATTGGTGGCCACCAAGCCGAATACGGCGATCGGAGGGGGTCACGCGCAGTTCATGGACCTGGCCGGCGATGGTCAACCGGATCTCGTCACACTCGACGGCCCGACGCCCGGTTTTTACGAGCATGACGACGGTACGAGCTGGAACACATTTCGTCCCTTTACATCTCGGCTGAACCGCGCCGTTGCCGATCCAAATGTCAAGTTGGTGGACCTCGACGGAGACGGCCACGCAGACGTGCTGGTGACGGAAGATGAGGCCTTCATTTGGCATGCCTCGCTTGCTGAGGAGGGATTTGGTCCGGCGCAGCGGGTTGCTTGGGCGAACGACGAAGAACGAGGTCCGGCCCTGGTGTTTGCCGATGGCACAGAGTCAATTCATCTCGCAGACCTGTCGGGCGACGGGCTGACGGATCTTGTCCGCATCCGCAACGGGGAAGTGTGCTATTGGCCTAATCTCGGTAATGGTCGTTTCGGCGCGAAAGTGACGATGGATCATGCTCCCTGGTTCGACAGCCCGGAACGGTTCGACCAGCGCCGCGTGCATCTCGCCGATATCGATGGATCCGGCGTCACCGACATTCTCTATCTGCACGCTGACGGTGTCCGTCTGTACTTCAATCAATCCGGCAATAGTTGGAGCCAGCCGACTATTGTCCCGGCCTTCCCGCGGACCGATAACTTAACAGCCGTCGCCGTCGTGGACCTGTTGGGTAACGGGACTGCCTGTCTGGTGTGGTCTTCACCATCGCCGGGGGACGTCCGGCGGCCTATGCGCTACATCGATCTCATGGGAGGCCCAAAGCCCCATCTGCTCGTCAGGACGGTCAATAATTTGGGTGCGGAGACGCTGGTTCGCTACAGCGCCTCGACCAAGTTCTATCTCCAAGACAAACTCGATGGACATCCATGGCTCACGCGCCTGCCGTTTCCCGTGCATGTCGTAGAGCGCGTAGAGACGCTCGATCGGATCAGCCGCAATCGTTTCGTAACCCGGTACAAGTACCACCATGGATTCTACGATGGTGTTGAGCGAGAATTTCGCGGCTTCGGCATGGTCGAGCAGCTCGATACCGAAGAGCTGGCCGCGCTCACGGAAAGCGGCGACTTTCCCGATGCCATGAATATCGACGCCGCCTCCTATGTGCCGACGGTGCTGACCAAAACCTGGTTCCACACCGGCGCCTATCTGGAGGGCGCCCGAATCTCCCGTCACTTCGAAGACGAGTATTATCATGAAGGCGACGTCAGCGAAGGAGTGCAGGGTCTCACTAATCAGCAGCTCGAAGCAATGCTGTTGCCCGACACAGAATTGCCCATCACACTCAAACGCCAAGACGGCACATCGATTCCCTGGCAGCTCACAGGAGATGAACGCCAAGAGGCGTGCCGAGCCCTCAAGGGGTCGATTCTCCGAAGAGAGATCTTTGCGCTCGACGGCACCGATGACGAAGACCGTCCCTACAGCGCGACGGAGCACAATTACACGATCGAGTTGTTTCAGCCGCTGGCGAACAACAGATACGCCGTCTTCTTTGCGCATCCCCGTGAATCCATCGACTTCCATTACGAACGCCGGTTGCGCGATGTGGCGGGACAGAAAGTAACCGATCCGCGTGTCACGCATGCGATGACGCTGGAGGTCGACGGATTCGGAAACATCCTTAAGTCCGTGGCCATCGGTTATGGCCGGCGGCCTGGTCTCAGTCCTTTGCAAGGGGACGACAGGCTCAAGCAGGAACAGCTCCACGTGAGCGTGACCGAACGTGAGTTTACGAATGCCGTCGATGAAGCAGACGCCTATCGTACACCGCTGCCGTCGCAAGTCCGGATGTTTGAACTCTTGAAGGTGACACCCGATCAGAACCAGCCTGTGGTGACGAATCTATTCCGTTTCGGCGAACTGCTTGCCAAAGTCAACCAAGCCGGCGACGGACTACACGATTTGCCGTATGAAGATGTGTCCGGGACAGGAGCCACAGCCGACCACCCATATCGGCGGCTCATCCACCACATGCGAAGCCTTTATCGACGCAATGATCTATCGGGGCCGCTTGCATTAGGCCAGGTGGAATCACTCGGCATCCCGTTCGAAAGCTATAAACTTCCCTTCACGCCGGGATTGCTTGCGCAAGTGTTCCAACGCAACGGTCAGCCGCTATTGCCAAATCCTTCCGCTGTGCTGAGTAGCCAAGGGTCCGATGGAGGTGGATATGTTGACCTGGATGGGAATGGCAGCTGGTGGATTCCGTCGGGGCGAATGTTCTTATCGCCTGGAACCGCGGACACGGCGACGGTAGAACTTACCTTTGCCCGCCAACACTTCTTTGTGCCGCACCGCTATCGCAATCCATTCCATACCAACGTGGTCAATACAGAGAGTCTTGTAAGCTACGATGCCTACAACTTGCTCGCGGTCGAAACGCAGGATGCACTCGGGAACACCACCCGTTCGATGAACGACTATCGCTTGCTGACGCCAAGGCGAATCACGGATCCCAATGGCAACCGTGCTGAAGTGGCATGTGACGTCTTAGGCATGGTGGTCGGGACTGTCGTGATGGGGAAGGTGACGGAGAACTTGGGAGATTCATTGGAGAACTTTGCGACAGACCTGGACGACGCGACCGTCACGGCGCATCTGCAAGACCCCTTGATCAATCCTCAAGCCATCTTACAACGTGCCACCACGCGGTTAGTGTATGACCTCTTCGCCTATGCTCGAACGAAGGATCAACCGAATCCACAACCCGCCGTCGTCTATACCCTCGTTCGTGAGACCCATGACGCCGATCTACAACCAGGCCAGCAGACGAAAATCCAGCATAGCTTTTCCTATTCAGACGGCTTCGGCCGCGAGATCCAAAAAAAGGTTCAGGCAGAGCCGGGGCCGGTGCCGCAGCGCGATGCCGACGGCAAGATTATTGTCGAGGTCGATGGCCGGCCGGTCATGACGCCAAATCCAGTCAGCCCGCGGTGGGTCGGCACCGGCTGGACGGTCTTCAACAACAAGGGCAAGCCGGTTCGTCAGTACGAGCCCTTTTTTACCGATACCCATCATTTCGAGTTCGATGTGCGCATCGGCGTGAGTCCGGTGCTCTTCTACGATCCGGTCGAACGGGCCGTCGCCACGCTACACCCGAACCACACCTGGGAGAAAGTCGTCTTCGATCCCTGGCGACAGGAAAGTTGGGACGCCAATGACACAGTGTTGGTAGCCGATCCGAGAGCCGATGCCGAGGTAGGCGGGTTCTTCCGCCGACTGCCGGACGGTGAATATCTGCCTACATGGTATGGGCAACGAGCGGGCGGCGGTCTCGGCGCGCTGGAGCAGGCGGCGGCGATCAAGGCGGCGGCCCATGCCGGCACGCCATCGGTGGCCCATGCAGACTCGCTGGGTCGAACCTTTCTCACGATCGCCGACAACGCGGCAGCCGGCCAATACCCCACTCGCATTGAACTGGATATCGAGGGCAACCAGCGTGCAGTTCTCGATGCCAACAACCGCGTTGTCATGCGTTACGACTATGACCTGCTCGGTACGCGCGTGCATCAAGCCAGCATGGAAGCCGGCGAGCGTTGGATGTTGAATGATGTGACGGGCAAACCCATCCGTGTCTGGGACAGCCGCGATCACCGGTTCCGCACCGCGTACGATCCTTTACGGCGTCCCACCGAAATTTTTCTTCAGGAAGGCGCTATGCCGGAGGTTCTCATCGGACATACAGTGTACGGGGAAAGCCGACCGAATCCGGAGATGAAGAATCAGCGAGGCAAAGTCGTCCAATTACTCGATCAAGCTGGAGTTATGACCACGGAAGATTACGATTTCAAGGGCAACCTGCTTCAAAGCGCGCGTCGATTGGCCAAGGAATACAAGGCCACACTCGACTGGGCGGCCAACCCGGCCTTGGAGGCGCAGGTCTTTGCCGGCAGTACGACTTACGACGCCCTCAATCGGCCACTTGCATCGGTTTCACCGGACGGCAGCATCTACCGTCCGACATTTAACGAAGCCAATCTCCTTGAGAAGATGGATGTCAATCTGCGGGGAGCGTCGACCGCAACACGCTTTGTCGCCAACATCGACTACGATGCCAAAGGTCGGCGTGTACTTATCGAGTACGGCAATGGAGTCATGACCGAATATCGGTACGATCCTCTGACATTCCGGCTCAACGATCTCAAGACCACGCGACTCAGTGATCAAACTCCGATGCAAGGCCTATCCTATACGTACGACCCCATCGGCAACATCACACATATTCAAGACGACGCGCAGCAGACGGTGTATTTTAAGAATTCCGTTGTCACGCCCGACAACGACTATGAGTACGATGCGATCTATCGTCTGATTACTGCAACAGGAAGAGAGCATATCGGCCAAGTCTCTCAGCCCGAAACCACCTGGGACGATGAGTTCCGTGTCAAATTGCAGCATCCGCAGAACGGTCAGGCGATGCGCCGCTATACCGAGCGGTATGAGTACGATCCGGTCGGCAATTTCCACCGAATGATCCATCAGGCGGCAAATGGAAACTGGACCCGCCGCTATACCTACAATGAGACGAGTCAGCTCGAACTCACAAAGAAAAGTAATCGTCTGAGCAGCACAATTGTTGGGCGCGCGAACGGAGATTTGCCTCCTGAACTCTATCCTTACGATACCCACGGCAACATGCTGGCGATGGCGCATCTGCCGCAGATGGATTGGGACTTCAAGGATGAATTGCTGCATGTCGACTTAGCCGGCGGTGGCGAAGCGTTCTACGCCTATGATGCCGGTGGGCAGCGCGTACGAAAGGTTGTGGAAAAGAACAACGGAGCGCTGATCGAGGAGCGAATTTATGTTGGGAGCTTCGACATCTTCCGCCGACGAAACGGTGGAGGGACCGTCACACTCGAACGCGAGACGCTGCACGTCATGGACGATAAGCAGCGCATCGCTCTAGTGGAGACACGGACGCAGGGCAACGACGGCTCGCCGGCACAACTGATCCGCTATCAATGCAGCAATCACCTGGGCTCCGCATCGCTCGAACTGGATGGCGCGAGTCAGGTCATTTCCTATGAAGAGTACTATCCCTATGGCAGCACGTCGTATCAGGCGATCAGAAGCGCGGTGGAAGTTAGTCCGAAGCGGTATCGGTATACGGGGATGGAACGAGACGAAGAGACAGGATTTGCATGCCACGGAATGAGATATTACGCGCCATGGTTAGGAAGATGGACCAGTTATGATCCTGGCGGTCTCGCGGACATGCCGAGTATGTATGTGTATGTTCGTGACAACCCAATAAGGTTTTCTGACTTCTCCGGAACACAGTCTGTAGATGAGGTCGTCACCAAAATAGAGAGCAGACTGAAGTCTGCAGAAACCGCTCTTTACAATTTCGAGGGTGTTAGGAGCCGTCTCGCACAAGCAGCTCGTGAGTATAGCGACACATTGCCTTCATATCTTACTGCGGCGAGAAATCAGGACATAGCAACAGCAACCAAGTTGGGTGAGGTTATCAATCGCAGTCAGCGAACACTTGCCGGTGCCCAACAAGAACTTAAGGCAATCGAGAGGGCACTCTCGGAGCATGCCAATATCGATAATCTGCGAGGTGAGCTTGAGATAGCAATGGATCCGTCGCTAAACAGCACGTTGACCCCGAACGAATGGGAAAAACTGCATGTCCAAGGGATGGGTAAGCAACTCGATAGCGCTCTTGAAAAGACAGCAGAATCGATTCGTAGTGCGCAAGATTTGCTTCCGGAGATTCGAGCACAACAACAAAATGCCTCACGGCTCGCGCGAAATTTCAAGCCGCTGGGATATGCAGGAGAGGAATTATCAAGTAGTGGTAGCGGCGCTTACAAATGGATTGGCTTAGGGCTCGCGGCTGTTTTTGCAGCTCTGAGATCCAAGAACCTAAAGGAGTTTGCAGGTAATTTGGCTTTTGACGCGGCAGTATCTCGTGTCCCTGTTTTAGCGGCTGTAACAGCCAAAGACGAAGGAAGCGCTTTGACTAACATAGTCGTTGCCGGATATGTCGCGCCAGCAGTCACGAAGTACATCGTCGCTCCTATCATAGCTAATCCTCTCACCTGGGCTGCGGCAGGTGCGGGAGGCGTGGCACATCTTCTATTCATGAAAAAGGACCCTATCCCATACGATCAGAAACAGATAGATTACGCCCTAAAACATGGAAGCCGCGATCCATTTTGTGCCATCTGTCACGGTGCACATGGTTATCTCGAACGGAGTAAGTACCCAAATTTGCATCCTATCCCAGCTCCAGTATTCGTTGGCAGGACGTATCAGCTTTCGGGGTCAAGTCACCCACCGTTTGCTTCACAACATTGGTGAGCGAGATGCCGGTTGGACAACTCGATGTTGATCATTGAACTCGCAATCTACATCAATTACCAATAATGCACGAATCGTCGTTCAGAAGGAACGATGGGTGGAAGGAAAAGGTGTCAGAACCTTTGTAAGATGGGCGCAGATTAAAGGGTCGGATGTCTTTTCTGTTTTAAGGAATCCGGAAGCCATCCCTATGGTCGGAGGGACATCATGGATGCTCGTGCGTCAGCTTCAAACCCACCATATGAAGTAAAAGGCACTGTTCGCCTTGCCGACGGCTCTCCGGCCGCGAGCTTGAATGTATCGGCCTTCGATCGGGATTTGCGTGCGGAACAACTGCTGGGTCAGACGCAAACTAATCAGGACGGCTTGTACCGCATTCAATACAGCGCCGATGCATTTGCTAATGCAGAGGGCGGCAGCGCAGATCTCGTTGTCAAAGTCTTCGCCGCCGATGGCTCGCAGCTCGCGACCTCGCCGATTCTGTTCAACGCCCCGCCGTCGGCTGTCGTTGATGTCACGATTCCTGCTGATGTGCGACAACCGCCGTCACTGTTTGAAAAGATCGGGCACAGGCTCAAACCGTTACTGAACAATCTCAGGATTCAGGATCTTGAAGAGGATGCCCAACATCAAGATCTGAGCTTTCTGACAGGCGAAACGGGATTTGATACAACGGCTCTTGCCCGTTTTGCTCTAGCACACCGGCTCGCACAGCAAAACCTCCCAGCCGAATTCTGGTTTGTGCTGCTGGGCGGATCGTTTTATCAGTTCGCCGACGGAAAAAGTCTCAGCGATCAGCTGGCGACGGTTTTGAAGTCATTGCCATCGCTCGACGGCGCGGCTGTGCAGAAGGCGCTCGTCAGAGGATTTCATCAACAAGAGATTCCCGCTTCATTCCAAGAGAACGTCGCCGCGTGGGTCAAGGCCTTTCGAGCCTTCGCCGCCGCACAGTCGGTGAGTGGAGCAGGGAAGGCGACCTTTGCCGCCTTGGCGCTGGACGACGCCGGAATTACGAGTGCGCCCAAGCGGGAGACTTTCGCGCGCCTGTACAACGAGCACAGAGCATTGACGGCGGACGTCATCGCCGCCTTGTCACAAGACCGGTCGTTCACGAAGGCGGAGATCGCCGATCTGCAAACGTCCTTCCAGTTGGCGGATATCACCCAGGGCGATTTTTCCGTCGTCAAGATAATCAAGCGGGAATTTGGCGTTCGCCAACCGGATCAAATTCGTACGCTGGCCAAAAAGGATGAACATGAATGGGTGCGCGTGGTTAAAGCGCAGGTTACCGCCGGGGCTCTCGCGCCGCCCATACAGGTCGGCACGATTACCAGTGGATCACCGCTGCCGGATGCCGAAATCTATGGGAAAACGCTGGCGCGCCAGTTTCGCGAAGCGTTCCCGACGGCGGCCTTCGCCGGCGGACTTGAACGGGTCTTGCAGAATGGCGGTGCTCAAGGCCTGCGTCATGGACCAGTCTTGCTTGGTTTCTTGGAACGTCACCCCGCCTTTGAATTCTTGAGGACGCCGATCGATGACTATCTCAAGACCCATGCCGTGTCCACTGATCGGGCGCTGGCGCAAGATGACGGGTTCCGGTTGGAGCTGAAAGCGGTGCAGCGCGTCTTCAAGCTGGCACCGACGTTCGAGGCCACGGATGCCCTCCTCGCCGACAACCTCCACTCCGCCCAGCGAATCTATCGCCTGGGGAGAAGCGAGTTTGTCCGCCGCTATGCGGGCAAGCCGGGTTTCACGGCTGAGGGCGCCGGCCTTGCCTGGAATCGCGCCGCCGATACCCATGCCGCCGTCTTAACAATCGTAGCCGACCTCAAGTCACTGGAACCGGACGCTGTCCCTCGGGTCTTACAACACGACCAGGCGGCTCTGCAGACGTTCCCCAATTGGAACAATCTCTTTCAGGCCGGCGATTTCTGTGAGTGCGAAGATTGCCGCTCGGTGCTGAGTCCTGCGGCTTATTTCGCGGATCTGCTGATGTTCCTCAAGGATCGCCGGTCGGCCAAGCCTGGCGCGACGGTCAAGGATATTCTGTTCGGGCGGCGCCCCGATCTCGGCTACCTGGAACTGAACTGTCCCAATGCGCTGACGCCGCTGCCCTACATCGATGTGGTCTGCGAGGTGTTGGAAGCGGTGGTCGACTCGACCGGCGAGAACGATGTCGAGCTGGCGGGGTTCACGACCATGCCGGCCGATCCTGCCGCCGCCAAGGTTGCGGTGGCGGGAGCGTTCACGGCACAACAGATCGGCCTCGGTGCGGACTTCTCCCTTACGCAAGTGAATCCGGCCGATCCGGACCAATGGGTGGCGCACGGCGAGGAAGCGACATACCTGCTCAAGAAAAAAGGGAGTCCGAATTTTTTTGCTCAACTCCTCCCCAACACGAAAGCCAGTGCTGAAGAGCTACGGGGCTATCCTCAATATGTGAATTCGAAGGCCTATGCACAATTACGCCAAGCTCGATTTCCATTTGCGTTGCCCTTTGACCTCTTCGCTGAAGAAGTGCGCGCCGCCCTTCAGCAGTGCAATCTGCAACGGTGGGATCTCATGCGGACCTTCCGAGGGACGGCCGCGCCCAACAATCCCAACGATGGGGACATTGCGGCCGAGTATGTTGGAATCAGCGCCGACCCTGCCGCCGCGTTCGATGAGAAGCGCCTCATTCTGGTCGCCGATCCGACAGCGGCTGGACAACAGGAGTTGTGGGGGGAGGCGGGGAATGCCGATTGGTTGGCGGCGGTGACGACCGTCAACGATCCTCTCCTGGCGAAGACTTTGTCGAACGTCAAAACCTTTCTCCAAAAAACCGGCCTGGAATATGACGACCTCCTGGCCTTGCTCGATCTGAAATTCATCAATCCATCCGGCGACCTGGCCATCCGTCACCTCGATGTGTCCTGCGATACGGACAAGAAGGTCATCACGCATTTGGATCCCATCACACTCGATCGGATCCATCGTTTTCTGCGGCTGTGGTGGAAACTCGCGGATTGGAAATTGTGGGAGCTCGATTTCGTAATCCGCCATCCTCGTCTCGGCAACGGGTCATTGGATGAGCCCTTCCTGATCAACCTGTTCAATTTCTGTGAAGTGAGACGTGGACTCGGTGGACATGTGACTGTGGAACAGGGCTGTGCGTTGTTCGGCAACCTGAATACCGAGACTCACTTCACCAAGCCGTTCGACCAACGAGCGGATGGTCTGTATCAGAGTGTGTTCTTGAACAAGCGACTCATCCATCCGCTCGACCCCGCGTTCCAACTCGACCCCGGCACGGGGGATCTGCCTGCAGGCCAAACCATTTCAGCTCACCTGCCGACAGTCTTGGCGGCGCTGGGTATCCGAGAAGCTGATCTGAATCTGCTCAAGACGTTGACCAAAGCCTCCGATGGTCTGCCCTATATCACCGATGATCTCACGCTCGGAAATCTCTCATTCCTCTGGCGGCATGCCTGGTTGGCGAAATGGCTCAAGCTGACGATTGAAGAGTGGACCGTGCTCCTCAAACTGGTGCACCAAGATATTCCGTTCTTTGCCTCGCCCGAGGAGGCCCTAGCTTTCTTGAACATCGTTCGTTCGGTCAAAGCAACCGGGTTCTCGACGGATGTCCTCAATTGGATTCTTGCAGCGGACCGGAACGCCAAAGCGGCGATGAAAGAAAGTGATGCGACTCGATTCCTCTCCGGCCTGCGCAAACAATTGCAAGCGATCAAGGCTCAGTACGAGCAGCCAATGCCCTCCGACATCGACGGGCTCACGGCACTTCTGACCGTTCTTCTACAACAACTACAGAGAAATGAGGCGGGCACGCAATTCTTTCTGGGAACCTTACGGGATGACGTCCGCGTGGCAACGACGGCGGTTGGACTGCCGCCCGGGTTCGATTTTTCTCCTGCCATCAAGGCGACCATCCCCATTCGCTACGATGAAGCAAAGCAGACGATCAGCTTCACCGGGTTGATGACGCCCGCCCAGAAGGCGACGCTCGCAGCCGTGATCGGCGACGCGGCCTATCAAGACGCGATTAATGACCTCTTTACTCAACCGCGCCTCGCGCTGAAATTCTTTGAGCCTTTGTTTACGGCCCCACTCGCCGGCCTGCCCTCGGCGGTTGATTTTCAATCGTTGCCAGACCCTTCTCTTGCATCCAGGATGTTTTACGATGCTGAGCAACGCTTGCTCAGCGTGGCCGGTATCCTCTCGAAGGATGATAAGGCTGCGCTCGATGCGCTGTCCTCCGATGCGGCCTACCGTGCAGCTATCACAAGCTTGGCTACACAACCGGTCATGATTGCCCCTCCAGACCCGCGCATTTGGCTGGTCGATACGGATCTGCAATTCCCGCTCAAGGACCATGTAGGCGATAACATGGCTGCCGCGGTGACCAAGGCACTGATGTATTTATCCGATACGCTCTCGAAGAACGCGGTCGTTCAAAGCGCCGCGTCCGAATTGAGGCTGACGGAGGCTTTATGTCGGCGATTATTGACTGACTATCCGATCCTCCCTGACACGCTGCTTACGCACTTGACAGGCCCATCCTTTGTCGGCACGTCAGGCGTGGTGGATTATGCCACATTGAAACTGACGTTTGACGGATGGTTCTGGGCCGGCCGAGTCGCCATGGTTTGGAAGCAATGGAAGCTGACGTTGACCGATCATGAAAAGCTGGCGGGGCTCCCAGCCGGCGCTCAGCTTTTGGATTTTGGGACGCTGCCGCTGGACAGTACCGGAACAATTGCCCCTCTTCAAAAGTTCTTGAGAGCCAGCCGGCTCCTTCAAATTCGCGATATGTTGCCGGAGGCCGGCATCACCTTTGTGGAGGTCTTGAATAAATTGGGGGGCGGTTCCTATCCGGCTGCTGCTTTTGCTGTTGATGTTCATCTGCTTAACGACGCTTGGGCTGCTGCCGATGTGCAAGCTCTGGTTGCTTCGCTCGACCTCGCTTACCCTGCCGACTATCTATTAGCCGAAACTTGGGATCGACTGCGATTGACGTTCTACTATCTGACGAATCTCAATGCGGGGACCGATGCGGTCAAAGCCTTCGCCGCCACCACAATGACCGGGGTCCATGCCAAAACACTCAACGACTTGCTTCGGTCGAAATTCGGTGTTGAAACATGGCTCACACTGAGCGCGAACATTCAGGATGTCCTGCGGGAGCGGAAACGGGACAGTCTGACTGCTTATCTGCTGGCGCAATCCATGCCTACAGACGCGCCCAGCGGGAAATGGGAGAACACGAACGATCTCTATGCGTATTATCTCCTCGATGTGGAGATGAGCTCGTGCCTGCTGACAAGCCGCCTGGTACAGGCTTCAGGCTCCGTGCAGTTGTTCGTGCAGCGCTGCTTCATGGGGCTGGAGCCGGACGTGAAGGTGCAGGCAGATGGTGCGGACGGCGACAGCGCCTGGCGCTGGTGGACCTGGATGCGCAAGTACCGGGTGTGGGAGGCAAACCGCAAAGTCTTTCTCTGGCCGGAAAATTGGATCGAGCCGGAGTTGAAACCGGATCGGTCTCCGTTCCTCAAAGATCTCGAAAAGGATCTCCTGCAGAACGACATCAACCAGGTCATGGTTGAGGCGGCATTCGCGACGTATCTGGAGAAACTGGATGATGTGGCCCAACTCGAAATCGCCGGATTCTATCAAGAGGATGACGGTGACAATACCATCGTCCATGTCTTCGGTCGCACAAAAGGCGCGGCACCGCATCTCTATTACTACCGCCGCTATGACTATCGACAGTGGACACCGTGGGAGAAGGTGGATCTCGATATTCAAGGCGACTATCTCGTTCCGGCCGTGATCAACAAGCGCCTGTTCTTATGCTGGCCGGTGTTCACGGAAGTGCCTGATGAGGCGGCTAATGGTACGGTCTCAACGCCTGAAGCTCACGAGAGTATTACCATCCAGAAAACGGTCAAGCGACATCGAATTCAAATGGCCGTGAGTGATTATCAACAGGGGAAATGGACCCCGAAGAAAGTTTCCAAAGACTATTATCAAAGTAGCTGGATCACCGTCGTTGATACCGTTCCAAAATTTTATTTCTTTTTTCCCATTGACCGTAGCGAGACCGATGGTCGGTTTCTTATCAAGTTCGGCGGGTACAGTCTTGGCAGCGACGGATATGAACAGGCTGAGTTGTTCGGCGCATTCGAACTGGCGGAGTGCAAGGGTGTGCCTGAACTCGTCGCCTTTCATGGCAACTATAAACCGGTGATGCAGCCGGAATGGGCGTCAGTGGGCGAGTATCAGAACCCTGACAAATCCTATACCGCTTTTATGAAGTGGCTCGAATTGGGTACTCCCGATGAATTCGGACACCTGATTGGTCGACATGACGATCCGCAAAATGATTTTACCCTTGAAAATACATTCGCATCCGCCGAAGGGTTCCGCTATACGCCTGTGCTCCTTCAGACCCCCTGGTTTTTCAGGATGTCTCCAGCATGGCAGTTGTCCTACTTCGATCGTCTCTTTCAGGATGGGCTGGCGGCATTAGGAGTGCAGAATGCCGCGGCGGCCAGAAGTTCCATCGAATCTCCTACACCAATCGGGACATGGCTGCCTTTCTTCTATGACGACAAGAAGCGGACCTTCTTTGTCTTGCCTGCTCTTGTACAGTCCACCAAGGGTGATCCCGACGGAACGCAGGTGGATATGCTTCTGTACTATCCGGAGGTTAAGAAAGCCTTTCGGCAATTAGAGGAGTATTATGCAGGGCTTGTCCAGACGTGGCTGGATAGCATCGATCTCTTAGCCTTGACTCCTGCGGAGCGGCAACAATTGGATCAGCTCCTCTGGCGAGCCTTTCCTGAAGAAGCGCCTCCACCGTTGCCTGGGACACCTCCTTCTTACACGCCGAATGAAGTGACACAAGTGAAGGGATTCATTACGCGTTATGTGATGAGGTATTTCCACCGTTATCTGGGTGTGTTAGCGCTTCGGCTCTTTCAATCCCGGCATTTCCACTTTAAGAACTTCTACCATCCGTTTGTGTGCGACTTCGCGAAATTGGTCTACAACCCGCTCAAAGGCATTCCGGCGCTGATGAGCCGAGAGACGCAACTCAAGGATTCCGGTTTCAGTTTTTTTCGGATGTATCAGCCGACGCCGTGGGTGGTCGAACCGCCGACGGAGAAGTATTATCCGCGCGAACTGGTCGACTTTACCCCTGATGGGGCGTACTCGCCGTACAACTGGGAGTTGTTCTTTCACGCGCCGCTGCTGATTGCCAACTCGTTAAGCAAGAACCAACGGTTCGAAGAAGCTCGGAACTGGTATCACTTCATCTTCAACCCGATCGGGATCGAGAGCTCCATGCCCGGTGGCTCGGCGATGAGCAAATATTGGATCACGAAACCGTTCTTCGAAACCACAGACCCACAGTACATTCAGCAACGGATTGAGAACATCCTCCGCATGTTGGCGGGTGATACCAGCGTGCCGGGATTTTCTATACAGACGAAGAAGGATCTCGAAGATCAGGTGCTGGACTGGCGGACGCACCCCTTTGAACCGCATCGGATCGCCAACTATCGGACAGTGGCCTACCAGAAAACGGTGGTCATGAAGTACTTGGACAATTTGATTGCCTGGGGGGACTATCTGTTCCGCCAGGACAGTATGGAAAGTATCAACGAGGCCACGCAATTGTACATCATGGCGGCCGAGATCCTCGGTCCTCGCCCGATGAAGATCCCGCCCCAAGCGAAGCCGCCGATGGAAAGCTTCAATGAATTGGAGGATACGTTCGATGCCTTCTCGAATGCGCTGATTGAAGTGGAAAATGTTATCCCGCCACTCTCCGGCAATAATGGTAATGGGAGCGATCAGGCTCCGCTGCCGATGCTCTATTTCTGCATCCCGAAGAACGAGAAGCTGCTGAGTTATTGGGATACGGTGGCCGACCGACTCTTCAAGATCCGCCACTGCATGAATATCGAGGGCGTCGTGCGTCAATTGGCCCTCTTTGAACCACCCATCGACCCCGGCGCGTTAGTCAAGGCTGTTGCGGCCGGCGTGGACATCGGAAGCGTACTTGCTGATCTCAATGCGCCGCTACCGCTCTACCGGTTCAACGTGGTTCTGTCAAAGGCCAACGAGATCTGCAACGATGTGAGAGCGCTGGGGAGCGCACTCCTCACCGCTCTGCAGAGCAGAGACTCGGAAACGTTGAGTCTGTTGCGACAGGACCAGGAAATCAGGGTGCTGGAAGCGGTGAAAGCGGTTCGTGAGCAACAAATCGAAGAGGCCAAAGACAACCTGGAAGGACTTCAGAAGAATAAAGAGCTGGCGCAAATGAAGCAAACGTACTATGAGACGCGTGAGTTCCTGAACATTGGTGAGGCCCTCGCCTTAGGCCTGTCCTACGAATCGGCGACAATCAGCACCGCGATACAACTTGCATCCGCGCTGGCAGGGACCACCAGGGTCGCAGTGCCGCAGTTTACGACGGGTGGAGCAGGTTTTGGAGGATCACCCGTTGCCACTATGACCCATGGCGGAGAGACCCTCGCCGATGCCGGCGAGGATGCCGCGCAGGTTCTCTCGGTGGTTGCAATGGCGATGGAGAAGGCTGCTGCTATCACCGGCACGGTCGCAGGCTATCAGCGGCGGCAGGACGAGTGGAACTTTCAGAGAGATTTGGCGACCAAGGAAACCGAGCAGCTCGATCAGTCGATCGCGGCCGCTGAACTCCGGGTTGCGATGGCTGAGAAGGAACTGGAAAATCATCAACTTCAAATAGACAATGCCAATGCGACGGCAGACTTTCTGCGGTTGAAATATACCAATGAAGAGTTGTACCAATGGCAGATCGGTCAGATATCCGGCGTCTACTTCCAGAGCTACCAGCTGGCCTATGACTTGGCCAAACGAGCGGAGCGGTGCTTTCGATTTGAACTTGGGTTGCAGGACAGCAATTACATTCAATTCGGCTATTGGGATAGTTTGAAAAAAGGTCTGCTCTCAGGGGAGAAGCTCCAATACGATCTACGGCGGCTCGAAACGGCCTACCTCGAGCAGAATCGGCGCGAGTTTGAGCTGACAAAAAGTGTTTCTCTCTTGTTGCTGGATCCTCTGGCCTTGGTTCAGCTGAGAGAAAAAGGGCGTTGCTTCATCAACCTGCCTGAGGAGATCTTTGATCTGGATTATCCAGGGCACTATTTCCGCCGGATCAAGTCCGTGAGTCTGACGATTCCTTGCGTTGTCGGCCCGTACACATCGATCTCCTGCACGTTACGGCTCACGAAGAACAGCATACGAATTAATACATTGGACGGTGATAATGGGTATCCTCACAATGTTGATCAAGACGGCTTGCCTGTCGATGATCCTCGGTTTATCGAAAACACTATCCCAGTCAACGCGATTGCCGTCAGCCATGCACAGAACGACAGCGGTGTATTTGAATTGAGTTTCCGAGACGAACGCTATTTGCCGTTTGAAGGAGCGGGCGCGATCAGCAACTGGTCGCTGGAGCTGTTTCACGATATGACGGCTCCGGATTTCGGTCAATCCCTTCGCCAGTTCGACTACAGCACGATCTCCGATGCCATCATGCACATACAATATACGTCGCGGGAAGATGCGGGTGGATTCAAGACGAAGGCGATTGCCAATCTGCGGACGTATTTCAGCACAGCCGGATCGAGGCCGTCGTCGCGACTATTCAACCTGCGACAGGAATTCCCCACTCAGTGGTACCGTTTCCTCAATCCGGGCAACCCTGCAGATGGGAACGTCTTTGAGTTGGAGATGTCTCCGAATCTTTTTCGGATCCTGGACAGAGATAAGACTCTGAAGATCAATACTCTATGGCTCCTGGGCCGTTGCACCGATGCCGGGGGGTACCATCTCGTGATGACACCGCCATTGTCCTCACCACCTCCACCGCTCGTTCCATCCCCTGAGTATGGTGGTTTACATGTCAGCCAACAGGGTGATGCCGACAATCCTTTGGGAACAGAGATCGTGTTTGGGGAGAAATGGCGCCTAAAAATGACTCGACCGGATGGGGGAAATTTACAGATGGGAGAGGTGACGGAACTCTTCCTCGTGCTCGGCTACGATTGGAGCTAGGCTGTTGCAAGACCAGACGCATCGGTCTTGCTGGTATGAGCACACGCCGTCGCATCTCAGACAACGAGGAAAAAGTAAGGTTGCAGCCGCTCTTGTCCATCCCCTAGAATGATCCCCGCCATGACGTCCGGTGTCGCAAAAGATCCCCTACAATATCCGATCCTGAGGAACTTACAATTCTCGCCCATTAAGCAGGAGGATGATCAGTTGATCGTGCTCTGGGACCCGAGTGGGCTGAGTCCTGAGAAGCTGGTCTTACCGTTGAACTTTTTTTTCATCGTGCAACACTTCGATGGTGAACATTCACTGCCGGAAATCGGTGCGTTGTACCTGAAACGGTTCGGCGAGTTTCTCTTGCCGAGCAAAGTGGAGCAACTGGTGGCGGATCTGGACCGGAAGCTCTTCTTGGAAGGCCCGCGAGCTGAGACGGCACGGCAACAGGCTCGGATCGACTATCGACAACGGCTGTCCCGCCCGGCGGTATTTGTCGGACGGAGCTATGAAGCGGACAGCGCCAAACTGCGGAAGCAGATCGACGGTTTTTTCACATCTGACGAGGGACCGGATTTCAAACCGTCCGAGCATCGGGGCAAGCCCATCAAGGGACTGATTGTCCCCACTTACGATCTCAAACAAGCGGGGCCCGTCTACGCCTGGGGATACAAAGAGTTACAAGAGGCTCAACAGCCCGATGTCTATATCCTTATTGGGACCGCCCATGCGGGCCTTGAAAACTTCTTTGCCGTGACGGACAAGGATTTTGACACACCGCTCGGTGTGGTACCGGCGGATCAACCGATTGTGAATCGCCTCAAGGCGGTGGCGCCGGAGTGCTTCGAGGAAGATGTCGCCCACCGGTCCGAGCATGCGATCGAATTTCAACTGCCGTTCCTCCAGACCGTCATCGGCAAGTCTTTCACAATGATCCCGATTTTGTCGTCATTTTCTGCATTGAGTCTGAATGATTCTACCGTTCGGAGCTCAGTGGATCGATTTCTCTGCGCCCTGCGAGACGCCATCGATGCCTCAGGACGGTCCGTGTGTGTCATCGCGGCTGGCGAATTGGCTCATCTCGGCCTGCGCTATGGCGACAGCGCTCCGCCCACCGATTTTTCCTTCCACCGCTCCATGCAGCGCGATTTGGAAATGTTGAAACAGGTTGAAGAACTCAAGCCGGAAGAATTTGCCGGATTTATCCAAAAGGAAAACGACCAACGGCGCATCTCCGGCTTCTCACCGATCTACAGCCTGTTACGATTGATCCAGGCGGAAAAGGGTCACGTGCTCCGCTACGATCGCGGGATTACCGACCAGTATAACTCCACCGTGACCTACGCCAGCATGGCGTTCTTCTAGCCTAGTGATCTGCTGAATTCACCATTCCACACAGTGATATCCACTCTTCCGCAGGCGGATTCTCCTTCAGATTCTTTTAGATCCGCCATGCCCGTTGGGGCAAATATCACGATGTTCAAACAGCGGTAACTAATCCTGCCTTGATCCTCATTTAGAAGACGCGCATAATTGCTCTCCTCGGAGGACTGTTGAAGAACGACATCGAGTCGCGACAATGCAATGCCGCCTTGTGCCTCGCATAGTGCTCTTGTTCTGCTTATGCGAGGCAAGTGCTCCCCTCGTCGAATACGCAGTTGCTGAGCCGACAACGGGGGAGGGGCTACGATCTCAGCTGCAGGTGTTGCTTATCCAAAAAAATGAACACGCGTCCGACCCCGAGCTCCTTGTTCGTTTGGCGGATCTGTATCTGGATTTGGGCGATGACGATTCTCTCGCGACATCGAAGCGAAGAGACGCGTATGAAGAAGGGGCAAAAGTTGCGCGTCAAGCTATTAAGCTCCGTGAACAGGATGCGCAGGCGCATTACCTTTATGCGGCGAATTTAGGGAGCGCGGCTCAGCTCAAAGGCATGATGGCGTCCGCACTGACGATTCAGGATTTGAAGCATCATGTCACGCGAGCATTGGAATTGAATCCGCACCATGCGCCGGCATTACATATGATGGGGATGATGCTGGAAGAGCTGCCGTGGTTTCTAGGCGGTGATGCGAGTGGCGCGCTCACGTACCTCAGGCGGGCGGTGGCTTCCGACCCAACATATTCCCATGCGCGCCTTGATTTGGCGAAAGCGTACGTCAAACGCAAGGATCCGAATGCAGCTCGACAAGAGCTTGAGGCTATTTTGCAGCAGCCTCTCCCGCCCGATGCATCCGTAAGCGACAAGCGCCGTAGAGAAGAGGCATTACAACTACATGGCTCCCTAAGGAATTCGTAGAGAGGAAAGGATTCTTGCGGGCCTGTCTTCGGTTCTTTGATCGATCATCATGAGGTGTGCACACGTATGGGGTCGCGCCGTCTAAAGCTATTCGAAGTCTTCAAGGCTACGACGCTCGGTATACTCGCTGTCCTGCTGTTTTCCGTCGGCAGTGCAACCCATCCCACCACGATCAGTGCCTATCTATTGTTCTTTGCCATTATGGTGCTTCAGGGAATCGAGATATTCGCTCCCTCCTTCTCATTGAATACGCTCGACACCAAGTACCGAACTCTTTTGTTGCGTCTCAGTATTCTGGCTCAGCTGATCTTCGCTTCGTCCCTCGTTGCCGTTACGGATGGAAGCGGGAGTATTTACGAGTTAGTGTATTTGCTGCCGATTGTTTCTGCGGCGACGAAACTGCCTGGACGGGATGTGGTCTTTGCCGTGGGCGCTGCAGTGATTTCCATGATCGGCTTCATTGTGGCGGGCGAGACGTTGACTCCTTCTGTCGTCCACGTCAAGGCATTCCAGGATGCGGTTTCTGCAACGGTCTATTTTACGATGGCAGGGTTGCTCGTCTATTTCTTTGCGGAGGATGAGCGGAAAGAACGCCAAAAGTATCAAAATATGGCATCCGCCCTCGTCGAGAGCAATGGACAGTTACAGACCGCCCAAGTTCAATTGCGAGATCGTCTTGATCAAGTGACGAAGATGGAACAACGGCTCCAAGAAATCAGTCAGATGGCCGTCCTCGGTGAAGTCGCAGGCCAAATCGCTCATGAGGTTCGCAATCCGCTCGGAATCATCAAGTGTTCAGCGGAAATGCTGGCGGCGAGATCGAAAGACTCTTCCATTCAACGCCACATTCAGGTATTGCTCGAAGAAACGACTCGGCTCGATAAGGCCGTGGAGGGCGTACTTCGACTTGGAGCCCCCCTGAAGATGAACAAAGCCTCAGTCAATATGACTCAACTCTTGCACAGCGTTGTGCAACTCTCTTCCGCATGGGCTCTCCCTCCCCGAGTGAACATCGAAATTGCCGCCTTGCCTGAGGAAATCATTCTAGCGGGAGATTATGATCTTCTTCACCAAGCGATTAGCAATCTGGTCCGGAACGCCTGTCAGGCCATGCCGTTTCGAGGGGTTGTGAGAATTTCCTCTCTCATCTCTGACGGCGGTCAACGGCTTGATATCTCGATCGTTGATAAAGGGGTAGGGATGTCGGATGAGGATCTCAAGCGCCTGGGCGAACCGTTCTTTACCAAGCGCAGAGGAGGTGTCGGACTGGGGTTCTCCTTTGCGCGCCGCGTGATCATGGAACATGGAGGAGAGTTACAGGTAACCAGCATGCAAGGCCGAGGGACAACCGTCGTGATCTCTCTTCCCAGATTCGTACACAGCTCGACAAGGCAATTGGTCGGCGCCGCAGAGTCGAGAAGCATATAAATATAATGGCTACTATTCTGGTCATAGATGACGAAACAAACTACCTCTGGACGATCGAGGAACTACTCCGAGGAGAAGGGTTCGACGTCGTGACCTGCGAAAAAGGAGCCGAGGCTCTCACCCTGCTCGAGCAATCGACGATCGACGTGCTTCTGACCGACCTTCGTATGACTGAAATGGATGGGATGACCATACTGAAGAGGGCACGAGAACTTTCACCTGCCACCTCCACCCTTTTGATGACAGCTTATGGAACCATTGAGCGGGCAGTCGAGGCCATGAAGTGCGGTGCCTATGACTTTATTGTGAAACCATTCGAGAACGCCCATCTCATCCGGACCATCCATCGAGCGGTCGAGCGAAGCGTGCTGGTACGAGAAAATATCCGTTTATCCGGTTCGTTGGCTCGGGAGTTTCATCCTGACCGGCTGATCGGACGAAGTGCCGGGATGTTAGGAGTCTGGAACAAGATCCATCGGGTCGCCGATTCGAAGAGTACGGTGTTGATTTGCGGTGAGAGCGGTGCGGGGAAGGAGTTGGTCGCGCGCGCGATTCATTTCAACGGCTCACGCAGGGGCTGTCCATTTCTTGCCGTGAATTGTAGTGCATTGACTGACTCATTGGCTGAGAGTGAATTGTTCGGGCATGAGAAGGGAGCTTTTACAGGGGCTCTGTTGCGTCATTCGGGATTCTTTGAGCAGGCGAACGGCGGAACGCTTTTTCTGGATGAAATCGCCGATCTTCCCGTACCGCTTCAAGCAAAGCTCTTGCGGGTCCTTGATAGTCAGGAAATCCGCCGGGTCGGGAGCGAGAAGACGTTCCATGTCGATGTCAGAATTGTGGCCGCAACTCACCGCGATTTGAGGTTGGAAGTGAAGGAGGGGCGGTTCCGTGAGGATCTCTTCTTCCGACTCCATGTCGTGCAGATCGATATCCCACCCCTTCGCGAGCGGATGGACGATATCCCACTGCTGGCGGAAGCCTATCTTCAGCAGCTGATGCGAGAAGGAAGGGTTCGTGGCAAGCGATTTTCGCAAGCGACCATTGATTTGCTGAAGCGATACAGATGGCCGGGAAATGTGCGTGAGCTGCAGAACGCGATCGCGCACGCCGCTTTGATGGCAGAGGACGATGACATTCAACCGGATGACTTCCCTTTTGAACTTTCAGCGACTGGAGAATGGGAACGGGCGTTCGATCGCATCTTGCCCGAGGACGCTCCGCTGGACTCAACATTGAAAACTGTTGAACGGCTCATGGTCACCCGTGCGATGGCTCGTTCTGGCGGTATTCAAGCAAGGGCTGCCGAAGTATTACAGATCAGCCGGAGTCTGCTGCAATATAAGTTAAAGATGCTCTCCATTCCTAAAACGATCCCCCAATAAAAAAGCAGGACTCGTCTAAATATTTTGACGGCGATGCAAATTCTTTAACACAGTCGAATCGTCATCTCCTGCCATTCAACGAAGCTGCTTCATAACTCCCTGGAATAGAGCGTTTCCTACGTACAGGCATTATGGCCAGGCTTTTGCTTATTTCAGGTAGGTTAGAGGAATCTCTGTACCGTCACGTTCATCGATATTCACGTGACGACACATCGATAGAGGCACAAGCCTCATGAGGGGAGTCGGTGAGCGAGCTCACGGTGTTTCAATGGGTCTGTTTGATCCCGGTCATTACGGGGTCGCTTTATAGTATCGTCTGCCTGGCCTGTGTCCTTATCGCAAAAGAGAAGTCTGACCTCTCTCAAAAAACTCCGACCAGCGGTTGGCCGCCTGTCACGATTCTCAAGCCAGTGCACGGACTCGAAAAGAACCTGGAACAGAATCTTCGGAGTGCCTGCCGACAAGACTATCCCCGCTATCAGGTCGTCTTTTCCGTGCAGCACGAGCATGATCCTGCAATTCCGCTCTTGCGGAAACTTCAAACGGAATTCGGCCCAGAGCTGGTGACGGTCGCCATTGAAAACTATCAAGCCGGAAGTAATGGGAAGATCAACAATCTCATCGGGGGATTGGCCCACGCGCGGCATGACGTCCTTGTCATCAGCGACAGCGACGTGCGGCTGAGGCCGGACTATCTCAAGACCATCGTCGCCCCGTTGGAGAATCAGGACGTCGGTTTCGTCTGTACATTGTACAGGGCTGTCATGGCGAACACATGGTTCGAGAAAATGGAGTTGCTCACAATCAACGCCGAGTTGACCCCGAACATTATGTTTGCGCTCGTGACCGGTTCAGCCACGTTTTGCTTAGGAGCGTCCACCGCCGTGCGGAAGTCAACGCTGGATGAAATCGGTGGTCTCTCCAGCCTGGCAGATTATTTAGTCGAGGACTATGAAATGGGCCGACGCATTTGGTCTCAAGGGAAACGTATGGTGTGCCTGCCCTACTTCGTCGATACGACCGTTGATCTCAAGACAGCCACGGCTTGGTGGAATCATTTGGTGTACTGGGACCAGAACAATCGTGCTGCCAGACCAGGAGCGCTTTTTTCCACGATCATCATAAGGCCGGTACCCTGTGCGGTTTTATTCGCTCTCTCGACGCTCGGTTCGTGGCTTGGGCCCATGGTGATGGCCGGTGCGATCATCATTCGATTCACGGTGGCCGGAATTATTATGCGTTGGGGGTTGGATGATCGCGAAGGGGCTCGTGCTTTGTGGCTTGTGCCGCTTCGCGATCTGGCGGCACTGGGATCGTGGATGTTGGCTTTCACAAAACGAACGACCGTGTGGCGCGATACGGAATTTCTGTTGACGAAGGATGGTCGGCTTGTTCTTCAGAAAGGTGCAGAGTGCGACGCCTCATTGTCACAGGCGACGACTTCGGCCTCGCTATTCCGGTAAACGAGGCGATAGAAGAGGCTCATCGGAACGGCATCCTGACGACCGCCAGTCTGATGGTCGGAGCGACCTATGCCGCCGATGCGATAGAACGAGCTAGATGCCTTCCGATGCTCAAAGTGGGATTGCACCTTGTTCTCGTCGAAGGGCGGCCTGTGCTGTCCCCGTCCGTGATTCCGGACCTAGTCGACGAACAGGGGCTCTTCTCAACGCGCTTTCTGCAATCGGGGCTCAAATTCTTCTTTCGTTCAGGCGTTGCGCACCAGTTGGAAGCCGAAACACGAGCACAGTTTCAAGCGTTCAAAAAAACTGGTTTGGTGCTGGACCACGTGAATGCGCATAATCATATGCATCTTCATCCGACGGTGCTGAGCATTATTCTGAAAGTCGGGCAAGACTTTGGATTGCGCTCCATCCGCCTCCCGTATGAGCCGCTGATACCCTCCCTACGTGTTTGCCGAAATCGTCACGCAGGCCGGTTCTTATCGTGGGCCATGCTGTGGCCGTGGATGCAGTTGCTCAAATTAAGAGTCAAGCTCGCCGGAATGGAGTGTAACGATTTTGTCTTCGGGTTTCATGACAGTGGCCACCTCACGTCGGACTTGTTGAGGCAGTTTATTCGGCACCTTCCTACAGGAGTCTCGGAAATTTATTGTCATCCTGCAACGAGGCGCTGCCCTGAAATCGACGAGACCATGGCCGACTACGAACATGAAAAAGAGTTCAAAGCCTTGGTCGACCCGGATATCAGAGCCGCCTTGATGCAACATGGTGTGCAACGGCTGACGTTCAGCCAATTACTTCCCAATTAGACAACCAAGAGGTTACGAATGCTGAAAGTTCTCATCGCCATGACGATTGCGGCAGCTGCCGCCGCGGTCGGTCAGATTTTCGTTCGGCAAGGGATGCAACAAGTAGGTGCGTTGGAACAATATGCGCCACTCGCTTTAATGGGGTACTTCGGTCAGGCGCTGCTGAACCCCTATGTTGTCATCGGGACACTACTCAACGGGGTGTTCTATTTTCTGTTTCTGGCCGCCTTGTCGTGGACGGATGTGACGGTGGTGTTGCCGATGACGGCCCTTGAGTTTGGAATAGCCGCAATTCTCGCCGTGCTTCTGCTCAACGAAGTGGTTCCCACCATGCGTTGGGCGGGGATCGCGCTGGTCATCGTGGGCGTGTTCCTGATTGCCTTAGCCGGTGGAGAGACCGCCTGAAATCCATCACGCCCGAATGCCAAAAGGAGGAATCGTTATGTCGTTATCGACGGATTCTGTTGCAACGGTCCAATCGCCGATCCGAAAAGTGCCGGCGGCCAAAATCCAGTTCCTGCCGGAAGACCGGGCATGGATCGCCGATCGGATCCAGGAAGTTTTGGGGACAGGGCAATTGACACTGGGGAAATACGGAACGGAATTCGAACAGAAATTCGCCCAGTTCTGCGGGGTGCGGCATGCGATCGCCGTTAACAGCGGGACGAGCTCCCTCGAAATTATTCTTCGTACGTTGGGAGTAGAGGGGAAGGATGTTCTTGTTCCCACGAATACGTTTTTCGCCACGGCGGCCGCCGTCGTGCATGCGGGCGGGCATCCTGTGCTGGTAGACATGGATCCGGAATCGTTCGGCGTGCGGCCGGAGGATTTGGAGAAGAATCTGACCGTGAACACAGCCGCTGTTATTGTGGCTCATATCGGCGGCATCGTTTCGAGACGGTTGCCTGATTTGCAACGATGGGCGGGTCAAAAGGGCATCAGTCTCGTCGAAGATGCTGCTCATGCCCACGGTTCATCGTACAGGGGCGTGCGAGCCGGTGCCTTCGGTGTCGCAGGGTCGTTCAGCTTCTATCCCACCAAGGTCATGACCTCCGGTGAAGGCGGCATGATTGTGACGAACGATGCACGCATTGCGGAAGAGGCGCGCATCTATCGCGATCAGGGCAAAGCCAGCTTCACGGTCAACGCGCACGTTCGCATGGGGTACAACTGGCGCATGTCCGAACCTCACGCCATTATCGGGCTAAAGCATCTGGAGCGTTTGCCGGCGATGATTAGCGATCGCCAGAGAATCGCCGCTCTCTATGACCGTGAACTTCAGGCGGTGAAGGGGCTTGCGACGGTAGCGGTGCCACCGGAAGGCACCTGCAATTTTTACAAGTATCTCGTGGTTCTCAACGAGCGGCGGGATCGAAAAGCGTTAAAGACCTTACTGCGCGAGCAGTACGGCGTGTCGCTGGCCGGAGAAGTGTACGAGGAGCCGTTGCACAAGCAGCCGGTCTTTGCAGAGTACGTGTCCAGTCCTCTTCCCGTAGCTGAGGACTATTGTGCGCGGCATCTGTGCTTGCCGATATTTTCCGGCATGGAAGAGGTAGAGGCCCATCACGTCGCCGAGGCATTGAAAGGAGTGATTGGTTAACCAAAGGAGAGTATGCCATGGCTAAAGTCATCGTTACCGGAGGAAGTGGGTTTATCGGTTCGCACGTGGTCGATGCTCTGGTGGATGTCGGACATCAAGTAACCGTCGTCGATCACCGCGTCCGTCCGCATCGGACCGACGTTGGGTTTGAGGATGTGGACCTCATGGATTTATCGTCAGTTCTTGCGGCGACAAAGGGGGCGGATCATATTTTTCATTTAGCCGCCGTTGCAAACGTGAATTATGCGTACAAATATCCTGTGTATACGGCTGCCCTGAATGTGATGGGTACGACGAACATTCTTGAAGCGGCCAGGATCAACGGCGCTCAACGCGTCCACCTGGCCTCGACTGTCTGGGTCTACAATGGTGCGCCGGATGGAAAGCCCGCAGATGAAACAGTTCCTTTTTACTTAGAAGGAGCTGGTCACATCTATACGTCGACCAAGATGGCGGCGGAGATGATCTGCCACAATTATTTCCAGTTGTACAAGGTGCCCTTTACGATCTTGCGGTACGGGATTCCGTATGGTCCCCGGATGCGCGAAGAACTTCTGATCCCCATTTTCATCAAGAAGGCGTTGAATGGTCAGTCGCTGACCATCTCTGGTAAGGGTGAACAATATCGCAACTTTGTCTTTGTTCGTGACATGGCCGAGGCTCACGTGGATGCCATGAAAGAGACCGCCGCCAATCAAACCTATAATCTCGAAGGAACGAGAAAGGTAACGGTTCTGGAGGTGGCCGAAGGCATCAGGAAAATTCTCGGGGATACTGTGAAGCTGGAATTTGTTCCGGCACGTCCTGGTGATTTCGGAGGAAAAGACGTCACCGCCAATAAGGCGCGTCGGGAACTGGATTGGTATCCGACGACCCCGTTCGAAGAGGGGCTGAATCGGACCATCCACTGGTTCCGGCAGAAGTGGGCCTGTTAATGATCACAGGTAGACTGTGAAGAACATAGATACTATCGTTGAGGTTGGCTCCATTGAACGACCCTCCCTCTCGGTTCCGTCGCTCTTCGTTTTCTGGGGGGGGATGTTTCTGTTGATTCATCAAGTCGAGCGGTTCTTCTTGTTTCCCACGACATTCTCCATCGAATCGCCCACGATACCACTCATGACACAAACTCTCGTGGCTGGTTTTTTGCAAGATTTGGTTATCGCAGCGGGGGCGTTAGCGGTCGGGACTGTGTTCGCACTATCAGTGACGCTTGTCGCCCTTCTGTGTGTGCGACGTCGTACTGTTGCGGCAGCAAGTCAAATGTTCGCCAACTGCCTTAAAGCGTGTTTTGGGCTCATTGCATTCATACTGACGGTAATCATGATGGTGGACATGAGTTACTATCATTTCAACCATCAGCACTTGAACTTTGTGTTCTTTGAGTACGTCGCCGATGTCTTGAGCGCTCCTGTCAGTGGAACGCAAGAATCTCAGGCTGCGCAACAAACCACTGCCGAGCTTGAGAACATGGGAAGATGGGGCACTCAAGCGTGTGCGTTTTTGTTCCTAGAAGGTTTGGCATTGTTTGTGTGGAGGGGAGCCGTTCACCGATTAACGAGTCGCAAAGAGACTGGGTGGAGCAAGCCGAAAGTAGTTGCATTGAATACCGTCTCAGTGGCGGCGGTTGCCATCGCGGCCATGGGCGCTTCGTCGGATAACGTCCTGATCAAGCCGTCGATCGAGAGCGATGCGTATTTTATGCTTGCTCAAAACCCTATCCTGTTTTCGAAGGATTCGGCCCGCGCCGCATTATTTCCCCACTGGGAATGGGTTTCCCGGATTCCTGACAAAGACCTCTCGGTCAACGAAGCCGTCGGATTCTATCAAAGTTCCCGGGGTCAACGCGCAATATTTCCGTACAGGCGTTATCCGTTTGTACGATGGGGTCCGAGCCATGATGTCCTGGATTTCCGGGAACCGCCGAATGTATTGCTTTTTTTTGTGGAAGGACTGGATCGGCGTTACTTGGGCCAGACAGTTCATACTGACCGTCCGATTCGGGTGACCCCCTTTCTTGATAGCCTGAAGCAGCGCAGCGTGTATTTCGACAATTTTTTTTCCAACGGGGTTCAAACATCACGCGGTCTCTTCGCAACGCTCTGTTCCTATTATCCGAGGCAGGGAGCTGCGGCAATGAAGACTCGCTCGACACGCGAATACTTGTGCCTTCCATCGTTACTCCGTGAACGAGGCTACAGGACCGAAATGGTGGTCGGACAGCACAGTGATATCAATAATCTGCGAAACTTCTTTGGGAAGAACGGGATCGAGCGGTTGTACGATATCGAAGATTTCCCTCCCCATGCTGATCGAATGGGCCTTGGCATGACGGACGCTGCGATCTTCGATTTCATCACGGCACGTCTAAGAGCGGCGCGGAGCTCTGACCGACCATTGTTCTTGACGGCGCTCACACTGAGTATGCACCATCCATTCGTATTTCCAGTGGTTCATCAGGAGGTCAAGGCGCTTCAGGCACAGGAAGACCGATACGTACCCGCCCTTCGTTATTTCGATTCCGAATTCGAGCGATTTTTTACCGGGGTGCAACGTGAGGGTTTGCTCAAGAATACCGTGGTGTTGGTTCTGGGGGATCATGGTCGACATGAGCCTCAAGGGAAAACAGATATCGAGAAACAAATCGGCCACTTCATGACGCCTCTGATCGTATGGCTGGACGAATCGTTGCGAACCGGCGAGACATTTCGTCCTCGCGCAGTGAACACGATTGCCAGCCAGGTTGATGTGGCTCCGACGATTCTCGCCCTTAGCCATTCAAAACCCGCTATTTCTCCCTTTGTCGGCCATGACTTGAGTTGTGTATTGGTAAGAGATTGCCTTAGGGAGAACACCGCCTATGTCACGAGTGTCTATGATGATCTGATTGGGTTGGTGGGAGAAAAGGGAATCTGGTTGTATTCGTTCCGAAAGAAAAGGCTCGACTGGACAGATCTGGCAATGCAGGTCATAAGGGACCATGCAGATGAATTGGTAGGTGCTTCGTCTGCATCTCGGCAATTATTTTCTCTGTACCTCGCATCCAATATCCTTCTTGAACGAGATCGTATCTGGTCTTGGTCCGAATTAAAAGATGATCTTTACTACGGTCGAGAAATCCCTCCTCTATCCGCCAATTCCTCCCTGCAGCCATATTGAGAATGGATGAGTTGCCTTTTGTTTGTTGGCTCAGTGTGAACACGCTCATAAAAGGCATGCTTCGACGGGAACCGCTCCGTTTTTCATGAACTGCTGCCCGGCCTGCCAAAACAATTCTTTTTGAGTAGGTGCTTGATCTTATTGTGCTGACCAATTGGGTTCCAATACTCATAGTACATACCCTGTTACTTGGAGGAATTGGTGTCGCCTCTGCTGCAGAGGTCCAAGGTCCTCGACTGCCGCAGCAAGATGATGTATCCGTTCACGAGGATGAACAGGAAAAGGCTCCGGCCAAAGAATTTATAGATGACGATGGCCATCCGGCGGAGCATGCTCTCAAGTCGCTCCCGACAAAATCCGAGTATACGGTTATTCCGCTTCCCTCATTTTCGTACAATCGCAATGAACGGTACTGGATCGGGGCGATTACGCCCATCTTAAAGACCGATTCAAAAGGGAATATTCGAGATATTTGGGCCCCGCAATATTTGTTTAACCCGCTGGTCGGACACGGCGGTAGTTTGAGCTACTATGGATACCCCTCAGATAACGAACAATACCGCGCATCCGTCTGGTACTCCGAGAAGGTTGATCGCGGGATAGACTTCGGGTACAAGAATGTAGCGGCAGGAGGTGGACGATACATCCTTGCGGCTGACTTCGCCGCGTTTAAGAATCCTTTTGCCAGGTTCTTTGGCTTTGGCGATAGGACGACGGAATCGCAGGAAACAAATTATACGTCGCGTGAGCTTCTCGTCAAATTGGCCGTCGGCCTCAATCTTACCCCGGACCTCTCGGTGATGTGGACAGAGAGGCTCCGCATCGTGAGAGTCGATGAAGGAGTGGTCAGTTCGCTGCCTCAAATAAGGAAATTATTTGCTGCTATCCCTGGGATCCAGGGATCTCAGGTGTTGGGGCATGGTCTAGTTCTCCGCTATGACACAAGGGATAGCCAACTCATACCGACCAAAGGCACCTATGTGAATGTTTCGGCCGAGTTTAATCAGAATGTGCAGTCGGGTGACGAAAATCAGTGGGGGAGCGTTACTCTAGATGCGCGACATTTGATTCCCCATGCCTCGGACCGGATGGTCCTTGTGTCACGCTTTTTCTTCAGCGGTGTGTTTGGGCAAATCGAACGTAAAGGGACGGAGCTCGGCGTGCCGTTCTACGAGCAGCCTACGCTCGGGGGGGAAGATACACTTCGCGCCTTCGGTCATAATCGCTACATTGGCAGTTGGGCTGTTTTGATTAATCTTGAAGAGCGAGTGCGTGTGCTGGATAAGACAATTTTCGACCATGACATTCGACTGGAACTTGCCCCGTTTCTCGACATAGGGCGTGTGGGACGAACCGGAGTCGACATCACGAGGCTTCTCTTCACGAATGTCCAAGTTAACCCCGGCATCGGGCTTCGCTTACTGGCAATGCCAAGCGTCGTCGGCCGGTTCGATGTCGCCTACGGGAAAGATGGCATGAATGCCTTTGTAGGACTGGATTACCCGTTCTGATGTTCACAGAACCTCGTACAAGGTTTGTGCCGGAGTTGAACTTGATGAAACGAGCAGGTTTGGCTTTGGATATTGTCAGTGGGCTGATCTTGCTCGTGGCCTTGGGGGGTTGTGTCGCGCCTCTTTTGAATGCCGCAGCTGCAGGTGATATCGAGAAGGTCTCGCTGCTCTTGAAACAGGGGCACCTCGCGAACGACGCGCTTCCCATCATAGGGACAAGGCCGCTCACGCTTGCTGCAGCCTATGGGCATGCCGATGTCGTGCGTGTACTGCTTGAGCATGGGGCGGAGGTCAACGCCGAAGATTTCACCGGGTGGACTGCACTCCATGCCGGATCGTTCACGGGGGATTCAGAAACCGTCTCGCTCCTATTGGATCGTGGAGCTGTTTCCGGAAGCGATCGGTGGTTCCTCAGAAGTCCATTGAAAATTGCTGAAACGCTGGATCACAAAGACATTATTCCTCTCTTGCAAAAGTCAGAGCAAGTTCGAAACGGGTCAGATATTGCCTTTAGGATGAAGGCCAAGTAGCAGTTCTATTGCCGAGCCGCATACCGCAGTTTTTGTCCGTTGATGGCTCGTGATGGTTTGCCGCGATTGATCCAGCCGGAAAAGGGTCACGTGCTCCGCTACGATCGCGGGATTACCGACCAGTATAACTCTACTGTGACCTACGCCAGCATGGCGTTCTTTTAGCCTCTGGCAGCTTGATCCCACACTTCGTCCTCTGCTAATGAGGGCCACATAGGCGTATTTCAAATGAGAAACGCTCTACGTGGCAAAGGAGCGGCAGCCTCAGTTGTTCATAGATATTCGAGTGGAATCCGGCCCGGAAGGAGGTCGCCTTATGAGTCATCTCGTTCGTCTGAAATATGCGACCACTCAGCAATTCGCGATCGGTGGGATCCCCGGAGGAGTGTCTTACACATACCTTCGCGTGAAGGTGAAAAATATCGCTTTCGATAAGACCGTGCAGGTTCATTACAAAGCCTCTTCGTTTCCCGACATGTGGGCAGACATGCCTCTCTCATGGATGGGCAACTACGGCAACTATGATGTGTTCGGACGCGATTCGGGATTCACCTCAGACGAACTGGTGATCTTCGCCGCCGTGGGAGGACAAACCGAATGGGACAATAATAATGGGGCGAATTACCGCATACAGAACTTCCACTCCGTTGTCGGCGGTCATGTCGTGCTGGACAGAGCGGTGGCACGGCAGGGCATGCAGGCCGGTGGCGGATTCACCTTCCAAACCTCCTGGTTCGAAGGCGACCTCTATGTCAACAATCTGAATTACGAAAAACGCGTCGGTGTCCGCTACACCGCCGATGGATGGACCACCAGTGCGGACTCCGATGCAGTCTATGCCGGACCGGCTACGGAAGGCACCTATGCGACCAGTTCGGGAGTCGAACTCTGGCGCGTTCGCACGCCGGAATACAACTACAATCATGCCTCCGACTCCTTTGAGTTTGCCGTGTACTACCAACGGCTCGACACGGGGGCTTGGTTTTGGGATAACAATTTCGGTGCGAATTACCGACTCTCAAAGCTTTCAGGCGCAACGCTTGAATGAACCGATGAATCAACTTGCCGGCAGCCTCGAATAAGAAGCCGATATCTCCGGCTATATGGTCGCCGATCATCCCACTGTCTCGTGATGGCCGAGAACCCTTATCATATATGTGTGAATGGCACAGTCCTCTTTTCCTGTTTGCATTTTGCTGAATTGGTACCCTACACTCTTTCAATCAAAAGCGATGAGAAACGTCATTTTCCTCCGCCCATATCATTTTCCATGAGCCGTATCCTCCTTGTCCTACCCCCTCTTGTCGTTTTCCTGCTGGTTTTGATGTTCTTGGGTGTCCTTACCAGACCTCTCCTTGCAGCAGAGGGAAGACCGACGGAGATCTTGCCCGTCCAGAAAGCTGCACCGGCCGTGGTGGTGATTGAAACGGCCGGGAGCGAAGCCGAACTGCGGCGGCACATGCGTGTCAGAAACAATGTCGCTGAACTTTCCACCGAAACCATCCGATTTTCGGAGGCGCCGATAGGAAGCTTCGGCTTCATCGCGCCACAGTCCCTCGGAATAGCCTTGGTCACGCAAAGTCCCGATCTTGAATTGGAGCGGGTGGCTTCAACTTCTAATGCCTATGAAATCCATAAAGTCGCGGATGGCAACGGATTGGTGGTTGGATTCATGAACACCGAGGCGGCATCTCAGATTTCCCCCAGCGAACGGCCCAAGAATCTGCGCATTGCGCTCTACTCCAACTCCGTGGATAAGGCGCCCACCATCGTCGCGGTCCCTTTAAGTAAGTTGATGGTAGACCGGATGCCGATCAGACTCGACCCTAAAAAATCAGATAGTCCCGTGATACTGAGCATGGATTTGCTGACGACGGCGAACCGGAAGTCACCAGGTAGACAATAGTCAGTAGTCATTTAAAAAGTATGAAGAGGGACCAACGACTGTGAACGTATTGACAGTCCATGCGAAGTTGAGTATCTTTCGGCTCTCACTGTCTACAAATAGCAAACGTGAACATCACATCGTTCGGGCAGGTCGGTTAGTTGTTACCGAAACAATTTTGTCTTCCCATTTGCACATTAGTTGATGGAGCCGGCTGAGTAGCCTTCGCTGCTCACTTACACTTATGTTACGCAAGGAGGATCGGTTTATGTCTCACCGTCATTCTACATTCACCCGAGTCTTGAGTGGACTCGCCGGCATTGCGCTGTTCGTTGCACCGCCAGCCCTGCTCGCTGAGACTCCATCGCATGTGGCGATGAATCATCAGATGCCCGGTTGGGCCGAACAACTGAAGGGGCAAACTATTATTGAAAATACGATGGAAGGCCAGCCGGAGCGTACCACCATGGTCGAGCGGCAGCATCAGCGCATCATGCAACAGATGCAGCATGACGCGACCGCGCAACGCACGGGCGGGTACTACAACGATTTGAACATGATGCACCAGTATGGTGCCGGGAATCAGGATGTGCTGCTCATGTCGAACCCCGGCACGGAACCGGTATCAATGTCTGGCGGGCGCTGTCCAACATCCGCGCCGGTCCGGAAGTACGACATCTCGGCGATCAACGTCGAGATTTCGCTCAACATGTGGCTCGACTTCTACCCTGGTTACATGTACGTCCTGACCGAGAACCTCGAAAAAGTGCGGGAAGAAGAAACAGCCAATCGGACGGCCCGCGAGAAGGAAGGTTATGATCCCGGAGCCGTCAAGAACGGATTGCAGAGTCAGTGGATTCAGCCGCTGGTGCTCCGAGGCAATCAGGGCGATTGCGTCAAGATGACGCTGCGCAACCAGCTGGAAGGCGGCGAGGAGGTCAGTCTCAACATTCATGGCTCCAGCATGATCGTCGCCTCCACGGGCAAGCCGGCGACGACCACGAATCCGGACAGCATCGCGGCTAAAGGGAAGGCCGTAGACCTGGAGTGGTACATTCCGCCGACTCAGCAAGAGGGAGGCCGGCAGTTCCACTCGTACAGCAACGATCGCGAGCTGACGGTCATGGGACTGTTCGGCACGTTCGTCGTCGAACCCAAAGGGTCTCAATATCTTGACCCCTTGGGAACCGGTGAACCGACACCGATGACCAGCGGATGGCAGGCCATCATCAAGAATGGGGCAGGGCCTGACTTCCGGGAATTCGTGATCATGTATCATGAAGTCGGGGACGAGGCGTTCCGGCCACTGAATAAGAAAGGCGACTTCATTCCTCAGCGCGATCCTTTGACCGACGTCTACCGGCCGGTGGCCCGCGCATTGAATTACCGGAGCGAGCCCTTCGGCGTCGACAATATGCAAACGCAGCACGAGTACTTCGGGTTCGAGGACGAATCCATGGCCTACAGCGCCTATACCTTCGGCGATCCGGCCACGACCATTCCTCGCAGCTACTTGGGTGATCCGGCAAAGTTCCGCCTCGTGCATGGAGGGTCGGAAGTGTTTCACTCCCACCATCCGCACGGTGGTTCGATTCGCTGGCCGAGAAGTCCACGCGCCATCGACGAAATGCCTTTGTGGCATGCGGCCAAGAACGGGCCGGTCAAATATCCCGTGATTCGGATGAAGTCCGACCGCGTGGACGTGGAAGTCATCGGACCGTCCGAGACCATGGACCTGGAAACCGAATGTGGCTCGGGTCTCTGCCAGCAGTTGGCCGGCGACTTTCTGTTCCATTGTCACGTCGCGCACCATTACATCGCGGGGATGTGGGGTTATTGGCGGGTATACAATACGCTGCAGCAGGGAGGGGATCACAACGATGTGATGCCGGATCTGCGCGAGCTGCCTGACCGGGCTGGCCGTATTCATGCCGGTATTACTTCCGATCAGCTTATTGGTCGAACCGTGGATTGGTTCGGAAAGACCTTCACCATCGTCAAGGACGGGAAGACGAATTGGAAGGCATCACCTGCCGTCGTCAACGTGAAGGATTGGGTCAACATGCAGCTGCCGCCGCAGGGACAGCCTGGACATCAGAAGGACGAGCGCGCTCAAACCCGATCCTACGACGCGAGTGTGTTGGATTGGGCTTGGCAGGGTGATCGCGCGATGACCGAACGCGAAAACACCGTAGACAATCCGAGGTACAAATCGACAGCTCCCGGCAACCGATTGCCGATTCTTTTTGAGAGCGCCACAGGCAAGATTGCCTGGCCGCATTTGAAGCCGCATTTCGGCCGTCGTGTGATCTTCTCTCAGAATCACAACCCTGCTCCATGGTTGGATATGATTCACCTTGAGGACGACGGGTTGCCCAGTTCCTATCCGGCGAAGCCGGGAGAGAATGGACGCTGGAGCATCTGCCCCGAGAACGCGGGCTCCAAGAAATACAACGTGCATTTCATTCAGACCCCGATGACCTTGTCCGACAAGCAGGGCGATACGCCGGCCATCGTGGACAAGGACGGGCTGATCTATGTGCTGCACGAGGAAGAAGCGCAGACCAGGAAGAGCGACATCAAGTATCCGCTGGTGGTGCGCGCCAATATTTATGATTGTGTCGACTGGATGTTGACCAGCGAGTGGCCAGACGACGACCATATCAACTTCCAGGCATCGAAGATCAATTCGCACTGGCACTTCTTGCAGTTCGACAATCAATCGTCCGATGGCGTGATCACCGGCTTTTCCTATGAACAATCGGTGCGTCCGTTCACGATGCTGGAGAAGAAAGTGAAAAAGGGCCTGCCTGTGCCGATGAATACCGTGTTCACCAAGCCGGCAAAGAAGGGCGACCGGGTCATTACGGTCAAAAATGCCGCCCAATACCATCCGAACGTGGAACTCCTGATTGGAGCGGACAACGTCGAAGGCAACGAGATCGGTCGGGTCAAATCGATCCAAGGCAATCAGATCACGCTGTATCGCCCGCTGAAACATGCTCATCCGGCCAACGATATCGTGACGGTGGAGTTCGTCCGGCAGCGGTTCTGGGTGGATTCCGATGTCGGGACGGTTTTCTGGCACGACCACGCGCTGGGGCGTGTCACGTGGCCTCACGGGGGCTTCGGTACCCTCATCGCCGAGCCGGTCGGTTCGACCTACCATAATCCTAAGACCGGCAAAGAGATCCGGAGCGGTCCTCTTGCCGACATCCGAACAGCGGAGCCGGTCGGGTATGGGGTGAACGGAAGCTTCCGGGAGCTGCTGGTGCAACTCAATGACACCGTGCCGCATACAGTAAACATCGTCACGGCGGGCAATCCGCCGGGGCAACCGATCGAAGTGGCGTTGGAAGCCGGGAAAACCGTATCCTTCCCGATGCCGGAAAAAATTCCTATGACGCCGATGCCCTTCCTCAACGGGGGTACACATACGACGGGCGGCGGATTGAATTTCAAAGCCGAACCGATCTCGAGTCGCTTGGCCTTGAATCCTGATTCGTCCAAGTTGTTCAGCAGTGCCGTGCACGGCGACCCCTATACGCCGATGGTACGAGCGTATCTGGGCGATACCGTGGTGTTCCGGCTGCTTCAGACCATGGCCAACGAGACGATGGTCTGGACGGTTTCAGGCCATACCTATCTGACCGAGCGCTATGCGGGCGACGCGAACCGGAAGAATTCGATCCATATCGGCATTGCCGAACGGTACGATCTGGTGGTGCCGCAAGCGGGTGGGCCGCGGCTCCAGCCGGGAGACTACATCCATTTCAACGGCCGCGGGTCCAAGTTCTCGGAGGGTGCCTGGGGCATCATGCGGGTATTGGACAAGGAGGTGCCCGACCTGCAAAAGCTCCCCGCCGGGTACAGCCGTCGAAATGAGATTCCGAAGCCGCTGGAGGTCTGCCCGGCGGACGCTCCGGTGAAAAGCTTCAACGTCGTGGCATTGGATTATCCTGCCATGAAGTTGAACCCGAAGGCGCCGGACGCCATTGAGGTCGACTTCGAACGGACCATCCAGATGGTCAATCCGAACGCAAAGATTTACGCCTTGGAAGAAGATGCGACGAGGGTCGCCGGGGGAGTCCAGCCGATGCCCCTGACGTTGCGGGCCAATGTGGGGGACTGTCTCAAGGTGAAGCTGACGAACCGGATGAAGGAGAGCCGAGCGTCGTTCTCCGCCATCGGCTTGGTGTTCGACCCCAAGGATTCGCTCGGTGCGAACGTGGGGAACAATCCCGGCGATCAGACCATCGCACCGGGAGAGAACCGCACCTATACGTACTACGCGGACCCGTTCCTGGGAGAAACCGCCTCGTTGGTGTGGGACTGGGGCAATGTGATGAGCAACCCGCGAAACGGACTCTATGGAGCGGTGGTCATCGGCCCGAAGGGGGCCCAGTACCGAGATCCGAAAACCGGTGCGGATATTTCGACGAAAAACAGCTGGGTGGCCGATGTCATTGTCGATCGGACGATTCAGGGTTACGAGCATCGCGTGAATTATCGCGACGCGGCTCTGTTCTTCCAGGACGAGGACAATATCATCGGGACGAGTTTCATGCCCTATATACAGAACACGGCGGGCTTGACGGCGGTCAACTACCGTGCGGAACCTTATAAATTCCGGGAAGAAAAGGGCTGCACCCTCGGCAAGGTGTTCCAACCCTGCGTTGTGGACAAACCGGAGGATCCGGTGACGCCGATCATCGAGGCGCATGCCGGAGATCCCGTTCGGATCCACGTGTTCGGCGCGAGCAACGAACAGAACGGCATGTTCAGCGTCGAACGCCATGAATGGCCGATTGAGCCGTTCATGCGGGGAGCCGACATGATCAGTGTGGTAGAGTTCTCCGGATCGGAGGCTCTGGACGCGTTCCTTCCGAGCGCCGGGGGTCCGTTCCGCCTGCCGGGTGATTATGTCTGGAGCAATCAGCGGTTGCCCTACTCGCAGTCTGGACAGTGGGGGTATCTGCGGGTATTGCCGGCTGGAGATCAGCGAGTATTGCCGCTTTCCAGTGCCGCCACAGGAACGAAGAACGCGTCTGTTGATGAACCGACGTATGTCGTTCCAGTAGCAAGGCAGTAACTCAATCGCCCTCACAGGGCAATCAATAGAGAGAAGAGGGGGAGGCCTGCGCTCCCCCTCTTTCTTTATGGCAGGCATCTGGTACGATGGGAGAAACCGACCACAATTGAGGTGACAATGCCATGAAAGCAACGTTGGTTTCAGCTCTGCTCCTCTTGACCTGTGCTTCATCAGCCTGGTCCTATCAAGAAATTGAAGTGAAGGACGGCGGAACGATCACGGGTAAAGTGCGGATGACGGAAGGGAAGCCGGTCCCCAAAGGGTTCAATCTCATTACCTTTCCGGATCCAGTTTATTGCGGAAGAATCTCCACCGGGACCGGATGGCGGATTTTAGACGAGTTTAGCGTGTCGGCAGATCGAGGCCTCAAAGACACCGTTGTGCTGTTGATCAATGTGGCGAAGGGGAAGCCGTTCACATTCGTGCCGCCTACCATTGAGGCTCGCGACTGCCGGTTCCTGCCTTTCGTGACCGTGGTGAAGAACCGAGCCGAGGTGCGGGTCGTCAACATGGATCCGGTGTTTCATGACATTCAGGCGTACGAGACATCAGAACTGGGTCCGCGCGTATTATTCAACACACCCCTTCCGATGAATCCCATGCACGTGCGTGACGCCGGGTCTGAGAGCCACGAGCATTTGGCCGGACAACCGATGATTGAAGTCGTCAAGATGACGAAGAATCGTCGGTTTTTCGTCATGCAATGCGGATTTCATGCCTACATGGAAAGCTGGGGGTTCGCCGTGGACAATCCCTATTACATGGTGACCGATAAGGATGGGCAGTTTTCGCTGTCCGATGTGCCTCCCGGCGAATATAGTTTGATGGCGTGGCATCCCGGAGTGGGGATGGTGCTTGAAAAAAACGTATCGGTTCCAGCGAAGAAGACCGTGCAGATAGATTTCACGTTCGAATCTCCCAAAGGGCGCCGAAGCGTCCACGAAATCTCGGAAAATCCGCACTTCGGGTTGGAGGCGCTGGGAAAATCGACGGAGATTCGTCCGACTCTTGAACTGCAAACGCCATAAAGCTGTTTGTTTGAACGTCCAAAGAGGAGAGGATTGCCGATGAGGGGACATGTCCGTTGCATTGTCATCCTCAGCGCCGTCCTTGCCTGGGCATTGGTCCTTTCGTCGGTCACGTCGGCAAACGCCTATGAAGTCATAGATGTACAGCATGGTGGAACCATCGAAGGAACGGTGACTCTCGATGGACCGGTGCCGGAGCCGAAGGGGTTTAATCTGATTACCTTTCCGGATCCTGCCTATTGCGGCCGCATCTCCAACGGCAGCGGGTGGCGCTTGTTGCATGATTTTGCCGTCGGTCATCAAGGAGGATTGAGGAACGCCATTGTGCTCCTGGAAGGAGTCGAAGCCGGGAAACCGTTTGAGGTTTCTGTTCCTCTGATCGAAGCCCGCGATTGCATGTTTCAGCCGTTCATGACCATTGTCCGTAACGGACATGCAGTCGAAGTCATCAACATGGATCCCGTTATGCACGACATTCAAGGCTATGAAACGTCGCCGGAAGCGGGGGCGCGGGTGTTGTTCAATACCCCTTTAGTCATGAATCATCAGCATCGGCGAGGAGATCTCCGCGCGACGCACGACCATGCGCCGGGAGCCTCGCTGGTCGGGCCGATTTATTTGAACAAAGGGCGACGGACGTTCTACATGCAATGCGGCTTCCATGCCTATATGGAAAGCTGGGCCATGGCCGTGAACAATCCCTATTATGCCCTGACGGATGCCGAGGGGAGGTTCTCGATTGCCGGCATTCCCCCCGGTACGTATCAACTGGCGGTCTGGCACCCGAAGACAGGACCTGGAACGACACGGACGGTTGTGGTGCGACCGGATGGAACGCTTCGAGAGCAACTGTTGCTGCCTGCTCCCAAGGGAAATCGAACTGCGTATAAGGTCACGGACAATCCTCGGTTCGGGCCCGAGTCTTTAGGGTATTCCATCGATATCCAGCCGTTGCTCGAACGTCAGCGGTAATGCCCGATGCATCAGCGCATGGCGAGGAGGATCCGGAGTGCGATGCTCCTTGTGTGCATCGGTGTGATGGCGCCCTGTGTGCCGGTCTCGAACGTAGCAGGCGGCGATACGCTTCCCTCCGAGCCTGAATTTTCCGGCACGCTCATCAAACGAGTCAACGGCAAGAAATCTCTGGCCCACGTGTATGCCAAAGGTATGCGCATCAGGTTAGAGTACCGACATGCCGTTCGAACAGAGTGGGGGTTTGCGGCGATCGAAATCGTCCGACCGGACTTGGCCGAGGTCTGGTATGTCCTTCCCCAACAGAAGCAATTGCTGGTCCTGCCGATCACGGACGATACTCTGTCGATACATCCTGAGTTGGTCGGAGAAACATACAGGATAGCCGTCGGTGACGCGACGGCGGCTGGTCGTGCCGCACGGTTGTTTGATGTTCAAACGAATCATGACGGGCACCTTGAGCGGTTCTACCAATGGGTCGATGCGGAGACTGGGATTATGCTCAAGCTGGTCAGCCAGGACCGTGATTGGTCGCTCGAGTATGAGCGGATCCGAATATCGCCCCAACCCAGCATGTATTTCGAGGAGCCGAGGGGATACAGGAAGCGCCGAGGCGAGACCGGCCAGCGGCGTAGGGAATAGAGAAATGATCCTCCCGTCCATACGACACGTTGTCGTCGCATTGTGTGCCCTGGCTGGGGTTTTCTCTCCTATGCTTGAGCCGGTATTTGGCGGGACGGAATCCAACCTTCGGAAGATTCAAACGCTGTACGACAATCAGGAATACCAAAAGGCCCTGGAAGAGGTGGCCAAACTGGACAGGGAGACGTCCGGCGCACCGGAAGTTCATCGGCTTAAGATTTTCACACTGCTGAAGCTTGGCAACCCGAAAGATGCGCTGACGGAATATGACGAGCTTGTGCAGGTGTTGAAGCGCGAGGATTCATCCATCCTTCGCGAGATCGCGCTGGGATTTGTCCTCGTCTTGACGAAGGACATGCGCGAACAAATGCGAGGTGTGGCCTATACCGCCCTCAAGGAATGGCACAGTTCCGAGTCGATTCCCTATTTGGAAGACGGGCTCAGCGACGGATCCGGTCTTGTCCGAGCCCTAGCGGCCGAAGGGCTTGCGAGACTGGATGCGGGACGCCGCTCGATTCGATTCCGAAAGGCCCTGGAAGATCAGGCGGCGTTGGTGAAGGAAGCGGTACTCAAGGGGTTTGCCAAATCTGATGATACGTCGGTCATTCCGCTCGTCGAGCCGGCCCTGAACGATCCTGAGGTTCGGGTACGAGTCGCAGCCGCCGGAGTGCTCTGTCATTTGAAACGACCCAAGGGTTGCGAATTACTCTTGCGGCACGCGAAAGCGCCGAATCCGGATGAGCGTGCCGCGGCGATTCGTGCCTTGATTGATCGGCAGTCATCAGAAATTTTGCCGATTCTCATCGAGTCGAGCGAACACAAACAGCCGTCGGTGCGCGGGGCTTCCGCGACAGCGTTCGCCCATGCGCCCACTGCCGAAGCCGTCACTGCGCTGGCACGCCTGCTGAGGGACCCGCTCCCTCCCGTGCGGATCGCCGCAGCCGTCAGCCTGGGGCAGCTGCGCGGATTCGACGTCCGTACGCCATTGCATGGAGCTCTTGATGACCGCGATCTCCCCGTCAGGGCATTCGTCATCGGTGCATTACTGGAACAAGACGAACGGTATGAGATCGTGGCCGGTCCGATCCAGGCTCTCGCGAATGCGAAAGAGCCGGCCGTTCGTGCCGCCGTGGCACGAGCGTTGGGGCATGCCGTAGAATCGAATCGCGAACCGGCACGGTCGGCCTTGATGCTGCTGGTTCAGGATACAGTGCCTCGCGTGAGGATCGCGGCGATCAAATCCTTGGCAAAGATTGATGATAGGCGCGCGATTCCGCTCCTCAAACAGGGCCTGCACGATGAGGATGATGCCGTTCGCGCAACGGCCGGAGGAGCGCTGTTGAAAATCGTGCTGCCGAAAGAATAGGGTCGGGACGTGTCGTTGTACAGCGTTCATCGACATGGTAGGACCGAAATCACGTTCCATGGCGATGGTTCCATGAATTCGTTCTGATTTTGTCGAAGGAGTGTACCTATGGGTGTTCACATGTTCGCTGTGGCGGCGTTGTTGTTGTGCTTCGGATTGGATGCGTCCGTTCTGTTCGCGAATGAACAACCGGCTCATGATCCGGTCGGGTCGCCGACGGGCAAAGACGGTGCACCAATGATCGTGGTCCCGGCCGGCTCGTTCCCGATGGGTGTTCCGGAGGGAGCCCGTGACGGAGGACGCGATGAATATCCACGCCATGACGTGTTCGTCGACACATTTGCCATCGACACATTTGAAGTGACAAACGGCCGTTATCTGGAATTCGTAAAGTCCACAGGGCATCGCGTTCCGCAAAATCCAAGAAATCCGACCAGAAATCTCTGGCAAGGAGAGAGCATCACGGATGAGTTGATCGATCGACCCGTCATCAATGTCGACTGGTTTGATGCCGAGGCCTACTGCAGATGGGCGGACAAACGACTCCCCACTGAAGCCGAATGGGAAAAGGCGGCTAAAGGGACGTCCGATAGGCGATTCCCTTGGGGGAATGTCGAACCGACCCCCAAGCATCTCAATTATAATCAACGGTGGATCGGGGAGAGGACTCTCATGCCCGTCGGAAGTTATGAGGCGGGCAAGAGTCCGTATGGAGTGTATGACATGGCCGGCAATGTGTGGGAGTGGGTCAATGACTGGTACGATGCCCGATACTATGAGAAGAGCCCGAAAAAGAATCCGAGAGGTCCCGACACAGGCATAAAGAAAGTGATTCGCGGCGCGGGCTGGCAAAACGAGACGCCGACGGTCCGCATTTTTACTCGCGTGGAGAGCGATCCAACGGTTCGGAATGAGTCCACGGGATTTCGTTGCGCGACCAGTGGACCGATGAAACAGTCAACAGGAAATCCGTCTACTCCATAATGCTCTGAGCAGTCGAGACGGTTCCTGAGCGGCTAAGGACTCTCGATCATCAATGATCGCGCGCATCGGAAACCGATTGTCGCGGCACGTTGATCCGGAGAGGCACCGCCTCGGGTCGCCGCTCGCAGCATGACGGGTCGGCTTTTCCAAGAACCGCCCCGAACGCTCTTGTAACGCCCGGTGGATGGTCCCGATGGATTACGCTCCGGCATATAGGCGTAGTAGTCGAACCCGAACCAATCCTGTACCCATTCGGCAATGTTGCCCGCCATATGGTGCAGACCATAAGGACTTTTACCGTCCTCATAGGAATCTACTGCCGCGAGAATGGGGATTTCATGGACATGGTGCTGCCCGAACATCGCGAGTGTGGGGTTGGGAATTGCTTCGCCCCATGGATAAGGAATCCCTTCGGCCCCTCGCGCCGCTTTCTCCCATTCAGCCTCGGTCGGTAGTCTGGCCTGTTTTGCCGCACAGAGATCGTTCGCCTCTGTCCATGTGACATAGAGCGCAGGCCAGCGGGATAGGATCTGGTCGGAGATGAAGTGGACGGTGATGACGTGCCAGAGGAGTTTCTGCAGCTCGTCCGAGGGATGAATCTTTTGTCTCTGCAGAAAGGCCAGGTATTCTCCAAGGCTTACTTCATCTCGATTTATCTCATAGGCATCCAACCAGACTCGATGTTGAGGCAGTTCCGTATCGTCAAACTGCGTCCGGCCCCCGTAGGGATCATCATCGACTCTGTTGCTTCCGAGCAAGAACGTTCCGGCTGGCACGGTCATCATCGGCGACGGCCTGGCCAGCGTGACGATCTCCGTTACATGGCGTGCGAGTTCCGGTGAAGGTTGAGAGCCAGCCACTGCGATGGAGGGACTTTCAATAATGACCAGGAGGAATAGCGTGATGACCGGCCATACGCAATAAGGCGGCATAACATAGTGTCCGGAAGATCATGGCTGGATCCGGATCGCGCTGCACTATAAACCGAACGCACTATAAACCGAATACTCTTGGCTTACAATTGTTTCGGACGGCGGCCAGGCCATTGTGAGTCATGGGCACCTTTTCAGAAACAACGCGAACCGATTATAGTAGGCAGCTCGAACATGTGCGCCGCATCGGAAAGGAGCTTGCATGAGCCTCTGCCGCCTCTTTGCAGCCCGCTACCTGTCTTTTCATATGTTCGGTGTATGCGTCGCCACGACAATGCTCAGCCTCCCGCTCAACGCTGAAACGACGCCGGTCAGCCAGGACGGGTTTCTTCGAGCGAGACAGGTGACCGTCGGAATTCTCGCAGATACACACGATCAGCGAATGCCGGAGAAGCCCGGAAAGGTTATCGTACGAGGAACCGGCGTTCATCTGCGAGACGGCTATGTCATTACCGCGCGACATACCGCAGAGAAACACGGGCTTGCAACAGGTCCCGTTATTCAGAAACGGATACACGTACTCACGAATGACCTCCATGAACTCCCTGCCGATCTTGTGAGCGAGAATGCGTTCATGGATGTCGTCTTGTACCGAGTCGGCGAGCCGCATCGCTCCAAATTGCAGGCCGGGACATCTTTTGCCGCGGCTGAGGCATCATCCGGGATGGAAATCTTCACCGTCGGTTATCCTCTTGGTTGGGGCCCGACCATGGCCTTTGGGAAAATCGGCAATACCAACACCTTCCTGCAAACCGTGGATACCCGTCTCATCCAGACCGATCTTTCGGCCTGCAGTGGAAATTCAGGAGGTGGGCTGTTCAATGCGCAAGGAGAACTTGTCGGCATCGTGCATGCCGTGATCCAAACCGATAAAGACGAAACCCAGGCCCATTGCAGTCGCATGACCTTTGCCATTCCAGGGACCCTTGCGGAGCGCATCATCAATGCATCTCTGTCAGGAAAGCCGCTTGCCTTCTCAAGGCTTGGGGTCCAGATGACGTCGGTAAAAGACGGCACGAAGTTGCGCGTTGCCGTGAAGGAAGTCGCTGAACCGGCAAAATCTGCGGGTATTCAGAAACACGATATCTTGCTGGCCATCGAGAGTACGGAGATTGTCGATGGAGCCCAGCTGAAAAATTTCCTCATCGAGTGGACGAACCCGGGCCAAGAGGTGTCGGTCAAAGTGCGTCGAGTCGATGTTGATTTGACGTTCCATGTCGTGCTTGGCGGTGGGTGAGCGGAGTCGACCTTCGGCTTACGAGTTGATTGGGCACCGATCGTTGGGCGGACTTGCCGGCCCACTAGGCAAGTCCCCAGTTGATTCGTACTCCACTTCAGTTTACTTATTAGCGTCTGCTCATCTCCATTGCATGATGGTGTGGTGGCTTCTGACTTCTCTTATCCACATTCCAATATCCTTGTTCACCATCGGTGCCTGCCGTCCGGAAGACCGGCAAACCGGTCTTGCAGAACAAGAGCTGACGTCCTAAAGCAACACATGGCACATTCGGTCATTCCACAGGAAGTCGCCCGATTCATTCTGGATCGTATCGATTCGATTGCGCAGTTGGAGGCGGTACTGCTGCTGCGTCAAAGCCCTGATACCTGGTGGGAAGGCAAACAGGTAGCGGACCGGTTGTATATCTCCGAGGAAGACTGTGCGCCGGTGCTGGACGGACTGTGCCGCCAAGGTCTGCTGGTGTGCATGCGGGAGCAACCGAAGCCGATCTATCGGTACAGGCCGGATACCGGAGATCTTCGCGAAATGGTGGATCGGCTCGCCTATTATTATTCGAAGCATCTCGTGCCGGTGTCGAATCTTGTGCATGCCAAGGTCCAGATGCGGATGGAACAGTTTGCCGAGGCGTTCAGGTTCTTATCCAAGGAAGAATGATGGCCTCATTCATCTACGGTCTCTGTGCCCTGACTGCCGGCCTCTGTGCCTGGTTATTGCTGCGGGCGTACAAGGGGAGCCGGTATCAGCTGTTGTTCTGGAGCGGTCTCTTTTTCGCCGTCGTCACGATCAATAACCTTTTACTGGTGGCCGATAAGCTGGTCTTTCCCATGATGGATTTGAGCGTCCTCCGCTATACCGTTGCGCTAGCGGCACACGGCCTGCTGTTGTTCGGCCTGATTTCCGAATCGAAGTAATGCGTGCGGTCCATGTTGCAATCGATAGCGCTGAAAGAGTTGCTGCTCGGAGCCCTCGTGATGAGCGAGGTCGTCTTGGCACTGTTCTTTCTGCACTATTGGAGAGTGACGCGGGACCGGTTCTTTCTCTTTTTCACCTGGTCTTTTGTGCTCGGAACCGGGAGCCGCCTGGTGTTGGCCGTACACCTTGGAAACGACGAATTCGAGCCGCTTATTTATCTCCTACGACTTCTCTCCTATGTGATTATCGTGGTCGCGATTGTCGATAAGAATCGTGTCTCGATCGCCAAGCTCCTTTTCCAGCGGACATGATATGCGTGGAGAACGGGGCAGTGAGGAACGAAGAGAAAGAAAGAATGGGAGCACTCGTTCTGCGAGTCATGAAGAACAGGAGGCGCCGTCATGACGCGGCGCAGCGGCGCAGACGATCCATGATCGCGACCCCAAGTCCTTCTTCCTTGCAAGGCTCTACATAGATCCTGTCCAGGCCGGCGGAGTCCAGCCTTCGCAGCGCTGCAAACAGGCAGCGTGCAGCTTCCCTTAGGTCGCCGGTAGGAGAGAGAACTTCCACGGCTGCAAAACGATCGTCGGCATCTCCGGCCTGCGAGTGGATCAATAAGCCCGCCCGCTCGTCATCTTTCGGCATAGGCCTTGCGCCTGCGGAGGCTAAGATCGTCAGGGGCGTCCGTGTCGCGTAATGGCGGGACAATTGACCGGGTGCGATCGACCGTTCATTCACAGACGACCGTCGAATAGAGCCGATGACGGCGAGGAGTTGTTCGATGGTGATGCTGCCGGGCCGTAACAATTCTGGCAGTGGTCCTGCCAGTGAAACAATCGTCGACTCGACCCCAACCGGGCAGGGTCCTCCGTCGAGTATGAGATCGACTTTGCTTCCAAGCCCGTCAGCAACGTGCTGAGCGGTCGTGGGGCTGACATAGCCGAAGGGATTGGCGCTGGGGGCGGCGATCGGAGTGCCGGCTTCTCGAATGAACGCCTGCGCCACAGGATGGTTCGGCATTCTGACCGCTACCGTTGAAAGCCCGGCCGTGACGAGATCCGGGATGGCCGGCTGTTTTGGCAGGACCAGCGTCAGCGGACCCGGCCAAAAGGCATCCATGAGCCGTTGACCCGGAACGGGCAGGGTTTCAATCACAACGTTCAACTGCTGGGGATCAGCGATGTGGACGATGAGCGGGTCGAACTGAGGACGTTGTTTGGCTTCGAACACCTTTGCCGCTGCGTCGGCATTCATCGCATCGCAACCGAGTCCATAGACTGTTTCGGTTGGAAATGCGACAAGTCCGCCTGTTCTGATGATCCTTCCCGCTAGCCGGATGGATTCTGAATCTGCCGCCGAGAGAACGGCACCTTTCACATGATTGGTCTCTCCACCCATCGGAATACAGGAATGCCGCACCGAGGCCTGTCCCTACTCCTTCACGGTCATCGTGATCGTGATCGGATCGAGCGGGTTGTCCCGCTCGTCGCGAGGGACACCGACGATCTTGTCGACAACCTCGATCCCACGAAAGACTTCTCCAAACACCGTGTACCGCCGATCCAAACCGCTGTTCTCTCCTACGCAAATAAAAAACTGTGAGCCGTTGTCGTTGAAGTCACGCGTGCTATTGCTCTCACGGGGCATTTTCGCCGTGGAGACTGCGCCACGCTTATGTGGTTGATCGTTCGGCTCGGGGGGAAGAAAGTATCCCGGTCCGCCCGTGCCGTGGAGCGCGCGATCGGAGGTTTTGCTCAATGGATCGCCGCCTTGAATGATGAAGCCGGGCACCACACGATGGAACGTGGTGCCGTCATAGAACTTCATCTTGACGAGATTGATGAAGTTCTCCACATGGCGTGGTGCTGCATCGGAGTAGAACCGAATCTTGATCTCACCGAATCTCGTGGCGATCGTGACTCGGGGATCTTTCTTTCGAAACTCGAGTGCCATCGTCATGAATGTAGCAAGGCGGTCTTCCTGGTGACAAGTCTTACCGGCAGTGCTGAGTTTTGTGTGCCGAGTCCTGAAAGAAACCGCTCAGCACTCGTGTCTCAGCACTCAGCACTATCTCTTGCGAGCCCATCTCCGGGCTTGATACGCAACCACAGGATTCCACCGAGCAGAGCAATGGCGGCAGCGAGGCCGAGGGAAGCGCCCCAACCCCACCGGTGCGCGAGCCATGGCGTGAGCGTTGGAGAAATCGCTCCGCCGAGATTGGCCCCCATATTCATGAGGCCTGAGAGGGTGCCGGCGTGGGTCGGTGATAGATCGCTCATCGAGGACCAATATGCGCCGACCGTGAAATAGAGCCAACCGGCACCCAATGACAAACTCGCGATGGCGAGATAAGGAGATTCTACAGCGGCACCCAGGGCGATGGAGCCCGCTGCCAGCCCCATACCGATCATGCCCACTATCTGACGGCCTTTCGTCACTCCTCGCCGAATCGCCAATCGATCAGTGACCCATCCGCCGAGCGGACAGGATAGAAGGATTGCGAGAAAGGGAGCGGCACCAAACAATCCGCCTCGTAACACACTGAAGCCTCGCTCGTTGACAAGGTAGAGATAGAACCAGGACATGTAGACATAGGCGACGTAGCCCAAGCATCCGTAACTCAGCGTCAGCCACCACACACTTGGTGTCCTTCGTAGGATCGCCCACGGTATCAAAGGGCTGGTTGAAGCAACTGGAGTTGGAGACGGGGTTGCTTTGTCATGAGGGGGCAAGAGGTGATGTGATGATGGGTGATCGGCGACCGAGAACCACCAGATGACTGCGAGGATGAACCCTATCCCACTTGAAACATAAAAGGCGGATTGCCAACCATAGTTGACCATAATCCACGCGGTGACCGGCGGAGTGATCGCGGCGCCGACCCCGATTCCTCCGATAGCGATGCCGATGCCGAGACCGCGCTCGTGAGCGGGAAGCCAGTCGGTGACGGCGCGGTTAAAGGTCGGTAATGCCGCCGCTTCTCCGACACCGAGAAGAAATCTGACAAGGGCCAACGCTCCGACGATTCCAAGCGGCGCGGCCAGGAACGAGGTTGCGGCAACGGCCGTCCAGGCGGTAAAGCAGGACCACCAGACCAGTGCGATCATAAGGACGACGCGAACGCCCCAGCGATCACCGAGCCACCCGCCAGGAATCTGGAACAAGGCGTATCCGACGACGAATGCGGAGAAGACAAATCCCATCTCCTGATCCGTCAGTCCCAACGCCGGCATCATCTGACGCGCGGTGACCGAAATATTGACGCGATCGATGTACGTGACGACGCTGATGGCGAAGAGGAGCCCGAGAATCAGACAACGTAGGGGCGAAGGAGATGCGGCGTCTTTGGGATTCGTGAAGGTCCTCTCGTTCGCCATCGTTCCACTATCGGATTCATCCGGATTCATTGGACGAGTGGTTGTTCCGGGATCGGCAGGCGTTGAGGAATTGGATAGCGTGCCGCCTCTGTCAAAGAGGCGGCACAGCAAAGCGGTCAGTTGGTGACGATGTCAAGTAACTCCACTTCGAAGACTAACGTGGCTCCCGGCTTAATGACCGGCGGTGAACCTGCATCACCATAGGCCAGATTGGACGGACACACCAGTCGGCTCTTTCCCCCGACTTTGATCTGTTGAACTCCCTCTGTCCAACACTTGATGACCTTGTTCAACGGAAATGTCGCCGGTTCCCCTCGCTTGATGGAACTATCGAATACCGTTCCATCGGTCAAGGTGCCATGGTAGTGGACCTTGACGGTATCCGTGGCTTTTGGCGTCGCTCCGGTACCGGGCTTGATGGGGGTGATGATGATCCCTGACTCCGTTTTCGTCGCTCCTTTTTCCGAAGCCGCCTTTGCCGTAAATGTGGCTCCTGCTTTCTTCTCACTCTCGGCAGCGACAGCCAAACGAGCCTGCTGCAGTTGTTGAATCTTCGGCCCAAATGTTTGGAGGTCGACTTTTTGAGGGCGCTTCAGAACGCCGTCGGTGATGCCATGTTTGACCATATCGAGTTCGGTCTCGCTTAAGGCAAAGGTTCCCAACGATTGGCTGATGGCCAATCCAAGAGCATACAAGGTTTTCTGGTCATCATTGACCGGATCTGATGAGGCGGCCAGTAGCGGGGTCGTGAGAAGGAAAAACCCTATGGCAAAACATAATAGACGATTTCTCATGGGGCAGAAGTCCTTTCTTATGAGGGGCGATGGGCAAATGTGGCTCGTAAGAATACGACAGGCTTTTCAACTCTCACAACAGAAATCTCATCGAAAAAGGCGAGGAGAGGTCCTATGCTTCCTGCACATACGAGATTGTGGGATGGCGGAGAGGGAGGGATTTGAACCCTCGGTAGAGATTTTGTCCCTACGGCGGTTTAGCAAACCGCTGCCTTCGGCCACTCGGCCACCTCTCCGCATCGGGTTTTCAATAAGTTACGCGGGTCTAAGCACTCGCCTTTCGGGTGCGGAATGATATCTCGCCGAGAAAGTCCTTCGCGCGGCGTTACACCCTGCGGGTATCGATTTATACGGGATGCCGCTCGTCGTTGTAAACCCCATTCCGCGTCGGGCTGGTGGGGATGCCGGGTGAGGGCGTCGTGGACGAGGTCGTTCAAGGAATCGTCCGTACGCGACCATTTTTCGCATACGCGCCGATGATCGTCAAGGTCTTCCGCGCCAGGTCCCCAAGGAGCGTGATTCAGATGGCTTTATTCGAACGAGCGGTGGGAGGCATCGGACTTACAGGTTAGATGGTCGATCGATCGATGATTGGGCCTTCGTTTCAAGGTTCACGGTGAGAATCCATCCCGGTATCAGGGCTTCCACGATGTCTTGTTTCTCTGTCGGGAGCGCGACGGTTTCCACCTCGGGAGGCAACTCGATATCTGGAAACGGCAGCGCACAGCGAGAAAAGTTCAAGAACAACACCTGCAGTTCTTGAGGTACGACGGGATTACTCGCTAACTCTTCGATGATCGTCAGCAGCATTCGACTTGGGAACACGATTTGGCCGCTCGCCGTCCGACCGAATTGAATCGGGGATGGTTTCCGTCGAAGCTCGTCATCATAGGGATCTGCGGGTAACGGTGAAACGAGCAACAACGAGACCTCAGGGCTATGGGACGGAAGCAAGATGAATCGGCCTAAAATAACATCGCCATTGTCATTCACATGGCCTTGGGACTGCAGCAGAGTCATCACGTCACCGGCAAAGGCCTCCGCATCGTCCTGAGGTTCAACAAGGCCGTGCTCCATCATGATCTCAGCCATGTGGGCAAACATCTCTCCCATAGCCGCATCACTATATGGAATCATTTTCCGGCCTTTGCTTGCCATCCTTGTCGATCTATCAAGGATCACAAGAGAGAGTCAAGACAGCAGTCCGCGTCGCCACAATTCAAGTTCAGACAGGACCTTGCCGGTCGAAAAGTTCACCATATACACGTAATGCGATCGCGTTGTGCAACGAGGACGATCGCACCACGGATGGCAGGACAATCTGGCCGAGAGCGTCCTCTATTTAGAGGCTCCATGGGAGGTACGAGTTGAGGCGCTTGGTCGGATGAAAGATTTGATCGTCCTGCTTGAGCGGGAGGCCAAAAAATATTTGGATAAACTCGAAAGTAAACTGGTTTCGGCAACGAAAAAGTAAGGCCTCCGGTCAGCGAAGCGGTAAACCCCGGTAAAAGACGGTAAAGAGCGGTAGAGGACGGTACTACCAGATGCGCAGTTCTCGCTAGTGTTCACAAGGGGCTCGAAGCTTTTCGCGGGGTTCGAGTTTTTCCATTTCGGGATTTTCAAGACCGCTGCTTCCCGCGTTTGGGATTGTCATACACCAACGCTGCACGTTCCTGCTCTGACCAGAGTCGCACGCCATAGACTTCTTGTAATTCCAACTTGGCTTTCTCGTCGCCCTTTCTCGCCTTTCGAAACAGACTCTGGCGCTGCATGTCTTCTTCCTCTTGACTCAAGGACCACTGTGCTCCCATTTCGAACTCCTTTGTTGTAATTTGCCTTCCCGTAACGGCATCTTAAACGGAGGCGGGTTTGTACATGAATTGGATTCCCAATGCAAGCTGTGAACAGGGTACTCCGATTACCGAGAGAAAAAGCGGAGTGGAAAGCGTAATGCACTAATCCGGCAAACGGCGGAAAACGACAATTAACGGTACACTGCGTTTGAAGACGCTGCCCCCGACTTACTACTCCCTTGGTGTCGCCTCCAAGCGGGGAACTCCTTCGATCACGCAAGTCTGCTCAGGACGGTCCAGGTCACGTTCAAGATTGCCGAATGGCTCCACCAGATCGTGTAGGAAGTCCTCCAACAACTCACAGGCGTCTGCTTGCGTGGCAAACGGCCCATACCGCCGGGGATACATCCCGGTGACTTCGATTCGTACAAACCAGCCCTCACGTCCGACCTCATCCTTTCCGTGAAACAGCCAGTCTTCGGAGACTGCGCGCTCGCGATAGTGATGAGGCGGGGATGCAGCACCCTGTTGCTGAGAAACTTTGCGAAAAAGCGAGGCAATGCCCATCAATACCCTCCCTTGTTGCGTGTACGTTACGCGGCCAGAAAATTCCCAATAAATTAAGCAAGATTTTTGACATGTCCCGCCCATCGAACGGGGCGGTATCATATGGGTGCTTATGTTGTGGTGTCCAGATTGTCATGGACTGAGTGAACCGATCGAGCGAAGAGCCACCCTGTCATCTGTGACAAGGTCTTCGGGATCGCGACGAGATGGAAGCAGCCGGCTGGAACACAAAAAAGCTCTGCCCTCTTCCGAGGGCAGAGCTTTCTCGCACAGCGCAAGGGGCATATTTTGTTCAGTAGTGTCTCACCTACCACTTCAAAACATTCCCCACGCTGTGTACTGGTCACTCTATCGGCTCCGTGTCTCGGCCAGTACTGTGCAAATCCCTAGAGTAATCCACGGGAGAGATGAACAGTTGCCATAGAAAATACATACGCAATCGGTACTCTTGTAGGAATGACATGAGTGAAGAAGCAGGTCAGGAATTGCTGAAGAAGTACCGGGAAAATCGTGAGCGCTGACAAGACCTGCATGCGCTCTATTGCGCTCCCCCTATGTCTTTTTCTAGTATGAAGCTTCCAAGTCTTCGCTAGGATTGCACGAGCCGGCTCAAACTTTCTTTACGCATTGGAGGAGGGCGAAATTATGCGCAGCGAAACCTATAGCAACGAGGGAGGCAAGGAGGTTATTGCTTTTGTAGCTGGAGCATTGATTGGGGCAGGTGTTGCCATGCTCTTGACTCCGCAACAGGGCACAGAGCTGCGCGGTCGTCTGCGCGACTATGCCAATCGTGCGAAGAATGATCTACTTGATATGGGGCAAGAGGCATGGGACACCGCCGTGGGACGACGCACGGAATATTATAAGAAGGGAGAAGAGGCCGTTCGCGACGCGGGACATTCGGCGAAGGAATTTGCGAACCAGGTCCAAGACGTGTCCGAAGAGAGACAATGATAACGATCAGATACACTTGCGCTACATCAGCGGGTGAGGGCCATAATGGATCGCCTTCCTTCTAGGCCTCGACCCCCAATCCTGCATAATTCAAAGAACAGCATAGACGGCAACCATGGTTGGATTCCTAGGGCTTCCGTGTCCGGACTGTCGAGAGCTGATGATGTAGGTTTTACGCATGCTCCAAGTAGGAGTGCTGTCATGGACCGGTATGCGTTACTGGGAATGATGGAAACCATTACTTTTTGGTTCGGGTAACAATGCGAGCCTTGTGAGTGGTCACGCCCTCTGGGCTCAACCATGGGATGCAGCTGGTATCGGGGACTGGCATCGATCTCGATTTGGGGACATAGACCTTTTGTGGCTTCCATCCCGGTTTGACTGAGGAAGTGCGCTTCGCGGTTTTTTTCGGCATCACCTCGTAATTATACCAGCAGAATCTCCTTAGAACCTCGGGATACCCTTAGAGAAATGGATATCATAGGACTATCACCAAATTTGTAACCGCTAGGCACTGTAGAGCACTACCCTCCGCCACCCACTGTAAGCCAACGCGGTAATAAGGATCCCTCCGAAGCTGGTGACCCCAGAGGTGTAAGGATCTTCCTAGTCTTCTTTAACCTGCATTCAGGCAGAATCATATCAGGAGGCGTACAAAAGAGGGTGATGCTCTGGCTTCGATGTTATGTCATTCGACATAAAAACGACTCAGACAGCGTACGGATGATCACACTTGCTTGAGCTTTTATCTTCCGTAGCCGACTCATCAGCTCGAAAAATTTTGGCAGGAGGTTCGATGGTCGGACTGCACTGACAGGGTTTCCCTGAAATGCGCCGGATTGGTCTTCCATATTCAGAAACGGAATCGCATAGCGAAGTTCGACGTGGCTTGGTCGTACAACACCGCTGAGAGCCAGCATGCGAAGGGCCTTCCGTTTTTGTCGAGTGCGCGCTCTATAAACTTGAAATTGATGAAGCAGCATGCAGTGACCTCCGTTTTCATGAGCCAAACCCCGCCGCCGAGGTCAGGTCCATAGGATGCTCTTGAAATCCGTATCCAGGCTTCGTGGATGGCCGCATTGACGACAACGAACGAATACGCTTGAATCTTCAGAAGTCCCGGAAGCTCGAAGGACAAGTCGGTAAGTCTTTGCTCCGCAGAAGGGACAGGCTTTCCCAGGAATGTTCTTATAGATGGGTCCTAGCTGGTTGAGTTGCTTTTCCATTATCCGCCCCCGATCCATTAACGATGTTGTGATCGGTCTGGTGACCGAATAAGGCTACATTGGTGCGAGTGGATGATCGATTTCGGCTCACAGCTATGCAAAGCCGTACGTGACTCATATCACCCGATGATTCCCCAGGCCCAAATAGGGTGAAGGTAGATTTCTTCTGGAGGGAGAAGAAATCTCTTGCTGCTCGCGGGTGGGCATCCGCAAGCAACTACCTTCACCCAAGATTATTCCATCAAATGCTTTGATAGATGGCAAGGCCGTAGTTTTCCTAGTCTGACGACTGCTGAGCGTGGCAATCGCGGTCACGCGCGAATCATGATGTGGTCGCCTATCCTGGCTGATGTCGCTAAGTGATTTCCTTCTGAAACGACGAACTGTTTGAGCCGCGCTTGGTCCTTGGGCGAAACAAGAAGAAGGTCGATCTTAATCCACTCATTCTTGACCCACTGAACCTCGGCTAATTTGAACAGGCTATACACGTCTTCATCGGGAAACCACAGACGGAGTTTGACATAATCGCCGGGGCGTAGCTTTTCAGGGTTTAGGATGGCAGGGTGAGAGGACGATAGTTCATACACGCAGCCATCGCCTATGAGGCCGTCCGCTCCCTTTGAAAGCACACAGTCAATGCCGATTGTTGGCAGGAGTCCTGGAGGCATGCTCTCTCCTTTCATGGAAAGTCTGAATGGTGGGGAACGGTAATACAGGGGTGAGAGTGAGAGCTACTATCCTGGCAGGTGGAAGAACCGAACTAAAGAGGCATTCACTATGATTCTTCTATCGTCTGACCATCGCATGACGATTATCTCTATAATTCTATATTCACAGTACTTTATGATTATTATTTAATGTTACAAATCATATTATTTGGAAGGAGAACTATAAGTTTAATCTTTGATTGCATTTCGTCTTTGTTTGGTAAGCGGACTTTAACGACTCAGTCATGCCCATGCTTTGTCGACGGTATGTTCCGAACGGTAGAAGGCCGCTGAAAAATCAACCTCGCTCCTGGTTTAAAGGTAAGGTAATACCAGACCCATTCCGACATGACTCGGAATCGGTTCCGGAAGCCGATCAGGAAGAAAATGTGCACAACGCACCAGAGCAGCCAAGCGAAGAGCCCTGAAACATGGACCAAGCCGAACTGCGCCACGGCTTGCGCTCGGCCGATCGTCGCCAGCATGCCGCGGTCTGCGTAGACAAAGAGAGGCCGTTGATCTGGAGCGATGTCCCGATCGATGAGGTCCGCAACATACCGTCCCTGTTGCATTGCGACAGGCGCCACTCCCGGCAATGGCTTCCCATCGTGCCCCACGCAATGGGCTGCGTCACCGATGACGAAGATCCATGGATCGTCGGGAATCGTCAGATCCGGTCGGACCTTGATCCGGCCAAAGGAATCTTGTGGAGCCGAGAGAGTGTTCAGGAGGGAAGACGCTCGATTGCCCGCCGCCCAAATGACGTTCGTCGAGGGAATCCATTCCTGTCCCACCTTCACACCGTCGGCTTGGACGGCACTCACCGGGTTTCTGAGTTTGATCATCACGCCCATGCGAGTAAGCGCATGGGCTGCCTTCGCGGAAAGGTCGGCATCGAACCCCGGTAGAAGGCGTGGACCAGCCTCGACGAGAATGATGGAAAGATCTTCCACGCGCAAGTGAGGAAAGTCCGGTCCCATGGCCTTTCTGCCGAGCTCGGCCAGCGCACCGGCTAATTCAACCCCGGTCGGCCCTCCTCCAACGATGACGAATGTCAACTGGCTCCGAATGCCGGTCGAGGTTCTCCGCCGTTCCGCCTCCTCAAATGCGAGCAACATCTTTTCTCGAAGTTGGACGGCATCGGTCATCGTCTTGAGTCCGGGCGCAAACGGCTCCCATTCGTCGTGGCCGAAATAAGCGTGGCGTGAGCCCGGAGCGACAATCAAGGCATCAAAGGAAATGGGAACGCTGTCCCGAAGCTGGACTACTCGAGCGGTCCGATCGATCGCCGTCACATCATCCATCACCACACGGACATTGGGCTGTGAGCGGAAAAGCGTGCGTAACGGCCAGGCAATATCACCGGCCGACAAGGCGGCGGTGGCTACTTGATAGAGGAGGGGTTGAAAGACGTGATGATTCGTGCGGTCAATGAGGGTGACCTCGGCATGGCGTAAGGATCGCGCAACTGTTAAACCTCCGAACCCACCGCCGATAATGACGACTTGCTTGACAATCATTCTATTATACTCAGCCTATTGTACTCAGCGAAGATAGGATCTTGTCGGCTTGTTGTGGTGTATGTCTATCTTCCTGGCGCTGACGACTTGGGACATAACATCTCCACAATCTATAGCCATGTCGGACATCGAGCATGTCGCTTCCCGTTTTGCCGACTCGACGGCGCGTGAGTGAGCAATGAAGAGAAAATCGTCAAACCGACTGTCGGATCTTACGCTGACGAGATCCTTAGCTTCCAACCATGCCGTGCACTTTATCCTGCCTTACCCTAATAGGGAAAGCCCAAGAGAGTCACAATCTGACAATATTGGATTCGGATCAGCGGCGACGCTACGGAGAGGTACTTCCAACGAACAATCAGAGATGAACAAGGTGTCGGGCGAACTGGTCCGACAGTTCCCGGCGTTACGCCGCACGCCGTGATGATGAGCGATTCTCGACGGCGATGTCGCGTACGTGATCTTTGATCGGCATATCGCGCTGACCGGAAGGTTGTTCAAAGAGCAATCTCGCGCCCGGTTTGAAGGTGAGATAGTACCATGTCCATTCCGACATCACTCGTATCCGGTTCCTGAGACCGATGAGGAAGAAAATGTGGACGATACACCAGAGTGCCCAGGCCAGAGGGCCGGATGTGTGGATCGGGCCGATCTGAGCGACAGCTTGGGCGCGGCCGATCGTAGCCAACATGCCACGGTCGGTATAGGTAAACGATGGACGTTGGTCTGGATCGAGGTCCTGATTGAGCAGATCCGCAACATATCGCCCTTCTCGCATGGCAACCGGAGCGATTCCCGGTAATGGTTTGCCGTCGCGGCCAAGACAATGGGCGGCGTCGCCGATGACGAAGATCCAAGGCTCCTCCGGAATCGTCCGCTCTCGAAGTTGGACGGCATCGGTCATCGTCTTGAGTCCGGGCGCAAACGACTCCCACTCGTCGTGGCCGAAATAAGCGTGGCGTGAGCCCGGAGCGACAATCAAGGCATCAAAGGAAATAGGCGCGCTGTCCCGAAGCCGGACCACTCGAGCAATTCTATCGATCGCCACTACGTCATCCATCACCACACGGACATTCGGCTGTGAGCGGAAAAGCGTACGTAACGGCCAGGCAATATCGCTCGGAGACAACGCGGCGGTGGCCACTTGGTAGAGCAAGGGTTGGAAGACATGATGATTCGTGCGGTCGATCAGGATGACCTCAGCATCGCGGAGGAAGCGCGCCGCCGTCATGCCTCCAAACCCGCCCCCGATAATGACGATACGTTTTCGAGTCATGGTACGAATAAAGCGGCGGGCTTAGACACAATTCCACATCACACGAATAGATCTGCAAACCAGGCTACGTGGCAATAAAGAAACTGTCAAAGACTTCCTCCAAACCCGCTCGAATTTTCTCTAAGAATCGGCAAGCCAGGTATTTTCTTGAGTCCATTGTGACGATAGCCACATCGCTTAGGCGGCGGTTTTAGTACTGCTACACTTACCTCATAAGACTTTCATAGCTCGTTTATCCACGGAGAGATGAAAAGGAGTACTCCCATGGCCGTCAAAGCTCGTCACTCTATACAAATGATTGTTTCCGCCTGTTTCGCCGCCGTCCTTTTCACGATTGCGGCCTGCTCCGGTGGCTACCATACGGCCGATGTGAACGACGAGAAGAAGGTCTATCGCGTTGATGAATATGGCGCACAGACGCTCGTATACGAAACGGACCGGCACGGCAAAACCGCCATCCAGGATACCGACGACCCGACGGCAAAACGACGACCTACCGCTCAAGAGATTGCAGAACAATTCAACACGAAGCGGGCGGACCGCTTTGAACCGCTAAGTCGGACGTCGAAGCGGCAGCAGTCGGATCCCATATATGTCAGCCTCGCCCCACCGGTGCTGGATGCACAAATGCAGAAGGCGGAGCGATCAAAAGGGGCCGTGGCGGAACAGATTCGAAATGAATTGGAGGCCGATCCCAACATCAGGCTCATCGAGGAGCATGGGAATCGATCCGGTTTGTTAAAGCCGCATGGAGCGGCGAGCGCCGATGTCGAAGTGTTGTCGAAAGTCTCGCTGAAGGAAGCTTATGGGATCGATCGAAAGACAGGAAAGCCCAGCAAGACGTTGGCAGTGGTTTTTGAAGCAACCATCACGTCACAGGCCCCATCGGCCACATACAACGTGTCGGAGTCAGGTCATGCCTTGCGGAACCTGGAGGTCTCCAAGCGTTTCGCCAAGCAGATTAAACAGGTCATTCTGGAAAAAATCGGTCCCGGCATCGCCGCTCGCTGAACCGACATCCTTACCCACGCGTCCGAATTCGGTTCCCGCCGCCGTGCTATTGGGCCGGCAGGTTTTGGATGAGCCAAGCTCCGTTGGCAAGACCTGGTGGAGGAGTCGGGATCTGAATGTTTCATGTATCGGAAATGTTTGTCGAACAGGCTATGATCAGGGGAGGTGACTATCACAATTCGGGTGATAGCGTTGCGGAACTTGAAGAGAGGCGGGTTTTCCCTCACCATATCCCGGGAGACATCCATGTCATAATGCCGACCGCTTCAGAATGAATACCTGATGGTAAAGATACAACCAGACGACTCTCGAATCACTATCACGGATACTGCACAGGAGCTGCACATCGTCATGCCTTGTCGACACAGTTGGCTCGTGATTTGCCTTCTGGGGTTTTGGATCTGTGGTTGGGCAGTAGCCGAAGTCATGGTCGCCATTCAGTTTTTGAACGGAGATGCCCCGCCTGAAGGAGAATTTTTTATGTTGGCATGGTTTGGAGTCTGGACGGTTAGTGGAGTGTTGGCCATCTATGCATGGTTGTGGCAGGTGTTTGGGAAAGAGATTGTCACCATGCGTGGACAGATCTTCAAAATTCGGCACGACATCGGAGGATTCGGCTGTGACAAAGAATACGATTTGTTTCAGATGCGAAATCTTCGCGTTGGACCAGCCGGGTTCAATCCATTGGAGTTCTCATCTATTCTGCAACTGTGGGGAATCGGCGGCGGGGTAATCGCCTTTGATTATGATGCAAAAGCCTATCGATTCGGCGCAGGCCTTGACGAAGCAGAAGCCAAGCAAACGGTGGCTGCCATCAAAAAGCGCCACCGCTTTCAGGAGAGCACGCGGACTTAGTGGTTCCACCCAAACATGCTGACCAATACGCTGGCACCCTCAGACGAAGAAAATCCCGTTGTATGTGGCTAGGGAAAGATCGCAATCGAGGAGGGAAAGTTTGGCATGGCAGTCAGTGACGGCCATTCCTGGTACGTCGAGCAGCAGCACGTGTACCACTGGACCTGCGAGTAGAGAGCCATTTCTTAAAGGAGGTCTGGCTTTCCCCGGATGGTTTGCCGGTGAGGAGGCCTTCGACACTAATATCTTCGTCAAGTTTGTTCCAGTGAATGCCATACCCTCGGCCGATCGCCAACTTTTGCGCTCTGCTGATGTGGCGTGGACTAATCGAGGGAACCAGGCAAGCGGGACTGACAAGCTCCTTCCGTCACTCAATTCAATGGTCAGCGTGTCTTCAGTCACGGTGACTGATTCCGCCACTGGCACCGAGATTTCAATCGTCGAAGTATTCATCCCACGCTTCCCGAAGACGATCCTGATGCTTGGTCAGGTATTTATAAATACGGTCAATTTCAGGACGTGAAAACCCCTCCGCTTCCTTGCAACCGTATCGGATCAAGCCAAAACTTCGCCACCTTGTCTTCCCGTTCAATGTGTATGTGGGGTAGTTCATCACGATCACCAGCGTAGAAAAAGAACCGATAGGGACCAACCCTCAGAACTGTCGGCATGAACGTCCGCTCTTCACGGGCGCATCTTAGCACGTCGGCACTCTCAAGCAGAAGTGTTCTGATGCTTCACTATGAACTACCGGCTACGGCGCGGCGCGTCGGGTTCTTGAAATGAGAACGCAGGCCCGTGTCCTGATCGAAAGTGCTCGCATTGCCATATTTTCCCATCCGATGCTAGACTCTGTCCCCGGCATTTCCTTCCCCTAATTGCTCCAACTGCCGAGTGAGTACGATGCCGCCTCCCGAAGGACAGTCTGTGCCGACACAGGGCCACGGAGGTGATGAGCCGTCCGAGACTGGGACAATTCTTCGCCGAATTCTTGAGGGAATGGAAGCCACTGTTGGTGAACAGTTCTTTCCATCGCTTGTGCAACAACTAGCGACCTCACGCCGGCGCTCGAAGCCCGTATCCCGTATGAAGACACTAAAGATCTCCACACCAGCGCAAACACATCGCAACGACTCTCCTTGACCAACCCAGAACCATGCCTATTCCGTTCCTTATTCGTCTCATCTTTTTCCATTTTCTCCCGGCAGTCCTGCTGACGGCGCTCGGCACAACGACCGTTGTCCACGCACAGACTCAATGTTGGGCACCGCGTCAGAACGAGGGGCCCGTAACTGATAAGCGATGGGCGCGTCATCTCAATGCCATGAACACCGCAGAAACCATCATCAAACGGTCGCAGGAGTTCCTGAATCCACCGGTCCCGGTCCGCATGCGGACCACGATGGCTGCCAATCGTTATGGACCAATGGACTCGCGGTTGATCGTACGCGCTTATCCAGAGCAATCGTTGGTAGGTATCGGACTCTGGAAAGGAGAATGTGGGATTATCCCCGAGGCCGATCTTGTGGCGGGATCGATCGGTAGGGTCAACGTCTTTTTCAACCATGTCTCGAAGGACATGTTCATGGGACAGGATGAGACTCCAAAACTGACCGGCACGATGGGTGAGTATCCCGAATACAACGGGTGGGTTGTCATCTCGAAAAATGGGCGTCTGCCATGGATTCCTCAAACCCTCGGGGATCGACTCGATGGGGTGGGTGCGGCCCGTGAAAGAGCCTTGGCGGATTGGCGCAATGCCAAGGCTTCACGCAAAGCTCCCGCCCAGGACATGATCGACCGAACTGCGGCATCACGGAGGAAGATCGATCCAGCCGGCGCCGATCAGTATGTGGAGAACATGAAGCGATTGACCGCGGACATTGAAGCGGCTCAAGCCAAGGATGCAGCACGAGGTGCACACCTCATGAAGCTGCTCAACGAGTATCGCGTCTATCGGGCGTCGTTTACGGCTCAACAACTGGCGATGCCTGCGGTGTGGGCCGATAACGATGGCTCCGCCCGCAAGACGATGGAAGCTCAGATTGATCGGCTGCAAGAACTCAGCATTGATGACCAGGAAAAAACGGGCGAGATACGGGAGCACAGTCGCAGACTGGAGAGAGAGGCGGCGGCGAGCGATGATGAAATGGCAATGCGTCGGTTGCGCACCCAAGCCAGGGACTTGTTGCAGGATGCCGACCAAATCCGCAAGGACCATATGGAACGCGCCGCACTGGAGGGAGAGGCGTTGCGGGCCGCTTATGAATTGGCCAACCTAAAACCCGGCCCGGCAGAGCAGGCCCTTGCCTATAAGATGGATCCGACCTTCCCCAACCGGAGTCAGTCGGGAAAGATCCAAGTGATTGCCGTATCGGTGTCAATACAGAGCGAGGAAGAGATGCTTCAGCGCCCTGAAGACGCGGCGCGCAAGGCCTGGCTTGACAGGGCAAAATCCTCAATCGACTACGCGGCGTTAGCCGTACTGCTGGACTGAGACTATGCTCGATACGACATCCGATGAAGGAAATCGCGTGAAGCCGGTTTGCCATTAACCGAACGATCGCCTTTTCTTGATACGACTCTTTGAAACGCTATCTCTCAGCATCTGGGGTTATCCTCCGTTCCAAAGTATCGTTTTCGATCCACCCTGTATCTAATTAGATCCTTCTTCCTATTCAATGATCGAACCGTTCCTCTAAATACCCCACATCTTTTCATCGTATTTGCCGAATTTTCGATTGTTTTTGATTGATTCAATGTCAGCAAACCCCCAGATGGTACCGAGCTTGCAGAGTTACTGGAGGGTACGTATTTTCCGTAGCGGGGAGTGCATTCGTTTATGCCTACACGCATCAAAACTCTTGCGACTGTTTCATGAGAATGATATAGGGGTCAATTTTACGTATGCCGGAAATCCAAAGTGCTGATACGTACGTACAACCGATGTAGGAATTCAGTGAGGCAACAAAGAGCCGGCTCTGAATTCGATCAAGAGATCGAACCACTACTTGCTGTGGAGGGGAATCCATGAATCGACAGCGCATTGACCTACTTATTCGAGGTTTGATGACACTCGCATTTATCGGGGTCGCTGCACCGGTAAACGCACAAACCGTTACGCCGTTTCAGATGGTAGGGCACATTCAAAGTTTCGTTCTCGACTCATCAGTCGGCACGGGGTGTCCTGCATCGAACATCGGCGCAAGAATGACCGTGAATGGGATCGACGTGATCATCCCATGTCACTCAGTTATTCTGATGCCGGCCGCGTATAAGACGCCTCAGCAAATCTTTGATGAAGCCAAGGGAATTTCTAAGGCGCAAGGTCAATCTGGACTGGCCTTGCGGGATACGACGCCTCCTCTGGCTGCATTCGAGGTGTCGATTGATGGGAACATCGTATGCAGTCCGTCCTGTCGGTATATTGCGGGCCAGGTCCATATTTCCCAGCAGTCGCTGAATATGGGGGCGGGATTTATTAAAGCCATTGATTTCACGACAGGAGAATTGCGTGTGGGGGCCGATCCAACCGCCCCTGTGACGAATGCGGATGCGCGCCTTCACATCAATGATCCAGAGATAGACTTTGGCGGGACAAAGACGGGCCGATACGGCAAATCCAACCAAGAACAGTTCCCTACTCCGCTTCCCGACACAAACCCCCATTCACGGTTTCCCGATGATCGCTTTCAAGTCGATCAGGATAATCCAACGATTCACGCGCAGACCGGCTATCCCATGTGCCTGGCTCGATCAAACGCCGATCCGGATTGCCCTGTGAGTAATCGCGCCAGAGATGCCGCGAATAACCTGCTGACGACCTATGTAATGACGGGCCCTGACCTGCTGAATCCGACACCGGGTGTTACAGTGATCAAGGCGTGTGATCCTGCCTGCGATCCCAAGAAACAAGCGCCCCTGATGGTCGGTGATTACATTACCTATCAGGGAACCTTAGCGAGCTATCCGGATCCAGCAAGTCCTGCACAAAGCATCACGTATGTTTCGACGCATACGATCGAAGCTAATCTTGGAATCTATACTGAACGCGATAAAGATCCGGCCTATGTCTCTATAGAGCCGATCCTCATAGGCACGCTTGGAGATCCTGCCATCTGCGGCTCGACCGCGGAATGCCAAGACCGCATCAAGGTTGAAGGATTCACAACGGATCCATCAAGGCCCGTGAACGTCTACGCCGTGGACGTTACGCCGGATGGAAGCGGTGGGTTTACCACAACGTTGCGCTTCATCGGGCCGGGCGTGACAAAACCTGCACCGCTCGGACGTTTTCGTTTTATCACTCAAAAAAACGCACGGGTACTTTTTGACCGTAACAACGACTTGCGGGGAGCCACCCGCGAACTCGTCGCACGAGTGGAAACGAGCGCCGGTATTCCGGTCGGCGGATCGAAACCCCTGAATGATCTTCCGCTCTTTGCGCACGGTCTCCAGGCGGGTCAGTACCAAGCCCCGATCGGAGAGTACATCTATCCCGAACCGCACGTATTAGGAGGTCCTCAGCCCATCCTCAATTTCCAATGTCTGTCATTTTTGGCTCGTGGGTGGAATCTCGACAGCCAAATCTTTCAACGACTGGACCCATGGCCGGGATTCAATGATAACACCGGAAACACAAGGTTTTTCTCATGCACGGAATAGATTACAACACCCTAGACCTCGGTATGCTCGGAGGACGACTATGATGACGAATGGGAATAGACTTTCACGACCGGGAACGATCGGACGTCGATCGTGCTGGAAGAGGATGATGTCGATTGCAGCGCTGGGATTGTTAATCGGCTTTACCGGATGCGCCCACGTACCCATGTCCACTCCTCATCCCGGGAGCCCCATCAGTGATGTGCCACATTGTGCCAATACAGTAACCGCTGAAGTGGTGGCACTTGAACAGGTGTATTACTACAACCGATTCGGCGCGCATAACCCTGCGGGGTTGATCTATGCCTTGCGGCGTGATGTTGTTGATGAAGAGACGAAACAACTGATTGGCCATGCAGATCCAAACCGTGATCGAGAGCTGGCTGGAAACGTCCAGCTTCGAGAGAGTAAGCGGCCACGCCCCTTAGTGCTCCGCGTCAATGAGGGAGATTGTCTGAAGGTGACGTTTACAAATCTCATTGGCCATGCCCCAAACGGTCAGGAAATAAGACGGGAGCCATCAACGGGTCTTCCAGTGGTGATGGATTCAGAAGATCCAGCTAGCCGCCATGTCTCCATGCACGTCAATGGGTTGAATTATGTGCCGACCTCATCTGCCGCAGCTATCGAGTCTGACGGGGCCAATGTTGGTCTGAATCAATCGTCCTTGGCCGCTCCTGGAGAAACAAAAGTCTATACCTGGTATGCCAAGAAAGAAGGAGCGTACCTGTTCTATTCCATGGGAGCAGCGGCAGGCGGTGAAGGGGACGGGGGACACCTCGGATTGGGTCTCTTTGGTTCCGTAAATGTTCAACCGAAAGGCGCGACCTGGTATCGGTCGCAGGTGACACACGAGGATTTGCTTGCGGCGATCGATCACTCGAAGGGGAACAATGGTTATACGCGATTCAAGCAACCTATATTGAATTATCAGGCGCGGTTTCCCCAGGATCATCCAAGGGCCGGTGAACCGATCCTTGCCATGTTGCACAATGGTGAAATTATCTACTCGGACCTGAATGCCGTGATTGATATTCAGCATGAATCTGACTGTCACCACGAGGGTGAAGGCAACTCCTGTGGAAAACCCTATCGCGAGTTTACCTCGATTTTCCACGACGAGCTTACGGCCGTGCAGGCCTTCCCCGAATTGGAAGGGGAAGACTCGCCATATGAAAAAGTCAAAGACAATATGGGAATTAATTACGGAGCTGCTGCCTTGGGACCGATGGTCTTAGCTGCCCGTACACACACAGGTCCTGCGGCTAACTGTCCGGAATGCAAGTTGGAAGAGTTTTTCCTGACCTCTTGGGCCAACGGCGATCCCGCCATGGTTGTGGAGAAGGATGATCAAAACAGAGCCGTCAAAGCGTTGTATCCTGACGATCCGTCCAACGTTCATCATTCATACATGGGAGACCCCGTTCGATTCCGAAACATGCACGCAGGGCCAAAAGAGACGCATGTCTTTCACCTTCACGCCCATCAATGGGTGCAAGACAAGCACGATCCCAACGCGTTGTATTTGGATTCGCAGACGATTTCACCCGGTGCGGTATTCAGCTATGAAATCCACTACGGAGGGTCCGGCAACCGAAACTTTACGCCCGGTGATTCTATCTTCCACTGTCATCTTTATCCCCATTTTGCTGAGGGAATGTGGGAGCTGTGGCGCTCGCATGATGTGTTCGAGGATGGGATGACCGGTGGGACATTCGACCCCAAAAAGCCAATCGGCCAAAACAACGACCCTCGGTGGCGCAATCTCCCTGATGCGGAAATCACTGGTGGGACGCCAAACCCGGCCATTGTTCCACTCCCTCGTACTCCGTTACCTCCCATGCCGATAGTGGTGGAAAAGATAGAAGATGGAAAAAAGATGGTAGATGAGTCGAGGAGTTTTCTGGGGTATCCATTTTATATCGCCGGGTTAGCCGGTCATCGTCCCCCTCAGCCTCCGCTCGATCTCGATCATACGCCGGATCCAGGAACATTGCAGCGGCACATTATCGTGGAAGGAACCGTGAAAGGAAATCCGACGGGGCCTGAAGAGATGCGGATGAATCCTGCGGATCCGAACTGCAACAAGCCGCGTAATCCTGGTGAAGATCTCTACGACAAGGGCAAGCGCGATGCGGCTTGTATCGCGGGCCATGTGCATCGGGAGAACGGCGATCCATATCTGTTGTCTTTTGCGCGGGAATTGAAGACTGCACATATCAAACGCTTACCACACGATGGTACGGCGACGGAGAAGCGTGCAATTGAGTTCCATGCAGGGCTGAAAGGAACACACGGTGAGCCGGGAAATAGTGTCACGACTCGCTACAATTGGGAAGCCAAGGGATATCCAAGTTGCGATTCATCAGGAAGATGCGACGACTCAAGCATCCCAGATCAAAACGATCGTGTCTTGTTTCACGTGAACGGTCGCGAGGCAAAACCTGGTGCCCCCTTTGCAGATCCTTGTCCAAATCAGTTTATGAACGCACAGGGCAAGCTGGTCGATGTGCAGACCCGACGCTATCGAGCAGCCTATTTGCAGTTTGATATGCAGGTGAATAAGCATGGTTGGCACGATCCGCAGGCACGGATCGCCGTACTCGAAGAAGACCTTAAAGAAACGCTCACTGGAGAGCGGCCGACCGAGCCGTTGTTCTTCCGTGTCAAATCAGGCGAGTGCGTTGAGTTCAAAGCCACGAATCTTGTCCCAAGCAATCTCAATCTTGACGATTTCCAGTTTTACTCGCCGACCGATGTGATCGGCCAACATATTCATCTGGTGAAGTTCGATGTCACGTCCTCCGATGGATCCGGCAATGGGTGGAATTACGAGGATGGGACGCTGGCGGCTGACGAAATTCGCGAGCGGATTGCTGCAAATAATACGTATCAAAAGGCACATGGTGGCACTCAAATCTTGAAGCCCAAGACACATCGCATTTTCAAAAGTGGAGGCGAGTTGGAAAACGACCCTCGTGGACAATGTCCGGATTCGTTGGATCCGAAAGACTGGAATACACATCCCTGGTGCGGTGCTCAAACCACAGTGCAACGCTGGTGGGCTGACCCGCTCTTGAATAAGCAACCGGGGGAAGTAGGCGGTTGGGATCGAACCATGCGCACGGTCTTCACGCACGATCACTTTGGCCCAAGCTCACACCAACATCATGGACTCTATGCGGGCTTAGTGATCGAACCGACCAACTCCAAATGGGAATTTCCCAATGGAGACCCCATGGGTGGCGACGGAGCAAATCACGAGCCTAAGAAAGTCGAGTACCATGGAAAAGTGAGGGAAGATGGTGGGCCGACACACTATGCCGCCAACATCATTACCCGAAAGGTCGGATCAGCGTGTCTAGAGAATGAGGGCGAAAAGAAGAAAAAAGAGGAAGACAAGAAAAAAGGAGAGACTACGAAAGACTCCAACCGGTGTCCAGATGAAGATAGTCCGGTCAATGTCGATGAGGACTTGACAAAGCGTGAGTTTAACCTCGCCTTTGCGGATTTCGCGATTGTTTACGATAGGCACAATCAGCCTGTCAACCCTCCAAATCGCACAGAAGCAACGCTCTTTGATCCGTTCGTTCATCATGCCAAACCATTTCCAGAAAGTATTTCTGCAAGCGATCCGGGGACGCAATTGCTCAACTACCGTAATGAACCGATTCCCTTACGTGTCGGAGAACCCAATGCCCATGGATTCTTGCAGCAAAAACCGGGGGCTGCGGGTAATCTGGCCAATGTCTTTAGTTCGAGGACCCACAAATATCAGGGGACCTTTGGTCAAGATATCTTCACCGAGTCGCTAAGTGAAGGTCGCCACGAGGGGGATCCCGCGACGCCGTTACTCAGGGCGTATGATGGCGACCATGTGCAGATTCGGTTGATTCAGGGGGCACAAGAAGAGAATCATGTCTTCACGATGCACGGGACGAAGTGGCTGGCACAGCCCGGGTCGAAAAATTCAGGCTATATCAATGGTCAACAGATCGGTATTTCCGAACATTTTGAAATGGACGCGCATCTTTTAGATGACCCGGATAAGGATGACAGTAACGGCACGAGCGATTATTTCTATGCTTCCTCCGCCACTGACAATCTGTGGGATGGCCAGTGGGGACTCCTACGAACATTTGAGCTTACAGGGAAACGGAAAGGTGATAAGCAGCTTGCAAAGGATATTGGTCTGAAGGTATTGCCCACAACAGAACGACCTACCCACCGCTCATTCCGCAAACCCATCGTACGCTCCATATATACAAAGGAAGAAGAAGGGGCTGAGTTCTGTCCGGCAAATGCCACCACACGACCTTTTAGCGTCAGTGCGTGGCTGGTACGGGATATCTTGCCTCAGGGTGTCGTGTATAACGAGCATTTTGGGATCAAAGATCCCTATGCCATTATTTTCTTGGAAGACCCAATGAAAGATGGAGTATTAGTGAAAGGTCGAGAGAATCAAATCGCGGCCTTGCAGGAAAGTTTTCACAAAGGCAAGCGAATCGAGCCGCTTATCCTACGGGCTGCGGCCGGCGATTGCATTAAAGTCTCGTTGAGAAATCGTCTGCCGTTGGATATGCCGGATGGACCAAAGATGCCCAATAGTTGGAGTTATAACACGTTGCCGCCGATCACAGAGCACTTCAACTTCAACCAAGTACAAGGCTCGAATCGTATAGGACTCCATGCGCAACTCGTGGCCCACCGAGCATTCGACAATGGCGGTGAAAATGTTGGTTTGAATAAGGATAGCACAGCATTTCCTTGTCAGACCGATACCTGCGACGTTGAAGCCAAGAAATATACCTGGTATGCGGGGCAGCTGAACTATGTTGATCCAGCGGAGGACACACATATCCCTCTTGAGTTTGGGGTGGTTTCACTCACCGATATGGCCGATGTGATCAAACATCCTGCTCATGGCGCCATCGGTGCACTCGTCATCGAACCCAAGGAGGCGTTGTTGTCTAGGCCCACCGATCCAGTTGTTGCCAAGCGCTATGACGATAATCATTGTGGGCCTGATGCAAACACGTTGGCTGCAGCTACAATTTGCAAGTCTGATGGTACGTTCCACTTCAGAGAATTTGTCCTCTTGTACCAGGACTCCTTAGCATTGCAACAGAGTGGACAACCAATGCCCAATTTACGAAATGGCGATGATGCGGAGGATTCAGGGCAAAAGGCGTTCAACTATCGCAACGAACCGCTGTGGGCGAGATTAGGATTGAGCCCGGCTGATGATCCGGAAACGACGAGTGAGTACGATTGGAAGGATGTGTTCAGTTCGAGAGTTCGCAACGCAGGGTGTCCCATGCCGCCCTGCGATCCTGCCACGCCGATCTTTACAGCGGAGGCCGGTAGTCCAGTGCGTTTCCGGGTTGTCCACCCAGCGGGGCATCCCAGAAACCATGCCTTCACATTATTTGGGCATGATTGGGCGATGAATCCGTGGGGTGAAGATGAGAAAGGGTATGGTTCTGCGGTCATGACGGATTCCAATCGTGACAGCATGAACCGTATCGGGTCAGCCGGCGGCATCGGGCCTGCCCGTCACGTCAATATTCTGACCACAGCTGGTGGGTGTTTCAAAACTCCAGGGGATTATCTGTATCGGACTCAGGAAGGCTTCCAACTCGGTGGCGGCTTGTGGGGGATTTTCCGTGTGACGCCAGAAAAAACTCCGCATCCGTTACCGGCACGTTGTGTTGTAAAGTGAGAAGCATGTCGAGGATGAAAAACGGAACAGGACGGGTACGTCAGGTTCGAAGCGTGCGGTACCAGCTTGCCTCGGGCCTTTGTCTCGTCCTGGGTTCCGGCTGGTCACCGCTCACGACATTGGCGGCACCCATCACTCACGAGCACGTTCGACAAGGTGACGTGGACATTGAATTTACCTTGTCAGGACATAGTAACGACAAGGAAGAGGCTTCTGAGGCCACAGCAGGAACTGATGCACGAGCCACTTTACATCTCCGCGACCTACGCACGGGACAGCCGCTCACCGGAGTGCATCCGAAAGCCTGGATGGCGCTTCGTCGGTCTGAGATGGTGGCGGGAGAAACCACCTGTGCCGACAAAGTTAAAGGTTTTTTAAGAGGGAATCTCAGCGCCAGGGCAGATGTCGATTTCAACAGTTCGCTCTTAGTCGTGCTGAACCATGACAAGACGATCTCGATTATTAATCCGCAGATCGCCATGAGTCGGACGAAGTTGGAGAGTATGATCCAGCTCCCCGGTGTCGGGGCGGACTGGGTTCTGGCCCACGACAAAAATCATTTGTACGTGACGATGCCGGACCAAGCTGCAGTTGCAGTCATCGATACCAGCACGCGAAAGATCGAACGCCAAATCCCAACTGGTGCGGAAGGCCGGCCCAGGCGAATCGCCCTTCATCCGAATGGACGACATGTATGGGTCGGGCTGGACGGATCTACATTTGTCGGTGTGATCGACACGGCTACGAACGAACTGAAGGCGAAGGTGCCTGTGGGACGCGGTCTCCATTCGATGATGTTCACCCCAGACCGTAAGTACATGCTGGTCACAAATAGTGAACAGGATTCGGTCTCAATTGTTGATACAGCAACCCTGAAGCCCATTCGAGAAATTTCCGTCGGCAAGACACCCGTGGCAGTTGCGACAAGTCAGGTAAGCGGACACGGCTATGTTGCTTTGCTTAATGATAGCCGTGTGGCTGTGCTCGATATGGAAAAACGGGAAATTCTCTCAACCATTTCGACAAAGGCCGGAACGACGGTTTTGCAAATGGAGCCTGAAGGACGATTTCTTTTTGCACTTAATCAACGAGCCCACGCTGTTTCTGTCATTGACACCACGACGAATGAGATTGTTGCGACTAGCCCAGTGGTCAAGGAGCCGGATCAAATCTCTTTCACCGAGCAATTCGCCTATGTCCGTGGCTTGGGTTCGGAGAAAGTCTCTTTGATTGAGCTTGGAGAATTACGGAAGGGACGGTTGATTCCAGTCGAAGTGCAAATTGGACAATCGGCTCCTGAAGCGTTACCGGATCAGATCGGCGTCGCTGCAATGATGGTGCCCGCCCCGGAAGGGCACGGGATGATGATTGCCAGCGCACCTGACAAGACAATTTACTATTATATGGAGGGCATGATGGTGCCGATGGGGACCTTCCAGACATATCAGCGATTCCCTCGTGCGCTGATGGTATTGGACCGAAGCTTAAGAGAGACGTCTCCAGGGACTTATTCAACGACGGTCCATCTGACGAAGGAAGGCGGACGCTTTGATGTGCCGGTGTTCATCGACCATCCGCGCGTGGTGTCTTGCCTGCAGGTAGCTGTCAATGCATCATCCGAGTCAGCGACGAAGCATGGCGAGAGAGAACTGGACATTGAACCTCTCTTCACAAGCCAAGCCATTGCTCCTGGTCCACCCACCTCCCTGCAATTTCGTGTGACTGATACAAAAAGCAAACAGCCTGTGAACGGCCTCACGGATCTTCAAGTTCTGATCTTTCAGCCGCCGGGGACCTGGCAGCATCGTTCATGGGGGCGGGATGTAGGAAACGGAGTTTATGAGGTCACTCAGCAGTTTCCCCGGAACGGCATGTACCGCGTGATGGTTCGTGTGCCGTCCAAGGGAGTGAAGTTCAATTCCAAGCTACAGACAACTGTGATCATCGGTGAGAAGGCTCAGACGCCTTCGGTTCCTGATCATGCCGCCAAACGCAATTAGGAACAGACGATTTCAGCTAGAGCGTATGACTGGCACGCGGGAATCTGAAAGAGACAATTCATCAAGCTCAATCGGCAAAAGCATGATGATCAGCGTCGTCCGTCATACCACACGGAGAGGTGCTTCTTATCCTGCAATGTCCTTTTCGGGAGAACAAAGATTCTCAAGATCTGGGCGGCAATCTCCCGGCCTGAATAGAGGGAGACTTTACGCGATGATGTCTCGAGGGGATGGCCGGTCAATATCGTGAACTGAAGTCCTCGCAGACGTCCCCAGCGCTTCAACTGTTTGCTGAGCCGAATTTCGTCTAAGGCATAGAGGTCTTGATCGAAGCCACCGACAGCCTGAAACGCATCGCGACGACATACGATGAGCGCCCCCGCCGCCCAGCGAAAGAGAATCGAGACGCCGGTCCAGAAACGGAGCGTCAAGTCAGCCCACCAGGGCAGCCCGTCCATACGCAGTGTACTGCCGCAGCCCATGTACTTTCCTGACTCGATCACTCGTACAATATCCGCCAGCAGCTCGGGGCTCAGCAGACTGTCCGCATCCAGGAACAGCAACCAATCGCCTGTGGCATGGGTTGCGCCGGTGTTGCGCGCTCGACCGATTTGATTGATCGGTTCAAAGACGACTTGTGCACCGGCCTGTCTGGCCAGTTCCGCCGTGTTATCGGTGGAGTTATTGTCGACAACAATGATCTCGGAGGTGAAATCGGATGCCTGGTTGGCAGCGACCGATACAGCAACGGATTGCAAAGAACGTTCAATCAGACGGGCTTCGTTGAACGCCGGGATGACGATAGAGAGGCGCATGAAACATTATGATGCCATAGACGCTCGGCATTAGGAAATGCGTATCTTTTGAATCAAAGTGGAGGTGGGCCGCTGCAAATGAACAAGCGGATGAGCCCGCTTGCCGCCCATGGTAATCGGCCGCGACGAGAGATTGACATCTCGAAATTCGCATACGATGCGAAAGTCATTGTCATAAGGATAACTTTCCGCCATTTCAAACCCGATGCGATTCCGTTCCGGCTGACAGTCTTCATACGTCGAAAACGTGTTCAACACGGTCACACGATCAATTCCGGAAGGAGGTGCCAGCAAGACGATAAGGAGAAACCACATAACCAAACCTTTCGCACACAAATCTTTTATTCATAACGTACCACAACACTTCTGGAACTCCATCAGTAAGATCCCTTGAAATATGAACTCACCAGCCGACATTGGTACTGGGTTGGATCAGGGCTTATGTGGCTATCATGCATGGATTGTTCACGCATGGTAAGATGCCGCCGATGCCGCTCGCCCAGTTTCATCCCACGATCTCCGAATGGTTTTCTTCACGCGTCGGTCAGCCGACCGACGTTCAAATCCAAGCGTGGCCTGCGATCCAGTCAGGAGCGGATGCGCTGATCGCGGCGCCGACCGGATCAGGCAAGACCCTCGCGGCCTTTCTTTCCTGCATCGATCAACTCTTTAAACAGGCGCTCAATCGTGAACTCGACGATCACACGCGGGTCCTGTATGTTTCACCGCTCAAGGCGCTGAGCAATGATATCCAAAAGAATCTCCAGAAACCGCTCACAGAAATCGGGCAGATGGCGTTGCAGAACGGCCTATTGATGCCCGAACTGCGCGTCCTGGTCCGGACCGGCGATACACCGATGACGGATCGGCAGCAGATGCTCAAGCGCCCCCCCCATATCCTCGTCACGACGCCCGAGTCACTCTTCATCCTGCTGACGGCCGACAAGAGCCGACGTCTGTTGCAAACCGTACGGACGATCATTGTCGATGAAATCCATGCGCTGGCTCCGAACAAGCGTGGGGCCCATGTGGCGCTCTCGCTAGAACGGCTGGAGGCGTTGACATTGACGAAGCCGCAACGGATCGGCCTTTCAGCCACGCAGCGCCCCATAGAAACGATCGCGCACTTTCTGGTCGGCGACCGTTCGATGCCGACGATCATCGATGTGGGCCACAGGAGGCGGATGGATCTTGCGGTTGAAGTACCGAAGGATGAGTTGAGCGCCATCGCGACGAATGCCATCTGGGCGGACATCTATGACCGTGTGGCTGAGCTGGTGCGGCAACATCGCACGACCTTGGTCTTCGTCAACACACGCCGCTTGGCGGAGCGGGTTTCTCACTATCTTGAAGAACGGCTTTCGGATCTCGGACCTGACGCGGTGGCGGCTCATCACGGCAGCCTGTCACGGCAGATTCGGCTGTCGGCGGAGGAACGGCTGAAGTCCGGCAAGACCCGCGTGGTGGTGGCGACGGCGTCGCTTGAACTTGGAATCGACGTCGGCACAATCGATCTGGTCTGCCAAATCGGGTCGCCGCGATCGATCGCCACCGGCTTACAACGAATGGGTCGCGCCGGCCACTGGATCAAGGCAGTTCCGAAAGGCCGGTTGTTCGCCACGACCAGGGATGAACTGATCGAGTGTGCCGCACTGATCCATGCGATCAAGGACGGGACGTTGGACCGCATCGAGGTCCCGAGGGCACCGCTCGACATTCTGGCTCAACAAATCGTGGCCGCTGCAGCAACGCAAGCTTGGACGGAAGAAGAACTCTTTTCTCTGATCCGTCGTGCCGGTCCCTATCGTGAATTGGAACGGGCCACGTTCGACCGTATCGTCCGGATGTTGGCGGAGGGGATCGCCACGAATCGTGGCCGAGGACTGGCCTATCTTTACCACGACCGGATCAATCGTCGCATCAAGGGCCGTCGCGGAGCGCGGCTGGCGGCGATCACCTCAGGCGGTGCCATTCCCGATACCGCCAACTATGCAGTGGTAGCGGAACCGGACGGCACGGTTGTCGGAACCGTGGATGAAGACTTTGCCGTGGAGAGTCTGGCCGGCGACATCATGCTGCTGGGCAATACGTCGTGGCGCGTCAAGGGAGTCGAGATGGGAAAAGTGCGGGTGGAAGACGCCCATGGCGCGCCGCCCAATATTCCATTCTGGCGCGGGGAAGCTCCGTCGCGCACGGCGGAACTTTCCGCAGAAGTGGCTTGGCTCCGTCAGACGATCGCGGAACGGGCGGACTCTTGCTTGTCGGCCATTCAATGGCTGAAGCAGGACTGCGGCCTGAATCAACGGGGAGCCCAACAAGCTATCGAATACGTCTTGATGGGGAAATCTGTATTGGGAACCGTGCCGACCCAGGACACGATCGTGGCCGAACGGTTCTTCGATGAAAGCGGTGGGATGCAACTGGTGATTCATGCCCCGTTCGGAGGACGCGTCAACAAAGCCTGGGGACTCGCGTTGCGGAAGCGGTTTTGCGTGACGTTCGACTTTGAACTGCAGGCGGCGGCGACGGACAATGGGCTCGTTATTTCGCTCGGTGAGAAGCACAGTTTTCCGCTGGAGTCCGTGTTCGGCTATCTTCATTCCAATCATGTGCGCGAGGTATTGATCCAGGCGGTGCTGCTCGCGCCGATGTTCGCCACCCGTTGGCGCTGGAACGCGTCACGATCGTTGGCCTTGCTGCGCTTCGCGAAGGGCAAGAAAGTTCCGCCACAGATCCAGCGGATGAAAGCGGAAGACTTACTGGCCTCGGTATTTCCCGACGCGATTGCCTGTCAGGATAATCTGACCGGAGAACGGGCGATGCGGCAGATTCCTGATCATCCGCTCGTCCAGGAAACACTGCGCGACTGTCTGGCCGAAGCGATGGATGTCGACGGTCTCACACATGTGTTGCAAGGCATCGAATCCGGTTCGATCACCTGTATCGCGGTCGATTCTCCGGCGCCGTCCGTCCTTTCGCACGAAATCCTCAACGCAAATCCATACGCCTTCCTGGACGATGCGCCGCTGGAGGAACGAAGGGCTCGGGCGGTCGAGCTGCGACGGACTTTGCCGCCTGACCTATTCGGAGAGATCGGAGCGCTCGATCCGGCGGCAATTGCCGAAGTTGCCAGCGAATCATGGCCGGTCGTGCGCGATGCCGATGAACTGCATGATGCGCTGCTGACACTGGTCTGGGTGCCTGAGTCTGAATCAACACAGTGGGCCGGCTATATGCCGTCACTCTTGGAATCCGGCCGTGCCGTCTCTCTTGCGCTTCACGCTTCACGTTTCACGCCGCACGAGGTCACGGGGTGGGCGGCAACAGAAAATAGGGACCGGCTTGAACAGTTGTTCACGACTGGTGATGATTCGACGCTCGATGCCGTAGTGCTCGGGTGGATGGAGAGCATCGGCCCCACGACCACGTGTGAATTAGCCGAACGTCTCCATTTGCCCGTTGATGCCGTCAACGCCTCAATGGTTCGGCTTGAGGCTCAAGGACAGGTACTACGCGGACAGTTTCGCTCTACCTCAGCACTATCCACTCAGCACTCAGCACTCTCCGGCGAGGTTCAAGCTTCGCCGGAGTGGTGCCACCGTCGTTTGCTGGCGCGCATCCATCGCCTGACGATCGGCATCTTGCGCAAGGAAGTGGAGCCGGTGACGGCATCGGACTTCATGCGATTCTTGATGCAATGGCAGCATGTCATGCCGGGATCGCGTCAACATGATGGAGAAGCAGGTCTGCTGCAAGTGATCGGACAACTCGCAGGATATGAGGCCGCTGCGTCTGCGTGGGAACCGCATCTGTTACGGACGCGTATGGCGAAATATGAGCCGGCACTCTTGGACCGGCTCTGTCTTAGTGGGGCGGTCAGCTGGGGGCGGCTCTCTCCTCATCCGAGGTTTTCACAGGCAGGGGAGACGGATCGGCGGCGCATTGTTCCGACAAGTCTCGCGCCTATCAGTCTTTTTCCCCGTGAAGACGGTGAATGGTTAATGAATGTTGTCCGTGGTGAGACGACCACCGCTCCAGCTGCTCCCTATTCTCAGCTGAGTGCGGTGGCACAGGATCTGTGTCGTGCCTTACGACAACAAGGCGCCAGCTTCTTCGACGACTTGGTGCGCATGGTCAACCATCTTCCGACAGAGGTCGAAAATGGGCTGTGGGAATTGGTGGCGGCCGGTCTGGTGACGGCCGATGGGTTCGATAATCTTCGCGCCCTCATGGATCCGCATCGACGCCGCGCTGAAGGCCGTGAGCGGACCCGTCGGCCTCGGCATGCAGCAGGACGGTGGTCATTGTTGAGACCAGTGAATCAGTCGCGAGTCAATGGTCAATGGTCATCAGGTTTGGATCAAGCCATCAGCCAGCAGCCATCAGCCGTCGGCCCTTCTGCTTTAACTCAGCACTCAACACTCAGCACTCAACACTGCGAGCGCACAGCTCGCCTGTTGCTTCGCCGCTACGGGGTTGTGTTTCGCGATGTGCTGGCACGGGAATCGTTGGTTCAGTCGTGGCGGGATCTGCTTGTGCAGTATCGGCGCATGGAGATGGCCGGAGAAGTTCGCGGCGGCCGATTTGTAGACGGATTTACCGGAGAACAATTCGCGTTGCCGGAAGCGGTGGAAGCCCTGCGAGCAATCCGAAAAAAGAGTCCCTCCGCAGGGATGGAGCACGAGATCAAACTCTCAGCCACGGACCCATTGAACCTCGCCGGGGTGATTCTTCCTGGTCCTCGTGTCCCAGCGGTGCCCACCAATTTTCTTGTGTTCAAGGACGGCGCACTTTCCCGCACGGTGATCGGACGGCAAGGTAATGTGGCGCTGTCCATTGCCGAGCCGACCGGCCCGGCAACAGTCCGACTGCCTGCATGAATTTAACGGGTCAGTACACGAACGGTTTGGACGTCTCGCGCAAAAGGCTGAGCAAGCTCGTAGGATCGCGATCAACCATTTGGGCATAATTCGCTTGGGCGTCGGAAAAAAACGCCGGTTGTCGATCGGTTGGAATGCCCAACAGCCGACTCACGGATCCCAGATACTCTCCTCTCCCGGCTGCCAGATCCTGTCGCAAGTTCTCATGATTGAAGCTCACAAACGCCGTCGCTTTGAAGTCCGGCTTGATCTGACCGTCTTCGCTCCACCAGGCCGCTCCCGACGTTGTGCCGGTGATGTTGGACGTTGTGTCGGTCGTTTGATTCAAGGTGGCCTTGATCGTGCAACCGGTCGACGACAGAAGCACCACAACCACGCCGGCAAGGATCAATGGTCGGACTGGAATTCGCCACATAATCATTCTCCTTGGCCAGATACAACCACTCGCAGGTTTTTCAATATAGCAGAAAGGAGCGGATTCGGCCATCGAGCGAGATAGAAAATGGTGAAATGTACTCGCCGAGTGGCGCTGAGCGTTGACAAGTCCTCAGAGCCAAGCAAGAATCATAGCTCGACGTTGACAAGGAGGATGAAATGACAAACTTGGCGGAAGTCATTAAACGCGCGATGAGCCTGGATGTCCGAGATCGAGCCGCTCTAGCGGAGAAACTTCTTGCTAGCCTGGATGAGTTGAGCGAGGCTGAAGCGGACCTTCTCTGGGCAGAAGAATCGCAACGGCGATTAGATCAGTATCATGCAGGCCAGGCCAACGCCGTTTCAGCGGACGCAGTTCATGCCAAGGTGAATAAGCTCTTGCGATGATGCCGCTTCGATATCACGAGGCGCGGAAGAAGAGGTGCTGAACGAAATCGTTTATCTCGAGTTACAAGCCCAAGGGCTGGGCCGGCGATTCTTTGCAGAGGTTCGACGAGCTGAAGACCGCATCCTACAATTTCCACAGTCGGCTAAAGAGATTCGCCCCGGCATTCGGAAGACCATTCTTCGGACTTTTCAGTATTCGCTCATATATTCGATTGAACCGGAAGAAATATTAGTTTTGGCGGTGGCTCACCATCGTCGGCGTCCCGACTATTGGGCCGGTCGCTTAACTGGATAGCCATGGACCCGAAGCACACCGCTCAACAGTACGATGCCATCGCGGCATGGTGGCTTCAACAAATGAAAGATTCGACGTACGGCGTGACGGCACTCGAGCGCGCGCTTACATTCGTCGGGGCAGGGCGACATGCATTGGATGTTGGATGCGGATGTGAGGGCCGATTTCTCAGGATACTCTTGGAACGAGGATTTAATTGCACCGGACTCGACATCTCGCAAGAAATGATAGTTTTGGCAACGCAACGCTATCCAACTGTTTCATTTGTGACAGGTGATGCCTGTACATGGTCTCTACCACGGCAGTACGACCTGATCACGGCTTGGGATAGTATCTTTCATCTTCCGTTGGAGGCACATGAGTTCGTTATAGGAAAACTATGCAAAGGATTGTCGCCGGATGGCGTGCTGCTGTTCACGTGTGGAGATGGGAGAGAGCCAGGAACCATTCAGGGAGAATTCGGTGGCAAGCGATTTGAGTACAGCTCGTTGGGTATTGTTGAGTTTATCCGACTCCTACATTATGCCGGCTGTACGATTCAACATCTTGAACGCGATCAGCACCCGTTGAATCATGTGTACATCGTGGCTAAGAAATTGTAGAGCATCAAGTCAAATAAGATCGCGCTCGAATAAGGGCTTAAACCTGCAATTTGCATTTAAATCTTCCGGCGCTCCTCGTTCAACGTTATCACCGCGTTATTTTTAACGAGCCCTCTGCGGAAACTCTGGAGCAGGCGGCTGAGCCGGAGCGGGCGGTGGAGCAGGTAGCTGAAAGGTCTGATTGTGCAGTTGAAGGGGAGGGCCAAGGTTCATGGATGGACTTTGCGGTGGCTGCACCTTGATGATTCGTTCACCATTAGGCAGAACGATCGTGCTTTCGACATTCCATTGATCGTCTTTGTAGACGTGAATGCCACCTTCCGGACCCAGCACTTGGTTTAACCGTTCCTTCGCGCTCGGTTGTTGAGGTAGCTCCTCCCGGACGGCGAGGGACAGGCTTGGCCAGACCGTTCCGAATATGATAATGAGGCAACCCGTGATCCAGTTCATGCGGTTATTATACTGCTGACCTTCGGCTTATCAAAACGCCATGAGTTGGTTGACGGAGGTACTATGACGCTGGCAAACAAATCCGATATGGAAATCCTAGCCATCGCTGATCCGATTATGGACAATCTGATGGAGGGATCGACCAAAATAGACCATGAGAAACACACAAGAGATTTCACAGACAGAATGAAACGCATTGTCACGAAAGATTATCTGGAAGCCGTGTGCAGACAATATTAGGCTGAACGAGGATATTTTGCCGGAAGAGAATTTGTCGCGGTCTTCCGGCGACCGACGTCGATCGCGATTGTGTGGAAGCAGTGGTTCACGAAACAAGCGGGAGAGTACGTAGCCGAATTGGTTTTAGTGGAAAACGGGTCGAGGTATTTAGTCGATCACGCGATGGTGTCCTAATCGGTCGCAGGCTCGGGATCCATTATCATAAATCACTGACAGAGGAGGATCAGATGGATAGAAATGGTTCATGAGAAGAAATTGCAAGTAGAGCCGGCCTTGAATACCTTGCTCCAGCCTATGCATCGGTTTAGGATTGAGTAAATGCATGGACAACCGGACCGGCGTTATATCTCCGTTATATCTCTATATCTTTGTCATAACCTCATTTGTTAGGAGAGCGATCTGCTATGAGCCACCCCCTGGATTTCGTCACCATCGAAGGACTTCTTGCCTATGGTCGCGCCCTTGCTCGACGAGCGTCGGAGCAGGGACTCGTGGAGCCTCCGCCGGTAGAAGCTTCCGGTGATGATGTGGATCGCGTCCACAATAAAATGGAGCAACTCCGCTCGTTCATCAAACGCTCAAAGTCCGGATTTGCAACCGCTGAAGAGTACCGGTCGGCTCGCGAAGGCCTTATCGATAATCATCTGGTGTTCTTTGCCGCCTGGAATGCGCTCCTTGCCGAAGGCTCGCTCCAGCCGTTACTCCAGGCCACGATCGGAGCAGTCGCCAAACCGACCTATCGACGTCCGGTTGCCATTGTGCCACGAGGGCAACTGACGCCCACGCTGGCGGAAGGCCGCATCGTCCTGGAACTGGGCGACGACCGGTTTTGGTTGTTGCCTCGGGATTTGGGCGAGCGAACGTTGTTTTTCACGATGCGTCACGGCGTGTCGCAGGTCGACAGCAAGACTCATCGTGTCGGATGCCGCTTGCCGAACCAACTGGACCGCGAACGAGGGGTGGCCAAAGCAGACGCGGTAGGGGCGGCGCTCGCCCGCATGATCGGCGTTGTGGGACAGCAGCTCGATTTTTTGCATCTCACCAACTATCTCGATCCACGTACGTTCCTTCATCGCATCAGCCGTAGCCCAAACACCAGGCAACTGTACGAACGAGTGTCGGCGGCGCTGCTGCAAGGTGCCTCTACATCCGAACCGATCGCCGAGCGGGCTCTCGAATCGTCGGATTTCGGTTGGGTCACGGGATTGGAGAAGTCCTTAGAGGTCGAAGAAGCGGCGCGCGCGTTCACCGTCGAGACATCCACGGCCAAGCGGCTCATGAAAGATCCGCTGTATTGTTATCCGGGCGGCAATTCTTTCTTCGATCTCTATGTCGACGTCATCGACGGCCTCCACCGATTAGGCGTTGCGCAAAAGGGCAAAGTCGCCTGCCTCTATACCCACAGTTCCACCCTGCGGGCTTTGATGATTTATTTGGACCCGCGTCCCTTCCATGAAGCTTTCAATGAGTTCAGCGACTACAAGGAAAGCCAGGACAATGTCGTGCTGCTCACGGTCGAACAGGGACGGATGTCGGGCTACTCAACGGCGGTTGGACTGTCCGAGCGGGAGCGAGTGGCGCGCAACACCTGGGTAACAGTCGAGAACGGGAGAAAAGATCGCGTGACGCTCAAACCACGAACGCTCAAGCGGATCGTGGCGCTGGTGTCCGGAGGTGATTTCGCCGGGGCGGGCGCCGCGTTAAAAGAATTGCATGTGACCGGTCAACGCATGGGGTTGGAGGTCTATTTCGTCCGGCACGGTTATCTCGGCCTCGCCAATAATTGGATCGAACGAGTCACCGAAGAGCACACCCGCGGCATGAGCAGCCATCCAAGCAGCCCTATCGGCAGCAGCCGTTTTGAGGACTTCAAACAAGAGGCAGTCCAGCATGTGGCCATGCGGCACCTCGAACCGTACCTGCGTGACGGCGTATTGATTGTGTTGGGCGGCGACGGCAGTATGCGGGGCGCCCGGGCAATTTACGAAGGATTCGGGGTGCAGGTGGCCGGCATTCCAGGCAGTATCGACAATAATATTGAAGGAACGATCTCTCTCGGATTTCAATCTGCGGTGGCATTGGCGGATCACTCGATTGAATCGCTGAAAGCCACCAGCGCAGCGATGGGCAGTGTGTTTTTTGTGGAGGTCATGGGCGCCGGATCAGGGCATCTTGCGCTGGCCTGTGCCTATCAGGCCAGAGCGGAAGGGTTGTTGGTCAACGAACATCCCGACCCGAATGCCTATATCGATGAGATGATTCTCGGGACGCTCAAACGGACATTGGGGGTGCCGAACAAAAGCCACCTTTTCATCGTGGCCGAGCGGACGCCGCATCAGCATCACAAAGATGGTGGTGTCCATGGTCTCGTCGAGTATGTGGCCGACGTCATCACCCGCTGGCCGGAACGGCAAGCGCGGCCAGGTCACTATCCGCTCACACTAGCCACCAAGGCCACCATTCTTGGTCACACGCTCCGAGGTGCCAGACCGATACCGGAAGACAAGGCGATTGCTCAGCATCTGGCTCATGAAATGGTGCACCGACTGATCGAGTCGCCCGATGACATAGTCGGATGTCTCTTGGCCTACCGTGAACGGGGCTCGATCGGACCGATTCCGCTCCATGCGGTCACACCCAAGCAGTTCGACTGGGACGTCTTCAGCCGGATGCATGGCAACGCTCGCGTCACGTAACTCTCAGCCACCATCTGTACGCAATCATCCGCTTGGCCTTTCGGTATTCCAATCAACGGCCGATGGCAATTGCGTCTTGTAACCACACGTTGAAGGGACAGTCTCCAGCAACTCGCGCCGCTCGCTCTACCGCACCATCGTATCCACCATGCCGACTATTTGCCCACGGACGATATGGCGGCTTTGATTGTAGTGAGGACGGTCCCGTGCAATGTGCCACGTCGCCGATCTCCGCATAGTCGATCCAAAATCTTAAAATCAGTTGCCTGAAAACCCATCTCGCGATACTCATAAACGGAACGCCGGTTTCCGGCGTCAGACACGGTGCAATCATTAATTGTAGGGAGGGATGTCCATGCATGTCGTTGTGGTATCGGCAGTGGCTGTGGGGTTGGTGTATTTGCTCTGGCAGATCAGGCCGTAACGCTCCTCTCCATTGAAGCATGCTCTTGCACGGCCTCCAGAGGACAACTTACTGGAGGCCTTGGTTTCTTTTTATTCCGGTGTTCCGTATTCCAACAGGTTTCAGGATCTAAAATCATGAAATAGATTGCCAAATGTGAGCTCGCAATAGCTCCAGACTGGACACCGCTTTCCGGCATCGCTCACGTTCACACAATCTTTAGGGAGGTTTATCCATGTGGTTTATTCTCGTATCCGCAATTGTAAGCGCATTTGCATTCGGAACTTATGGTTCGGCCATGGCGGAGGAAACCTCAAGCTTCGGGTCAGAGCTGAGCCAGGAGATGGGTTCAATGGCCGGCGAGGTCAAGGATGAGATGAAGGTTGAGCAGGAGCAGATGCGGGATAGCTTCAAGGCTAAGAAGGATCAGATGAAGGCCGACATGAAGGCCAACAGAGCGCAGATGAAATCGGAGATGAAGGCCAGACGAGATGCCCTGAAGGCAGAGAAGCAGGAAATGAAAAAAGCGGCTAAGGCGAAGAAAGCCAACGCCAAGAAGAATGCCAAGCACGCGACCGAATCGCTGACGCCGAGCACCGACTGAGCCAACGGTTTTCGAGCGACTCCTTTCAATACGGCCTCCGGGATATTTTCTGGAGACCGCCATGTTCGGACTCATATGGGGAACCAGGATCGCAGGACTTTTCAGGAGGATCACATTGCTGACTATGAATAGTGTCCGATCGCATTACACGGCTTGTTCGCAGGGCAACACAAAGACATGGAGCGGGAAAATACTGTCGCCCTTGGCCGCCTCTTGCTTCAATCGAAAGTGTGTAAAGGCATCGATGAGCCGGTAAGCCAATTGATCGGAGACGGCGGCGAGAATCATTCGGTTGGTCATTGGTGCCAGAAAGAACTGGCTGGTAGGGCCGGTCGCTCCTTTTCCGGCCACGTTGTGCAGCTCGCTGAAGGCGCTCACCTCGTAGTCGTTCAACAAGGCATGCACCTGTTCCACGAGCGATTCCCGAAAGACGATCACCAACATTTTCATAGGCAGCTCTCCTGTGCACAGGCCGTGGTGTCATCGAACTTTTGGAACTTTTGATTCCAGCCAGTATTCCATCCATTGTCGGGGGCTATCGGCAAATACAAGGTCAAGGGTCTTCTCGCATCAGACAGGATGGACCGATGGGTCTACAGGACCTGAGGTCCGGCTCGACAAGAGTGGAGGCGATACGCTATAAATTGAGCTACTCAACGACCTCGTGAGAGTATCAACCAGGACGGTTTTATGCAAGAATACGCAGCGTATTACGGTACTGCCTGTATCATCTTTTCCGCCTATCTCCTCATCAAGGGGTTCCTTGCCGCGTCAAGACAGCGAAGCGAAGATCATTCCACGACGTTGGTCCCGGCCTATCTCTATGGAATCCTGGCCTCGATTCTGCTGACCGTTGGGTTGGGATTTTTTCGGCCGAGCTTGCCCTGGTGGGGATATCGATTGATTTTCCCCGGTACGACGATGCTCTTTCCAGGCGTCATCTATCTCGTCGGTCGGCGACCTCCGAAGCCCGATCTCGATCGCGTCGACGCCTAACCGGGCGCCATTCATTGTAGACAGCCGGATATCTATCCCGTTTATTTGGGGATGGTAATGCTTGGTACGCCGGCGCGTGGAACCTCAGTGACGGTCATCTGAAATAACTGTGACAAGAGCTTGAACGCTTCTCGGTTCCAGCGGGCCTGTGGCCCGGTCGTGTTGACGGCGTAATACTGCCCATGGGATTTCATCACGAGATCCAATCCCGTCGGCGATGATGATGACACGAGCAGATCCATCGTCTTGACGGGATTCTCCGCCACCTCGGGAGTGCGGAGATCTTTGTCGACATGATATTCCGGTTCCTCAGCGATGGAATGCCCCAGAAAGTTCAACATCGCGTTGAAGCTGCGCAATCGAAAGTCGCCTCTAATCGGCCAGTCACCGCCATAATGTCCCGGGCGAATATCAAACGTCACGTCATTGACTAGCACCTGTTCGTCCTCCTGGTGCAAGCGGAGCCGCTCTTCTTTGGATAGTGAATCGGGATCGTAGTTGGTGATCAGCGTGCCGCCTTCAACTTGTTTTCGCAATGTGTACGTCTTGTGTTGCCTGTTATACTCCACCTGGTATTCCTGTTCGAGCGCTTTGAATCCTTCCGCGGTGATCGAGTCGGCGGGGATGGTCCAGCTTCGTTCAATGATCAACGGTTCAACATGCAGCCTATTGTGGTCTTGAATGGCCGAAAGATGAAGAACCACACGCCGAAACATTTCATAGCCGATCTTGTCGGACGGATTATTCCGATAGGCGATTACTCCCCCGTCTCCTTTCAATCGAAGTTCGTTGGCCATCAGGCGGAGGAGAAGATCGATATCGATGCCCTGCCGTAGGAGCAGCGTCAGTTTGGATTCTTGAAATGGAGTAAGTAAGCGCTTGGTAAAGTCTTCCCCCTCGATCGGCGCAATGCTGATGGTCGGATTCTCGGCCACGTTTCCGCTGATGAGGGGCAGGATCTGCGTACTAGCCAGACCCGCGAGAGCCGGTGTGGCGCCGGCCGTGAAACGAAAATCGAAGGTCGCGGCGACGTTGGAGACGCCGGTAAAGTGAACCGGCTGATGGTGTTGTGCCCGCGCGATATTGATAAGCAGTTGCTTGGATTGTGCATCCGTGATGGCCTCATCATAGGCAATCACCGCTCGAGTCAACGTGACCGGCGAGAGACATCCTGACAGCAAGATCACATAGATAAAGGCAAGGGAGATGAGAGGTACGGAAGGGAAGACTTTCCTTGTCATCGTCGGTTGGCCCATTATTCGATTGCCTCACGCAATCGGACGCGAGTTGTACCATACTAATGAGAAGATGCCCAGTACGGAGGAACGGATTCGAGCAGGGTGATCTAGGCGTGGGCGTGAACCGGCTCCGCAGTCGCAACCCGTTGAACGATCATCTGCACCGGAACATCGGGGCGTAGCGTCATGACGGGCTCCGGTCGAATTACCTGGCCGTCAACGAGGCGCAACCGAACTTTGGACGCGATCGTCGCCAAGATCAATAGTCCTTCCAACTCCGCAAAGGACTCTCCGAGGCACCGACGTCCACCGGCACCGAACGGGATGTAGCTGAACGGCGGCCGGGTCCGGTTTGCCTCTTCCGAAAATCGCTCAGGATCAAATCGGTTGGGATCCGGGAACCATCGCGCATTGCGGTGCAGACTCCAGGGGCTGATGAAGACCCACGCGCCCGACGGCAGTATTGCGCCGGATGGAAGGTGGTCCTGAGTGTGCGCAAGACGGGTATGGAGGCTCCAGGCTGGAGGGTAGAGGCGCAATGACTCGTTCCAGACCATCTTCGTATACCGCAAACGAGGCACATCAGCCGCAGTTGGAAGACGGTCACCTAAAACCTCGTTCAATTCGCACGTAAACCGTTCCCATACCGATCGACATTGCGACAACAAATACCAGGTCCAGGTCAGCGCATTCGTGGTGGTTTCGTGGCCGGCGAGCAAGAACGTCATGAGCTCGTCGCGGATCTCTTCGTCACTCAGTTGCCGACCGTCCATATCCGTCGCAGCTAATAATAGCGACAGCACATCCTCGTTCCGATGAGACGACGCGCGCCTTTCCTCGATAAACAGGTGAATCATCGACTCCATAGCCCCCAGTCCGCGAGTAAGCCGGCGATGAGTAGGTATCGGCACCCACAGTGGGATCAAGGTCGCGAGAAGGGAATCATACTGTAGCTTGATCAAGCTTTGGCCGACCGCAATGGTCTGCCGTATAGTATCGGCTTCGGTACCGACTTCACGTCTGAAGAGCAGACGCCAGATCACCGATAGAGTGAGATAGGCCATTTCCTGTCCGATATCGATGATCGTCCCATCGTGCCAGTGTCCCAGGAGGTCTTGAGTCTTGTTCGTTATCAGGTCGGTATACGCAGTCACGTGATTTCCATGAAAGAAGGGAAGCAACAGCCGCCGCTGATGGTGATGCATTTCGCCTTCCGAATGGAGGACGCCCTGGCCGAAGATGCGCGATTCAGCCGGAGCGACCGGAGCCTTCCGATAATTGTCTTGATTCGTCACCAGCACATGCTTGACGTCGGCCGGATGGTTCAGCACATACATGGCGGCATCGCGCTGACGCAAGAGCAGTTCGAGAACAAGCCCCAACGGGAGTTTGACCACATCGCCGTAAGTTTGGCAGTGCAAGAGGAAGCCGAGGGTGTCTCGCCGAAGTTGGGGGAAAGGACCTCTCCAACGAGAGACGCGTGGGCCGGAAAAGATGGGAGGTGGAATGATCTGATTGGTCATGCAGGCTATGCGTTGGTCATGAAATGCGGCATGTTGTCCATATTGTCAATGAGTTTCAGCATGAATCTCGCCTGGTTCTTTCAGCTCTTCACGAATCGTAGACAGGGCGATCAACGACAGGACGGCGCATAGGCTGACATACCATCCCGGAGCAAGCACACTCCCGCTCCGTTCCATAACCACTGTGGCCATCAACGGTGCAGTCCCGCCGAACAGAGCCGAGGCAATATTGTAGGAAGTTGAGAGGCCTGTGTAACGTCGGGCGACCGGGAAGAGAATCGCCACGATGGCAAAGAACGGACCCATATAAGCCGACACGAGCACCGTAATCAAGACTTGAGCCGTGACGATCAATGCGAGATGGCCGCTGCTCAACCACAAAAAGAACGGGACTGTGCCGAGGGCAAGACCTGCGGCACCGGCGGCCAGTACCCATCGATGCCCGACTCGATCAGACAGCTTACCCATGAACGGAATCAGTATTGCCAACAGAGCCATACACAGCGTGTTGATCAGCAATGCCGTTCCCATCGGGAGGTCGGCCACTTTTGTCAGATAGCTGGGGAGAAATACATAGAAGATGTAAAACCCGACGCCATGCAACAGGACGAGACCGATCACTTGCAGCAGCGGCGCACGGTGCGATCTGAATACCTCGCGGACCGGTGAGGAAGACACCACACCGGCTTGTTGCAGCCGCTCAAAAGCCGGCGACTCGGGAATGCGCCGGCGGAGATACCAACCCACCAATGCGATGACACTTCCCGCCACGAACGGAATGCGCCATCCCCATTCCTGAAGATCATCCGGTGAGAGGCTCGTCGTCATCAAGGTGCCGACACCGGAGCCCGACAGCGCGCCGATCTGCGCGCTGAACCCCGCCCAGCTACCGATGTAGCCTCGCTCAGTCGATGCAGCATGCTCAACGAGGAAGGTTACGGAGCCGGTGAATTCTCCACCGACCGATAGACCTTGAAGGAAGCGCAGAGCCGTGAGTGTCAATGGTGCCGCAAGACCGACTTGCGCATAGGTCGGCAATAAGCCGACCAAGCAGGTGGGCAATGCCATCAAGAGAATGGACCAGGCCAAGGCCGCTCGTCGTCCCCTGGTATCGCCCCAGTATCCGAACAGCAGCGCACCCAGTGGTCTGGCAAGAAAACCGACGGCGAAGACGCCGAACGTGGCCATTAAGGATAACGACGGATCCGAAGCAGGAAAGAAGAGCCCGGACAAGACCGGCGCGAAGTATCCAAAGAGGGCAAAATCGTACCACTCCAGCACATTCCCGATCGCCCCGGCCAACACCGTCTTGCGTAATACGGTTGGTCCATCTGAGTCCATGAAGACGCACCCTCGTACAGCAGCGCAAAGTCGCGGCCACCATACCATGAATGGCTATCGGCTCGCCGAGTCGTATTATGGGCATGTGGGGAAAGGAGCGGAGCGTAGGACTTCTCTCTCTACGCAGTTCGTGGCGGCACTGTGTTCGGGCCATTGAAATGCGAGATTGCTAAGGTTCCCATCACGTTAGAAATTCATCGCCATTCAACAGCTCCAAACCCCGTCTTGCCGAGAAAGACATACATGAGGCTGATGGTTTCGACCGTCTGATCGCGGAATTCGACGTTGGGATAGCGGGCATCGCGGTGCGAGACGGCATAGCGGAGCGCTATGCCATGAGGGCCGAGAATACGGAACGTTAAGGAAGTTTCACCACGCAGAATGTTCTCTTTCCCATGCGGCTCTGCGGACAGAAGACCGCTGACATAATATTCACGTCCTGTGAAGTCGAGCATCGCACGATCCCCCAAGATCAGCCGCAGCGCGAGAAGCCCTTGACCTGTCGTTCCATAGTGGTAGTCGCGTTCTTCGATACGCTGAATGCTGCCCGCTGCGCCATAGCCGGGACCGGCGAGCGCCACGCCTTGAAGAGCAATTGAACGTGACAGCCAGGATTGCCAGATGGTGCCGAGCGAAAGCGCGACGCTGGAGGTTCGGAACACTTGCGGTGAAATATAGTCATAACTGCCGAACAAACCCCACGCTCCACGGGTCGGTTCGCCAAGCGCGTAGGTGGTTCCGATCAACAAGCCGCGTGTATTGATGCTTTCCAGCGTATTGGTCGTGACCGCCGTAACATGAAAGTCAAAATAGTCGAACGGACGTGCATAGCGATAGCCCGGCTTACCGGGCAACCCGTACGAAAACGTGACATCGCCAATAGCGCCGTGCTCGCGAACGCCCGATGGAACGTTGTGACTGCTCGTGGAGACTATGCCGCCGAGTCGCAGACGCAAGAACGTGGCCGGCTGGCGGCTCGGGAAGACTGTATCGAAACGATTACCGAACATCAGGCGGTTGAACCCCGTAGGAGGTGAGAGAATCGCTGCGCCAAGTTCCCGCCAGAAGCCGGGCCTTCCCTCGTCGGTTTCGAGCAACAGACTCGCCATGCGAAAGAGCGGTTCTCCCAGCAAGGTCCCACCGATAGGAGTGGCGATCATGTCGTTGATCGATGGCGGTGTGGTTTCCCCCGCGATCTCCCAAAAGAAACTCCCGGCTGAACTATAAAGCAATGATTCCCAGAAACTGAGGCCTGTCGATCGAGCGATTCCATAATAAATGCTGCCGCCGTACGGATGCAGGAACTGATTGACGGAGAACTGATCATTGTCCAGAACCCATTTGGAATCCGTGAGATGTTGCCAAATGGTATCGCCGTCCGTGCGATAGGCGCTCTTGGGATCAGTAAAATGTCGGTCGTATTGATTGAGGAGGAAGAGATAGGCCAGGAGCTCCCCCGCGGGAATAAGATAACTGCGACCGGCACCGGTTTCCCAATTGAGGACCGTGCTTCCACTGGTGAAAGTCGTGTGATGACCGTTCGTATCATGATCGGGAAGGGTGGGACCAATCAGCTGATCCGGGTGACTCTTCTCGGATTGCGGGATGGAGACATCGGCTGAGCCGATAGTCGGCATTAAGAGTATCAAGGCCAGGACGGCTGATAAGAGGCGCTCCATGCTTGCAGGAGTGGATAATACACGAGGTTCGAGAAATACTAGGTATTCCCCTAGGGCGGGGGAGCGTCTTGGTTTCAATCTGAGAGGGCTCAACGATGGATACTGGTGGGAATCGACCCGGCCGCCAACATCGTAAAGATCCGGTACATGGTCCTGACTCTCGTGAGGTAAGCTTTCACATCATGGTCACCGCAGCGCTGGTTAGCCAGGAGACGAAAGTTCCGTTTTGCGTAGTCACGGCCCGCCCCGGCGCCGCAGAGGTGGATGACCGCAGCCAGATCCTGTTTCTGTTGGAATGTCGCCGGTCGCTCTCCGATTGCTTTCGCGACATGGCGGTCGAGGTATGCGGCGGTCAGCTCGATGGCGTGGCCTGGGATGACTCTGGTGTAGAGACTGTTGAACCAACAGGAGTTGAAGTTGTGCCATGGTCCCTCTTCAACGACCACATGGTTGTGAATGCAGTAGCGTTTCCCTTCTTGAAACGTACCGTCGGTAATTTGGAACATGCCGACTGCCGTCGAGGCTGGTTGATACCACTCTAACGGATTCGAGGAGACAAAGCGCCACCGCCAGTAGGTCCGCGCCACAGGATTACCGGAGCCCTCGGCTTGGGCCAAAGCGGCCAGCAGTTCCGCTGTAATAATGGCTGTCGAATGCGCCTCAAACAACGCACCGTATTCTCTCCATGTCTCGCGGGGACTCTTGGTGAGCGCATTCTCCACCGGAAAGAACAATTCCGTCGGTTTGTAGACCGTATGATAGGCCCAATTGATGCCCAACAGGACGACGAAGAGAAGGCTGGTACTGATGGCCAGCCGTGCCGCTGGCGGTGTTCGGCTGACGGCCCAGAGAAATAAGCAGAGATTCTGCCACCGCCGATGAGCGAAGCGCGCCATCGACATCAATGGATGAGGATGGCGTGAACGAGAACGGGTGTGGCGGCGACGGCGCATGTGGCAGAGTAACAGAAAACAGATACATTCTTCCTGTCAGAGGTTATGTGCTAAAGGGTACACAATGGTTCTGTAAAACGCCGAATGTATGAACGATCTTGCATTGTCGTCCGGACGGGATCAATATGGCCAAGCAACCGTGATCACATCATTCATGCATGGTGACCTGTAGGCTCTGGGAGGCTTGTATGCAACGACTCGTGGCGCTGAGCATCATCCTGTGGGCGATCTTTGTATCCTCCTCCGCATTCTCGCAATCATTTACCGACAAGGCCAAGAAAGACAATGCAGTCGACATGAGTGACGACGATCCGGCAATGCAGAAAGCTATGGAGCGCGCACGGGCGGGATTGGAAGCTTTTCTTCGAAAAGCCGAGGCACCGCCACCCAACACCGACCAGTATTCGGTCAAGGTCAGAGTAAGCGAGGGCGATAACCAGGAGTATCTGTGGGTCTCCAATCTGAAAGCACAAGGAGAACTCTGGTCTGGGCGGATCGACAACCTCCCGATGATTCGTTCAGTCAAAAAAGGGCAATCATACTCATTTGCAAAGACAGAAATCGTCGATTGGACTTATATTGATAAGAGCAAGAAGAAGATTTTCGGAAATTTCACCACATGTGCGCTTCTTACCAGGGAGCCGCCGAGTGTCGCAGAGTCGATTCAGAAGCAATATGGCCTCGACTGCGATCGCTGATGTCGCACGTCCACAATTTCTGAATGCCGCACCGTTCCGATTCGCAAATCTGTTCGTTAACCGGCTGTCCCGCTGATCACTTTTCACGCCATGCGGAGCTTTTAATTTTCTGCCTGCGGAAGGGGAGGATGGTGTGGTGTCCGCAAATCTCAGATATTGTTCTTGTCTATGAATAAGGTAGACACGACGATTAATAAACCAATACACACAAAGAAGGCGACGATAATGTGCATATTCAACTCCTTTGCAATTCCCTTAGGACGAAGGACTTGGTTGTCGCATCGCGACCTCCAAGTTCCTCATGACTCGTGCGTGTTGCCGCTCCGCTTTCCACATACGGCTCCGATCCGCCTTCGGCCCGTCACCCAACTAGTGTAGCCAACACTTCAAATACATGCGTAAGCGATTGAAATCGTAAATTAAAATTATCAGAGTTTCTTTAACTTCAGACGGTCGTGGTGAGCGAGCGCCGATCGTAAAGCAGATCGGTCTCATGCCGCATAGTGCCGTGAGGATATGGGGACGCTTGCAAGGTAGAAGAGGCCGTACCTATAATGCATGCCGTTGAAGAGGGTGCTTTAACTATGTGGAGGAAACAGAGCGATCATGAGTGAGCGAACGTTGGCCATCATCAAGCCGGACGCAGTCAAGAAAAACGCCATCGGGGACATTATGCATCGGTATGAACAAGCGGGATTGAAGCCGATCGCCATCAGGATGATTCACATGTCTCAGTCGGTGGCGGAAGGATTTTATGCCGTACACAAAGCACGCCCTTTTTTCCCAAGCCTCTGCACCTTCATGTCTTCCGGACCTGCGGTCGTCCTCGTGTTGCAGGGTGACAATGCCATCAAGAAGAATCGCGAGCTGATGGGGGCGACCGACCCGGAAAAAGCCGATGCTGGAACTATCCGCAAAACACACGGAACGAATATCGAATTCAACGCCGTGCATGGTTCCGACTCTCCGGAAACCGCGCAATTCGAGATTGGATATTTTTTCCCCGGCATGGAGATTTTCCGCTGACCTTCCCGTGTGGGAAGAGCGGATATCCTCGCTCTTCCCACTCCAGAAGAACGGCGCTGGTGCCGTTCTTCGATTTCTGTTTGCGGGCACCGTTTCGGAATTGAACCGGTTCTGGTTTCGATGATTTAGAGATCTTTCCTTCGACCCTAGTCCAGATCGTTCCTTGACAATGCCGGTCGGCCCCAACTACCATCCGAAAGTATCTCTCAGGTTAAGGTTGAGGTAGCAGTAAAATGCCTTTTCCCCCTTAACCTCAACCTTTAGCCCTGTTTTCGCAATGGAGCCGACATGATTCCATCCGATTTGTGGTTTCACAAAGAGCATGAGTGGGTTCGCCTCGATGGGAAGCGAGCGACTGTGGGTATCAGCGACTTTGCGCAGGATGCCTTAGGCGATATCGTTTTTCTGGAATTGCCCAAAGTGGGCGTCTCGGTCAAAGTCGGCCAACAGATCGGTGAAGTCGAGTCGACGAAAACGACATCGACGATTTATACACCGGTGAGTGGAACGGTGAGCCAGATTAATACCGCCCTTAAAGACAATCCTGAGGTGGTGAATTCCGACCCCTACGGTAAAGGGTGGATCGCCGTGATTGAGCTTGCCGATCCTGGAGAAGTCAATCAATTGATGACGGCCTCGCAGTACGAAGCCTTCCTTGCCAGTCAGAAGAAAGGTTAAGGCTCAGGTTGAGGCTGGGTATCGAAATTCTCATTTCAAACTCATAACCTCGCCCTGACTCTTACCTGCGATGTCCGATCAAACCCACGTCCGCGATCTTTGCGCTGGACCCGGCAGAGATGTCGCGGCTTAAGTGGCCGGCATTCGCCACATTCGGAAAAGGGTAGTTGCGTGATTAGATCTCTGCTTCTGAAACTTGGTCTGTTGGCCGTGACAATCGCCGTGGTTTTTGGGATCCGCTGGACTCCACAACCGTCGGTTCAAGACGTCCCATCAGCAACCGAAAAACAGCTCGTCGCCTCTCGGACGACGGAATCGGAAAAGCGCGGAAACCGGTCTGCCGGCTCGTCTAGTCGGAACGTACAGGGTCCGAACATAACGGCCGGCGCAGAGACAGCGTCGTCAAAAACGGCGATTCGTTCACGGCTCGACCTCAATCGTGCAAGTGCCGATGAACTGGAGGCGTTGCCCGGCATCGGAGCTGTGCTGGCTCAACGTGTGATCGTTTTTCGGGAGTCCGTCGGAAGATTTCAAAAGATCGAAGATCTTCGTGGAGTGAAAGGTATCGGGGCAAAGAAATTCGAACACCTTAAATCCTTCGTGATGGTCTCGGCAACGAATTCCAAACAGACGGCGGCGCACGGGGAGTTATGACTGATATAGACCGGCACTTAGATCTGATCCGGCGTGGGGCGGTGGAGGTGATTCAGCCAGTCGAACTGGAAGCGAAGCTCAAGCGGGCGCTCACGGAAAATCGTCCCTTGCGGATCAAGGCGGGATTCGATCCGACGGCGCCGGATCTTCATCTTGGACATACGGTCCTGATTCATAAATTGAAGCACTTCCAAGATCTCGGCCACCAAGTCATCTTCCTCATCGGTGATTTTACCGGCATGATCGGCGATCCAACCGGCGTATCCGAGACTCGTAAAGCATTGACCAAGGAACAAGTGTTGGAAAATGCCACGACCTACCAGAGGCAGATCTTCAAAATTCTTGACCCGGCGAGGACCAAAATCGAGTTCAATAGTCGATGGATGAGTGAGATGTCGGCTGACGGGTTGATTCAGTTGGCAGCGCACTATCGGGTCGCACGGATGATGGAACGGGACGACTTCCATAAGCGCTATCAGGAGCAGAAGCCGATCAGTCTCCATGAGTTCTTGTATCCTTTGGTACAAGGCTATGATTCCGTCGTCCTCAAGGCCGATGTAGAGCTCGGGGGAACGGATCAAAAATTCAACTTGCTCGTCGGACGAGAATTACAACGGGACTACGGTCAGGAATCGCAAGTCGTGATCACGATGCCGTTGCTCGAAGGTACGGACGGTGTCAAGAAAATGAGCAAGAGTGTCGGCAATTACATCGCCCTGGAAGATAAACCGGGGGAGATGTTCGGAAAAGTCATGTCGATCAGCGACACGCTGATGTATCGATACTATGAATTGCTCACGACGGAAGAGTTGGGGCGAGTCAAAGCACTCCACCCGATGGAAGCGAAACAGGCACTCGCGGAATTGATCGTGGTGCGCTATCACGGAGCGGATGCCGGTCGACAGGCAAGAAATGAGTTTCAACAGAAATTCCAAGCCAGGGAATTTCCGGACGAGCCCGACAAACGCATCGATCTGAAGCCGGAAGATCTGTCAGAAATTGGCGTTATTCAGGGTAGCGGCATAAAGCTTGCGCGGTTGATTGCTAAAACCGGCTTGGTTTCCAGCAGTAGTGAAGCGCGGCGGTTGATCATTCAAGGTGGAGTTGAAGTAGACGGTGTGAAGGAAACGAATCCCGATAAGTTAATCTCTTTTGAACTTCATCAACAGCGCCGTCTAAAGGTGGGGAAGAAAAAGTTCGCCGTTGCGGAGTTTAGACCTTAAAGTGAAAGAGTCGCTTCCTTGACTTGAGTCCCAGAGCCAATTTCATTGTAGTTCGACTTCACGCCGGTTCACTGCACTTCAGTCCGTTTGCCGCTCTTGCTAACACCGTATTAACACCTGTCACCTCATTGAACCGGCACCCCTTCCCTCATACAGGAAAGGGTCCCTTTGCCTTTGCACCTCCGTTGACAAAGAAGACTCGCTTAGACACTGGACAGCTCACACCCACATACGCAGCTCAGCGCAGGGACATAAGAGCAGTCGAGGGCCGAGACTTGCCAAGCTTCAGGTCAATATCAGAGATACCGGTCTCTTGGTGTTTAATCGTATCGGATTCGAGTCTGCCATATCCTTCGGACCACGCTGCATTCACAATGCGTAGCCTCACTTCACGAGGCAGGAGGGATTCGTCGAACATCGTCGAATAGGTCTCGCGCATGTTCTGTTCAAATCGAGCACGTCGATCCGAAGGAATGCCTGCAAGGACAGCGAGAGAAGCAATGTGTTCTCCAGATCCTCTTGCGATTTCGGCCCGCAAGTGCTCATACGAATAGCCCACAAAGAGTTCCGTTTTCTCCCTGGCACGCGTGAAGCGGTCAATCGCGGCTGTTCCCGGAGTCGTGCTCGATAGAAACTTTTGCGTTGGCTCAAGCAGTTCGCCTACGGCTCTGGATGTACCATCGGTCAACGCCGTTGTCGCATCGAATGGGGCTTTAGTCAGTTCCAGCGTCGCTTCTGTGATGCAGCCGGACAATAGTAACATTCCAAACAGTAAGCCATACAATTTGATGTTTTTCATAATATGCCCTCTAGTTATTATCCATATAGCCATTCTATCGAGGTCGTCTAATACACCATATTTATGTTCACCCCGTTTTGAACCTAGGAGAAACTATAGGCGGGGGAAGTTGATGAGCCCGCCAGGAATCTCTTGAGCAGAAGCACGCGTGGTTCTGCTCCAATCATGGGTTGTGCCGAGAGTGGGAATGGATTTGAATCCTCGCTTCGCATGCGCGTGAAAGCCCGCCGGTAGATGTATCATGAGAGGGGGAAGCAAGCGCAAAGCAAGGCGTGGAAGGGTAGCAAGTCTAATAGGAGGCGACTTTTCTTAACTCCAGGTCATGCGAGAGCTCGTCCTGAATTTGATGAACGGCTTCGGACAAAGCACGATTGAGGAAAGTACCTGCGCGAGGCCCCTCTTTTTTAGTAGGGGTGAAGGTTTCCTTGAAGCTCGATTGGCCGGTATAGGTACCAAGGACCTCGCCCGTAGCTTTCAAGATGAATAGCGTCAGATGGACCTTCCCAGTACTGACGTGTGTCTTCAATCGAAGCATCTGCGCTATGGTTCCGCCGTAAGGGACCACATCTTTAATCTTGGCCCAACTCTGAGGTTGATAGTGCTCATGCAAGGCAATGATTCGCCCGGAGAGAATCACATCGGGATTGGGGTCGAATCTGGTTACTCGTGAAAACACTCCCGCCGCATCGAATTTCGCGAGCAATTCATTTTCGACTTGACGGGTAAGCTCACTGGGTTCGACCCGTTCTGCCGTGGGTGCGTCGAGACCGAACGTCTCCTTTCCCGACAACAAAGCATACACCGGGTAGAGATTATGGAACTCGGCTATCGCATCGATGGTCGGGCCGGTTTTGGTGAGCGTGATAGTAGGGACATATTTCTGTTCCCCGCCACATCCGCTGGCGAGGAGGATCAACGTGAATACACAAGGACACAGAATTCGGCTCATTGAGCAGTCAGATAGATCACACCAATGAAAGCCGCTTCGTGATGACTCGCTGCGTGAATTGTGGAGGGCGGTTCAAGCACTCCTCAATCAGCATCGACGGCGATGATTCCGATCGTTCGCAGCAAACATCGGTCAATTATGCTCACGCTCATTCGTTAAAAATGAGTACGCATGGTTGTTGTGTTTATTATATTGCGCGATAACATAATCTCCCAAGTCAGGTTTGAGCCTGAAGTTTTTTCTCGTGGTATCCTTGTCGATGTGAAGTACCACTATTTCGCCTGTTTCCCGGTCTGCTACCGACACGTTCCAGGACAGTGAGGACTTTTCGTCGACATCCATCACCTTCCCTTGGATAATCTTCCCAGTTTGCAATGTTGGCTTATCATAAACCGTTCTGTCCGTGCCTGAAAAGGCCAACGTGGATAGGCCCATACCAATCGTAACTGTTAAAACGGTGGCTCCCAATGTCGTCCTTGACATGAAAGTCATATCTTTTCCTCCTCACATAGTGTTCATGTTGTATAGTGCTCATGTTTACTTCATCTTGCTAATGTAATTCATGTGCCTCATATTGAGAGCTGGAAGAATAACTAGGGCCTGTCATCAATTAATTTTCAGGATTCACAAGCCCACAGCAGACCCCTCCCCGAGGGCTGGAAAAATCAGAAGCGATACTGAGCACTGGGAGGAACAGGAAGGGCATCGTCTACAGACCGGCTGCTCAGAACTACACTTGCATAATTTGTTGGGGACCCTGTCTCTATACAGAGCATCAATCAATGTGGCACGAAGCCCACAATTTTGTCTCGTCACAGATGCGACGGCTGCCACTATTGCATATGGGGTCAGGCCCGAAGGGCGAACTGCTAAGGCTGGAATGGTCCGATGTGGACATGAAGCCGGAAAACTCACGCTACGGCATACCAAGAACGAAGAAGCTCGTGTGGGACCTATGGCTCCTTAGTGCATCAAATCCTCATGGAACTCTGACAAGACCTTCGGCTGGACACCAACCGGGGGGTTCCTGTATAAAGATAAGCTGTCCTTCGCATTGGGACCGCATTCAAGGCGGCTTGTAGGCGGCAGTATCATTGGATTGAGAATCCACGACTTTCGCCATGCGGCCAGCACAAACCTAAGGTGAGCAGGTAGACACGGCGACTGCCATGAAGATCGTGGGACGGCGGTACAACACGATTGCAAAGCTCCATGCGTATAGAATTAACACTTCAATAACATCTGCCTTAGTTGCCGCTGGTGCTGAATATCAAACTGCCGGTAAATCAGCGAGAGCGGGCGTAGCTCAGTGGTAGAGTCCTAGCTTCCCAAGCTAGTTGTCGTGGGTTCAAATCCCATCGCCCGCTCCAAACCGCACTTCGTGTGGGCCGACGGCTCACCCGGCGCAGCCGTTCTCATCCTTGCCCGACCGCAAGTCTAGATAGTGTAGTCACGAGATTGTGAGCCACAGGGCGAGGCATCTGATTTGAACGGCGGCTAGGAAGGACGTGGAGTTTTTGGCGTATCGTGTGGCGATCCCGCGCCAGCGTTTGAGATGAAGGAATGCATTCTCGACCAGATGGCGCAGCTTGTAGAGATCTTCGTCGTAGGGGCGTTGAACGATTCTATTTTTCTTCGGCGGTATAACAACGCCCGTGCCTTGCGCGGCGGCCTGTTCAATGATGGCATCCGTATCGTACCCCCGATCGGCGATCAGCTGATCGGCGTCAATACCTTCGATCAGCTTTGAAGCTTGCGTGCAATCAGCCGCGGTCCCTTGTGTAAGAATAACTCGGACCGGCATACCAAGCGCATCCACGGCCAGATGTATTTTTGTGTTGAGCCCCCTTTGGTGCGGCTCATCTCCTGATTGCCTCCCCGGGCTCCTGCGGCATGAGGATGGACTTTGCAATGGCTGGCGTCGATCATCAACCATTCGTAATCCGGCTCGTCGATCAGACGCTCAAGAAGTTTCTCCCAGATGCCCGCATCGCGCCATCGGATAAAGCGACGATGCGTATTGCTCCATCCGCCATATCCCGGCGGCAGGTCGCGCCAGGGCGCACCGGTCCTCAAAATCCAGAACACCGCATTGATAAACAGGCGGTTATCCTGGGCCACGCCGCCCCAGGCGCCTTTGCGCCCCGGCAAATGCGGCTCCAGCCGCTTCCAGGTTTCATCGGAGAGATCGTGACGGCGATAGGCAGGAACCGGGGACTTCATGTGGCCTCCTTCTCTGGCCCCATGATCCTCTCATAATCTCTAATCTCGTGACTACACGCCCTAGTAAACGGTCTCTTTACTATTCCTTCAGCCAAGATTTTTCCTTATGAAATCGGCCATCCTGCCCAATTTTGAACCAGCAAATTAGAGCTCAATTCTCCTGCCCCCCATCTTGAGAGGGGTTGGAGTCTTCCTACGCAGCCTGTTAGGAATGCTGCCTCATTTTTGCACAGGATCAGACTTCCTTTATAAGGAGACCAGCATGCATAGAAGTCGGATGGTGATTTTAGTTTTCGGCCTGTTATTCGTTTCCTATCTTTCCGCCTGTAGCGGTGGTAGTGATACGGCGCCATCTCCTACAGCGCTCCCGGCAGCCTCCGCCGAGGGGCTTTGGGCTGGGACTACCGACACCAACCGTACTGTGACGGGGGTTGTACTCGATGACGGCGTCTATTGGTTTTTGTATTCGGCGGCTGGCGATCCCTCGCTCATCGCGGGCGTCGTTCAAGGGGATAGCAGCTCACAAAGTGGTGCCCTGACTTCTTCAAACGCCACGGACTTCAGTGTGGAACGAGCAATACCACTAATAACACTCAAGGCTACAGTCGATGGCACCTATACGACCAAGCAAAGTTTGAATGGCAAGATCGTCTATCAGAACAACGTGCAGGGGCAAGACTCATTTAAGGCGACATACGATAACGATTATGAGTCGGCCCCAGATATCAACGCAGTGGCGGGGATTTATACCGGACCGGTGGCTGCAGGTGAAATCGTGTCCGTTACCGTATCCGCCACTGGAGACATCACTGGTCACTCTATTACTGATCCCTCTCCTACTGGATGCACCTTCAGCGGTTTATTTAAGCCGCGAGTACATGGAAATGTATTTGATGTGACCATCACATTCAATGGACAGCAGGGTTGTAGTAATGGAACCGCTACTGTGAAGGGAGTTGGGTTTTTTCATGCAGGAAAACTCTACAGCGCTGCATTGAATAGTGACAAGACGAACGGAGTTGTCTTTATCGGCACGAAGTCATAATCGATAGAGCGCGAGACAGGATGCTCTCTCGGGCGGCGAGGTCAGCTTGAGGCGTTCATTTCGGAAGCCGCCGCCGGTCTCGTCCTGATAACGCACAACCTGCACATCAGAAACGCCAGAAACGCCGAAAGGGATACGAGCTTCCCTCATCTATAGACACCGTTATAGACACCGTCCCAATTTTCAGTCCCTTCCTATCAAAACTGACCAGAGTGACGGCCTATTGGATGCTTGGGGGGCCGGTGCCGTTGAATGACGCCTCGCATAAGATCCTCTGATGTTGCACAATTGTCATCGCGTTGTCTTTCACGAAAGGTGATCATGATGCCCAAACAGATACTCGCGCTTTGCGCAGCGGCATTTCTCGGTGGAATCGTCGGTGGTGTGCTTAGCACTCAGTTGCTGTTACCAAGGTCGGTTGAAGCGCAGAAACCTAATGGAATACATGCCGAGGAGTTCTTACTGTTGGATGCAAAAGGGAAGGCTCGTGCCGGCTTGGGGTTAGATGCGAACGGCGAAGTCGGGCTCGTACTACGGAGCAAAGACGGCAACCGTACCTTGACACTCTCTCCGGACGAACCGTCGGTCATCAAGTTGGTCGAACGAGGAGGTCGGATTCTCTGGGAAGCGCCGTAACTTCTGTGCGAAGAGAAACGCCTTCAGACCGCTTTGCGGACTAATCCGGAACGCAAACAGCGGGTGCATACCCGAATACGCCGATGGCTCTTACCGACCAGGGCACGAACAGTCTGAATATTAGGATTGAACACTCGCCTGGTCTTATTGTTCGCGTGACTGACATTGTTGCCGGATACGGGCTTCTTTTGGCAAATCTCACATTGTAACGCCACAGTCGTACTCCCTTTTCACTGAGTGAATCGAAGTCAGCGTGCGGATAGTACCATAGCCTGCTGAGTGCTCACAAGCGTCAGACGCTTCCGTGATAGAGTTGAATAAAAGCTGAACATTATTGAGCTTGACAAGTTTCGATGCCGTCTCCTATTGTGCTGTCCGTTGTAACTTCTGAGTAAGGGAAGAGGGTGTGAATCCCTCGCGGTCCCGCCGCTGTCAATGGGGACGAAACCCGTTATGCCACTGTCTCGATAGGACGTTAACCGTGATTCGTTAATCGTTATACGTAATTTTTTGCGATTAACGTTTAACGATTCACGTTGAACGTCCATGAAGAGATGGGAAGGCCGGGGAGTAGGGTGAACCATGAGCCAGAAGACCTGCTCGGAGAATTGACTGTCGTTCCCTCGAGGCTGGGGAGCGGGTGAGGATGAAGAAGCGGGTGCAATCCTCAGGGTCTATTCAGGCCTTGGGGATTTTTCTTTTGAGCCGATGGCATCGATATCGCCCCGTCATGAGCATGTGGTTTTTGACGGTGCTGTCGGCGTTTCTTACACAGGCCGCTGAATGCGGGCAAGGAGATGATAGTGAGATGAAGCGACGGCCACAGGGAATCCTCACCGGCATGCCCTTTATGGCACATGTGTCGTCACGATCCTTTGTAGACGATGCTGGACATAGGATCTATCTTGCCAAGCCGCCGGCTCGCGTTGTTTCGCTCGCTCCGAGTATCACCGAAATGCTGTTTTCTCTCGGACTGGATGACCAGATCGTCGGGGTAACCGATTTTTGTGACTACCCAGACGCAGCAAAATCGAAAGCCAGGGTGGGATATTCGAATCCTAGTACGGAAGCTTTGATTGCACTCCGACCGGAACTCGTGCTGGCCCCCAAAGATTTTCTTCGTCCTGATCTCCAGACCAAACTCGACCAATTGAAAATTCCCCTTTTCGTTCTTGACGCTCAAACATTGGAGGATATCCTGCTCCAAATTCAAACATTGGGAAAAATGTTTGAGAAAACGTCGGCGGCGAATGAAGTGACCCAGAGGATGCGCCAACGTATCGTCGAAATTCGACGCAAAGTTGAAACACTGCCGGCAAGGCGCGTGTTGTATGTCCTGAATAGCCGGCCATTGATAGCCGTGGGACCTGGAAGTTTCATCCATCCGATGATCGGTCTAGCGGGAGGTGTCAACATTGCGGCACGGGCAGGCGTTGCCTATCCAAAACTCAGTATGGAGACGGTGTTGAAGGAAGATCCGGAGGTGTTGATCTTCCCGAGTGAAACGGTGCCGCGCAGCGAGCAACAACAATGGCTGCGGTGGGACTCTCTCTCAGCCGTCAAACTGCGGCGTTTTCACGAAGTCTCTTCCAGCTTATTGAATCGTCCGGGCCCTCGAATCATCGAGGGCTTGGAACAACTCGCCCGTGCCATCCATCCTGAAACATTCGGTTCGGGTGAAGGTGCCGTTCATCCGTGATATTCCTATGAAGCCGCCGCCTGCCAGGGTTCAATCTGATTCATGTGCCGGAGCCTTATCCGGGAAAGCATGCCGTGCGTACCCAACAGGCGGCCTTGTCGCTCAAGGCGCCATTCTCACGAATTCCCGCTGGATTGCGACGCTGGGAATTCTTAGTCTCGCGGCAATAGTGGTTAGCCTCCTCTGTCTTCACTTCGGTACACAACCTATTCCGTATAGCGAGATCCTGCGCGTGTTTGTCGACGCCATGAGCCGCAAGGAAATCGACGGCGGGGCATCAGATATCACGAGAACCATTCTCCTGCAGGTTCGATTACCGAGAATGCTGTTGGGTTTCTTAATCGGATGTTCCCTGGCAACGGTGGGCGTTGCCTTGCAGGCACTGTTACGCAATCCGTTGGCGGATCCCTATGTGCTTGGTGTTTCCAGTGGAGCTGCGCTTGGAGCAGCGGTTGGAGTCTTGTTCGGAGCGGGCACCACATTTTTGGCAGAAACCGCTCTGCCGGCCTGCGGATTTGCCGGGGGCCTATTGGCGCTCGTGATCGTGTATCGAATGGCCGCTCACTATGAGCAATTGCCCATTCACAGTCTGTTGCTGGCCGGAGTGATCTTGAACGCTATCTTTTCAGCTGTGATCATGTTCATCACGTCGGTCTTAGAGCCGAACCGTTCATACGGCATGATGGCGTGGCTGATGGGAACGCTGACTGCTCCTACCTATGGTGGTTTGGTTGGACTCGTTGTCTATCTTTCAATCGGGCTTTTCCTCCTGTTTAGCCAAATGCGGACACTCAATGTTTTGGCTTTAGGGGAAGAATCCGCTCGCACCCTCGGTATCGATACGGAACAGACAAAGCGGTTTATCTTTGTATTAACGGCATTGTTGACGGGAGCGGTCGTATCGGTCAGCGGAATGATCGGATTTATCGGGATGGTCGTGCCCCATGCGGTGCGTTTGGTCACAGGTGCCGATCATCGGCTGCTTCTTCCGGCATCGGCTCTGGTCGGCGGCACATTTCTTATGGGTGCCGATACGATCGCCCGGACGCTGATATCACCGGCAGAAATTCCAGTCGGTATCATCACGGCCCTGGCTGGTGGGCCGTTCTTTGTCTATCTCTTAATTTGGCGAAAGGATCGTTTAGCGTGAGTGCCTTGCATGACTGCCGGTCAATGCGAGAGATGACTGTAGATTCAGTCAGCGTCGCCGAACGAAGTCCGGCGTATGACGTACGCTCGGTTCATTTCCGCTACCAGTCAAGGGAATCGGATGCGGCCAAGTGGATTCTTGATGACCTTTCCTTTCGCGTTCAAGAGGGTGAAGTGCTGGGTGTCGTCGGTCCCAATGGATCTGGAAAAACCTCCTTGCTCAAAGTATTGGCGCGGCTCATGAATCCGGTGCAAGGCCGCATTGATTTATTCGGACAGCCGTTGGTCTCTATGGCTCAACGAGAGGTGGCCTGTTCAGTCGGGGTCGTTCCACAAGATTCACAGCAGTTGTTTCCGTTCACGGTCGCGGAAACCGTATTGATGGGACGATTTCCCCATCGCCCTCGGAGCCGTTGGGTCGGAGGATTTGGATGGGAAAGCCGAGACGATATCGCCATCGCGGAGCAGGCGATGATGACGATGGACATCATGCATTTGGCTCATCGTACGGTAACGGATCTTTCCGGCGGCGAGCGGCAACGAACCGTCATCGCCCGTGCCTTGGCGCAATCTCCCATGGTCCTGTTGCTTGATGAACCGACGGCCTTCCTTGACTTACAGCACCAAATCGATATCTGTCGGGTCATACGACAGCTCAAGGAAGAACGAGGACTCACCATTGTTCTTGTATCCCATGATTTGAATCTGGTGAGTCAATATTGCGATCGAATCCTGTTGTTGAATCGCGGCCGAGTGATACGGCTTGGTTGTCCTGAAGAGGTCATTGAGCCGGAAGCGTTGGAAGCCGTATATCGATGCCGGGTATTGGTGGATCGGCATCCGGATACCGCCTTGCCTCGGGTGACGCTTCCTGGACATTCCCTATCCGGCAGGACGTGATATGAGAACGGGCAAGATCGCGCTGCTTCATCTTGAGACGGTTCCAGGGGCAATCGAGCGGAACCGATACGTGATTGTCGAGGCCATCAAACACGCTGCCGGAAAAGGCGCCGAGTGGATTGTGACGCCGGAGCTGGCTGTTTGTGGACTTCAGTTCGCACACGTCGTCGGGTCCGATTGGATACAGCCGCAACCCGACCCCTGGATGCAGCAGGTGTGCAAACTGATCAAGACATTGAAACGAACCGTATTTCTTGGCTGCCCTGAGCGGGAAGGCAATCGGTTCTACAATTCGGTGTTTGTCATCGGTCCGACCGGTGAAATCCTGGGTAAACATCGCAAGATCAATGTGGTAAGCGATTCGCTGTCATGGTCAAGCCCCGGGGACATTATCGCTCCGATCGAGTGTGATGGGGTCAAGGTCGGCGTACTTATCTGTAGCGACGTCTATACATCGAATATTGCCCGAGCGCTTAAGTTTGAGGGTGCGCAAATGTTCGTGTCGCCCGCTTCGTGGGGACCCGGCATTCACGGTCCGAACGGAGAATGGGAGCAGCGGACTTATGAAACCGGACTTCCATTGATTGTCTGTAATCGAACCGGCGCAGAGAAGACGCTGGATTTCTGGAACGCTCCGAGTCTGGTCGTACAGAACGGCATGCGGTTGCTCGCACACACCTCCAAGAAATCCGCCGTGCTCACATTCAATTGGGATTTCGGCGGCATGATGCCGCGTTCAGCAAGGTACTCCATCGATTACATTCGACATTGATACGACGGTTGATCGTGGGCAGGAAGAGAGGCACCCACTCTCCTGCAGAAGAAACCGGGTGCGTAACATTTTTCTGGAGGATTCTTTAAGACCAGACCGTCAGCGACGGGGAAGATGGTGCAAATCCATCACGGTGCCGCCACTGTAAGCGGGGAGTGACTCTGCAAGATGTCACTGTGTGCCTCGGCACATGGGAAGGCGCAGAGACGCGACGAGCCGCAAGTCAGGAGACCCAACTGCCGGATTATCGACACCCTTCGAGTCAAAGGGAGGTTTTCATGGTAGGGTTCGGAGCTCGTCGTGTTTTTCCTATATGTGTTCTTTTCTCGTGTGTCGCGGTTCTCGCGTATCCCGCCTCGGCTCAGGAAATCGCGATGGCCGACCAACCGGAGCTCGAAGCTCCGGACGTCGTCGTGAGCGCGACCAAGACCCCCACCCCGGCCAAACAAGTTACCAGTGCCGTCGAGGTGATCACTGGCGAGGACATGCAACAACGAAGACTCAAAACCGTTGCAGATGCGCTTCGCTGGGCACAAGGACTTTCAGTCAACCAGAGCGGCGGGCCCGGTACTGCCGTAGACGTACGGATGCGCGGAGGAACACCGGAGCAGACGCTCGTCCTGATCGATGGCGCCATCGTCAACAGTGCGACCATCGGCAATTACGATTTTGCCAACCTGACCTCCGACAATATCGAGCGGATCGAAATTTTGCGTGGAAGCCAAAGCATGCTCTGGGGTTCGGACGCCATGGGCGGTGTCATCAACATCACGACAAAGCGAGGACGGGACACACCCAATCTCTCCGCGTTTACTGAATACGGATCCTTCAATACCATTCGAGGCGGAGCCAGTCTATCCGGTAAGAAGGGACCTATAGACTTCTCCGGCTCAATCACCCGGTGGGACACGGCAGGCTTTTCGGCGATCAATTATCGGCGCGGCGCATCGGAGCGTGACGGATACCACAACTGGCAAGGCTCGCTTCGCCTCGGCGCCGACCTTCCTAAAGATGGCAGGCTGGAGTTCAATTTTAGGTGGCTGCACGGCATTGTGAATTTTGACGGATTTGCATTCAATCCGGTGACCTTTGCATCCGATCCGGCGGATGTGTTGGGAGCCATATCATCAGATGCACAGTACATTTTTTCCGGAAACTACACGCAGCCGATGACCTCATGGTGGTGGCAACGGCTGACGTTGTCGCGCGCGACCGACACGCTTGTGAGTGACGGGGGAACAGTCGAACGCAATGTCGTGACGGGAGCCATAGCGCCGATTGGCTTTCCTTTTAGGTCTCAAATCGATACCACCAGCAACCGGATTGAATGGCAACACAATTTTCAGGTCGGCAAGCCGTTGTTGTTGACGGCCGGCTATCAATTTCGCGAGCAAAAAGGCGACAATCGCGACTTATTGACGAACACGACGACCTTTGAGAACAAAACCCTCAGCAGCCATGCCGGGTTTGGAGAAGCCCAGTTGAATCTATGGGATCGCGTCTTTGGGACGGCTGGGATCCGACAGGACCAGTACAATGTGTTCGGAAGCGCAACAACCTATCGCGTGACAGGAGGTTATTTCCATCAGGAAACCGGCACGAAACTGCGCGGCAGTTACGCGACCGGCTTTCGAGCTCCGACGATCAATCAACTGTTTTTCCCAGGGTTCGGGACCCCGAACTTGCAGCCTGAGAAGAGCCAAGCCTTCGATGCAGCCATCGAACAAACCTTACCGAATGATTGGGGTTCGATCAGCGTGGGATACTTTTGGACGCGATATCGAAACCTCATCTTGTCGGTATTCGATCCAACCGTCTGTACGGCTCCTGGATCGTTTGGGTTTTGTGCGCAGAATGCGGGATTGGCCAGAGCGCAAGGCGTGGAAGTCAGCACGAAGTTGAAATTGTATCGTGACGGACGCTGGGTCAAAAGCTTAGATGTACAAATCCATTATACCTACGCGGCCACGCGCGATCTGACGAGCGGCCCGGATACGCGTCTTCCGAAGTGGCCGCTTCATCAAGTCACGACGATCATCAGCTATCAACCCATTGAAGGCCTGCGCGCCAATCTGGAGGGACGCTACTTTGGCCAGCGGTTTAACAACGTTGGGAACGAAGGATCGATCCCTTCGCTATTCGTCTGGAATCTGTCCGCCAGTTATGATGTCACGAAGCAGGTCCAGGCCTATGTGCGTTTCGATAATATGTTTAATGAGAAGTACGAGGAGGTTCTCTTCTTCGGAACCCCCATTCGCTCTATTTTTGGAGGCGTGCGGATCAATTATGATCTGCCGCTCTAGCGTCGGATGAAGTATTATCCCCGACTGGTTATTGCTGGCACATCAAGCGGCGTCGGAAAGACGACGGCCACATTGGCGATCCTGGCGGCCTTGCGCGAGCGAGGCCGCCAAGTCCAGCCGTTCAAGGTGGGTCCCGACTTTATCGATCCGAGTCATCACCGGGCGGCCACAGGCCGCCCGTCTCGAAATCTCGACGGGTGGATGCTTGGACCGGAGCTTAATCACTCGATCTTTGCTCGCGCCGCAGCCGATGCGGATATCTCCATTATCGAAGGGATGATGGGGTTGTTTGACGGCAGCTCGCCGGTGGACGAAGTCGGCAGCACGGCCGAATTGGCGAAGCAGTTGAGTGCTCCGGTGCTGCTGGTTGTTGATGGAAGCGCCATGGTTCGTTCCGCTGCGGCGATGGTGGCGGGTTACGCACGTTTCGATCCTGCGTTGCGCGTTGCGGGGGTTTTGTTCAATCGTGTTGGAAGCGAGGGACATTACCGCCTGCTGAAGGCGGCGGTGGAACAAGAAACCGATGTGGTTCCCGTGGGATATTTGCGTTCGGATGTCGCCATGGCAATTCCGGATCGGCATCTGGGGTTGATCACGGCAATGGAACAAGACGATAGTCAGCTCTACCGGCGATTGGCCAAAGCAGCGCTGGAGACTGTCGACCTAGATCGTATCGAGTTACTCGCCCATTCATGCGTCACGTTGCCACAAGCGTTCTCTCAACCGATGATCAAAAAACACGGTCGTACGGTTCGCATCGGTGTCGCGCACGATCGGGCGTTTTGTTTTTACTATCCGGACAATCTTGAAGTGCTGGAAGCTGCCGGTGCTGAAGTCGTGAAGTTTTCTCCGTTAAGCGATCAGGCATTGCCGGACGTCGAGATGCTGTATCTTGGCGGCGGATATCCGGAATTGCATGGCGAAGCATTAGCCAAGAACGCAACCATGCGAGCGGCCGTCAAGCGGTTTGCCGAGTGCGGCGGCGTCATTTATGCGGAGTGCGGCGGATTGATGTATCTCACGGAATCGATCCGCGATTTCGAAGGCTGCTCACATGAAATGACCGGCATCTTTCCGGCCGAAGCAGTCATGCGGAAACAGAGCCTCACGTTAGGGTATAGAACGGTGGAATGTACACGACGCTGCATCCTTGGTGAGATCGGCGTCACGGCACGAGGCCATGAATTCCATTATTCCACGCTGGTTGCAAGAGGGCCTCTACAGTACGCCTGTGCACTGAACGATGCCGGAGGCAATTCAACGGGGCGGGACGGACTGACAAGACACAACGTGCTGGCGCTCTACACCCATCTGCACTTTGCCGGCCAGCCGCAAGTCGGGACAGCACTGGTGGAGGCTGCCCGTAATCTCCCGCTCCGATGTCCTTGATGCAGGTCGATCGACATGATGGATCAAATCGAACATAAAGCGAAAATGAAACGTCTTAAGACGTCGGTTGATCGGCGCATCGAGGAGGCGCAAGAGGAGAAAGGTCTTCTGATCGTCTACACCGGCGCCGGCAAAGGAAAGACGACCGCCGCGCTGGGAATGGTGCTGCGCTGTGTCGGACATGGCCGGAAGGTCGCGGTGGTGCAATTCATCAAGGGCGCCATCGACACTGCGGAAGAGCGCGCTCTAAAATCTTTTGGCGATCGGGTCATCTTCCTCCGGATGGGAGAAGGCTATACCTGGGAAACTCAAGATCGTGCGCGAGATACGCAGTTCGCACAACAGGCCTGGAAAACGGCTTGTGAATTTCTGCGCGATGCGTCCTATGCCATGGTCATCCTCGACGAATTCAATATCGCCCTGCAATATGGTTATGTCCGTCTTGAAGAGATCCTACCGGTGCTTCGCGATCGTCCGACGATGCAACATGTGGTGATCACCGGTAGAGGAGGACCGGCGGCACTTCTGGAAGAGGCCGATCTGGTGACGGAGATGAAGCAAGTCAAGCATCCGTTCCGGAAAGGCATCAAGGCGCAGCCGGGAGTTGAATTTTGAGAGGCCCGGTCCAGAAAACCTGCGAGCGCTGCGGACAGGCGTTTCAATGCGGCGGATATCAGTGTTGGTGCGGGACGATCGGTGTGACAGAAGAACAAATGGATTGGATCGCAGCCCGGTATGAGGATTGCCTCTGTCCCGCCTGTTTGGGAAAGATCGCAATCGGTGAACTCGGGACTCATCCGGATCCAACAGGCAATAGGCAAGCCGACTGAGATGATACAGATTGACGGTCGATTTTCAGACGCGGAGCGCGATGCCGTCTACCGGGCGATCTTCGAGCGCCGTGATGTCCGTCGCAATTTTCTATCGACGCCGATTCCGGATCACATTTTGATGCGCGTGTTGACCGCAGCCCACCATGCCGGGTCCGTTGGATTCATGCAGCCTTGGGATTTCGTAGTGGTCAGGGATCGAGCCATCAAGCGCGCGGTCAAGAAACTGTTCCTAAAAGCCAATGCCGAAGCCGCCACACGCTACCAGGGGAAACGCGCTGCGCTCTACCGAAATCTCAAGCTTGAAGGGATCGAGGAAGCTCCGATCAATATCGGCGTGACCTGCAGTCGCCAGCGGGGTGGGCCTCATGTGCTGGGTCGTTCCAAGGTACGTGACACGGATCTCTATAGCACGTGCTGCGCCATTCAAAACCTCTGGCTGGCTGCGCGTGCGGAAGGCATCGGAATGGGATGGGTCAGCATTCTCGATCACAGTGCCTTAAAACGGATCCTTGGAGTGCCCAGGCCGGTCAAAGTCCTGGCGTATCTTTGCCTCGGGTATGTCTCGAACTTTGCGATACAACCGGATTTGGCCACTGCCGGATGGCGGGAGCGGATTCCGCTGGAACGTCTTATCCACCATGAATCCTGGGGCAATACAGTGACGGATCGTAAGGGGAGACGGTGATGCGGATTACGAAGGTCTATACCAGAACAGGCGATGCAGGGAAAACGCGATTGGCCGGCGGACAGCAAGTATGGAAGGACAGTTTGCGCGTCGAAGCCTACGGCGTCGTCGATGAACTCAATGCGTCGGTCGGGGTGGTGCGGGTCATCAATGCCGACATGAAAGAGGAATCCATAGCGGCACAACAACTCGAAGACGAGTTGCGTTGGGTGCAAAATAAACTGTTCGACGTCGGGAGCATTCTCGCCACGGCGCCGGGTCAGATGTTCAAGAACATGCCGCAAGTAGTGGCGCAGGATGTGTTGCGCTTGGAGAAATTGATGGATCGCTGCCAAAAAGATCTCGAGCCGCTCAGAGAGTTCATCCTGCCGGGTGGCGGGAAAGTGTCGGGTTTTCTCCATCAGGCCAGGACGATTTGCCGCCGGGCTGAACGGGTATGCATCGCTTTGTCAAAAGTCGAGCCGGTCGATCCGGCGATCATCAAGTTTCTCAATCGGCTGAGCGATGCGCTGTTCGTCTTGGGTCGCTGGGTGGCCAAGACACAGGGTGAACCGGAATTCTTATGGGAACGCGATGTCGCAAAGAAAGTCGAGTAAACGTCGACCGGCGCGACGAGCACACAGCCGCATCATTCTCGTGCTTGGCGGAGCATCGTCAGGCAAAAGTGCGGCCGCTCTCCAGTTGGCCGGCTCACGAGGGCCGCGTGCCTTCGTCGCCACGGGGCAGGGGTTGGATGATGAAATGGCGGCACGAATCGCTCGGCACCAGGCCGCACGTTCAGCGGATTGGGAGACGGTTGAAGAGCCGCTCGAAGTGGAGGCATGGTTTGCCAAGCAGGGGCCTCGGTACCGGGCGATTCTCTTCGATTGCGTCACACTGTGGTTGAGTAATCTGGTCGGAACCGGCCTCAACGAATCTGACGTTCCGGCGCGAGTTGGAATGCTTTTGCAGACGATGCGGATTGCAGCGGCCCAGGTCATCATCGTCAGCAATGAGCTAGGGTTCGGTCTGGTTCCGACGGAGCCGTCGGCACGAGCATTTCGTGACCTTGCCGGGCGGGTGAATCAGCAGATCGCCATCGAGGCAGATGAAGTGCATCTGGTCGTCAGCGGGTTACCGTTTCGCCTGAAATGAATAGAGGAGCTGTCATGTCGATACAGGAGGTGTGCCGCCGAATTCAACCTCTCGATGCGAGTCTGCACGGGAAAGCACAAGCCCGATTGGATCGGCTGACCAAGCCGCTCGGTAGTCTCGGACGTCTTGAGGAATTGGCGGCGTCCTACGTCGCCATCACCGGCGAACTGAAGCCGCATATTCCGCGTGGTGTCGTATTTACCTTTGCAGCCGATCATGGAGTGGCTGTTGAAGGAGTGAGCGCCTATCCGCGGGAGGTCACTCCTCAAATGGTATTGAATTTTCTGCGAGGTGGTGCCGGTGTGAATGTGTTGGCCAATCATGCAGGCGTGAGCGTGCGAGTAGTGGATATCGGCGTCGATCATGAGTTCGGCACCGTGCCCGGTCTTCTCGCTCGAAAAATCATGAAGGGCACGCGCAATCTGGCGGTTGAATCGGCGATGACACGCAGTCAAGCGGAGCAGGCTGTGATGGTCGGAGTAGAACTGGCGACAGAAGCCGTGCGAGAGGGCGTCGGGCTGATCGGCACCGGTGAGATGGGCATCGGCAATACGACACCCAGTGCCGCCATCACGGCGGTGATGACTGATCGTTCTGCAGCAGAGGTGACTGGACGTGGGACCGGCATTGACGAATCGGCCCGTATGCACAAGGCGGCATTGATACGGCAGGCGTTGGAACTGCATCGCCCGAATCCGGCAGACCCGCTTGACGTCTTGGCGAAGGTCGGAGGACTGGAAATCGGGGGATTGGCCGGGCTGATGCTCGGGGCGGCAGCGACTCGGGTGCCTATTGTGTTGGATGGATTCATCACTGGCGCGGCGGCGCTGATTGCTGTTGCACTTCAGCCCTTGTGCCGCCAGTATCTCATTGCCTCCCATCTCTCGGTCGAGCAGGGCCATCGCATCGTCTTGGACCATCTGAGATTGAAACCGCTGTTGGACCTCGACTTGCGCCTTGGCGAGGGCACAGGAACCTGTTTAGGAATGGATCTGGTCTGTGCGGCGATCAAGATCTATACGGAGATGGCGACATTCGACGAAGCCGGTGTGTCCGACAAGGCGTAATATGTATGGGAACCGTGGCCCGTCCATTTATCTTTGCCTGGCATTTTTTAACGACGATCTCCTTAAGCAGGATTCATCACGAACCCACGGCACCGGAGCTGGCCGCCTCGATGGCATGGTATCCGGTCGTCGGCTTGCTGATCGGAGGCGGGCTCATCGTGGCTGATTCGGGATTGACCGCGGTGTTATCGCCTGCCGTCGTGAATGTGCTGCTGATCGTCCTGTTGGTGCTGTTGACTCGGGGGCTTCATCAGGACGGGCTGGCCGACACATTGGATGGATTAGCGGGCGGCCGTACGCCGGCGGAACGGCTTTCGATCATGCGTGATCCGCGCATCGGTGCGATCGGCGCGACGGGCCTCTTTCTCTCGCTGATTCTCCGGTATGCCGGGTTGATGGTGCTGCCGCATGAGTTGCGGCTCCCCGCTGTGCTCTGCATGCCGGCGATGGGACGTTGGGCGATGGTCACGCTGGCTTGGATGTCGCCCTATGCCAGAATGGAAGGAGGATTGGCGGCGCCGTTCCTCTCCCATCTATCGTGGCGGCACGTTGCCATGTCCACGGTGGCTTTGACAATGGCACTGGCAACCGGTTTCGGAGCAGTGGGTGCATGTTTGGTCCTCCTGGCCGGCACTCTGATTATCCTTGTCGGGTGGAGAGCCTGCCATCGTTGGTTCGGTGGGATCACCGGAGATACGCTTGGGGCGGCCAACGAAGTGATCGAGATTCTCTTCCTGCTGTTCGTTCCTCTCTTGCTCCGGTTACCATGACCGGCGGCGAACTCTTCATAGCGTCCACGCTTGATGCGATATGTGGCGATCCCCGCTGGCTGCCGCATCCGGTCCGTGTGATGGGGAGGTGCATTACCTGGCTCGATCACCGAGTACGAATGACCTGCCGGAGTGGGACGAGCCTTCGCTTCGCGGGAGTCTGTCTGGCCGGAGGATTGCCGATTATGATGTATTGTCTCGGCGCCGTCGTGATTGAAGAGGCCGAACGTTTTGCGGCATGGCTAGGGTCGGTCCTGTCGATTGGATTGGCTTCGACGACGCTGGCCGCGCGGGATCTATGGGATCATGTCCGTGCGGTGAATGGTCCGCTTGACGCCGGCGATCTCCCGGCTGCACGCCGGTCCGTCGCCATGATCGTCGGCCGAGACACGGCGGAGCTGTCCGAATCCGAGGTGGCCCGCGCGACGGTGGAAACGGTCGCGGAAAGCGCGGCGGACGGCGTGATTGCTCCGCTGTTTTATTTGGCCGTCGGCGGCGCCCCATTGGCCTTGGCCTATAAGGCCATCAACACTCTGGATTCGATGATCGGTCACCAAGACCAGCGCTATGCGGATTTTGGATGGGCATCGGCCCGGCTCGACGACCTGACCAACTGGATTCCGGCTCGCATAACGGCGGTCTTGCTCATTGTTGGTGCCGGATTGACCACCGGGCGACTGAAAGAGGTCCGCAATGGATGGGAGGTGTTTCGTCGTGACGGGAGCAAACATCCCAGTCCCAACAGCGGTAGACCCGAAGCGGCCATGGCAGGGATCTTAGGAGTAAAATTGGGAGGCACCAACTTCTATGACGGCATCGCACAAGAACGCCCCGTTCTGGGCCAAGAAGGACGGGACGCTGGACCAGGCGACATCATGTCGGCAGTGAAAGTCATGGTAGCAGCCTCTGCGCTAGGTGTCTCTCTAGCCGTAGGTTTCAGATGCCTCGCCTGAAGAAACTCGTGCATGGCGGGGATATCTACGGTGCCGCACGAGAACTGAACCGCGATCCCGCCGAGATTCTTGATTTCAGCGCCAGCATCAACCCGCTGGGGCCCTCTTCGCAAGTCTGGAAAGCCATCACGGCGTCCAGGCATCTGTTGAACCACTATCCCGATCCCCATTGTTGGGATCTACGGCAGGCGCTGGCCGAGTTCTGGCATATCGATCCGGAACAGATCGTGATCGGTAATGGTTCCACGGAGTTGATCGATGTGCTTCCACGTGCATTGGGCCTTCATCGGCTCCTCGTCGTCCAGCCTACCTTTTCCGAATATGCCGCTGCGGTGGGACGAGCGGGAGGACAAGCCATCCCGCTCTATGCGAGCCGAAGCCGTCAGTACGCTCTTCCGATTGAACGTCTCCGCCAAATGATGGAAACGGGACGAAGCGACGGCCGTTCCATTGATGGAATCGTCATCTGCCATCCCAATAGCCCGACAGGACAAGCCTGCTCAGCCGATGATATCGCGCGGGTAGCCTCCATCGCCAGGCGGCAAGGTCTTTGGCTAATGATCGACGAAGCCTTTGCCGACTATTGTCCAGAGCGATCTGTCCTCCCGCATGCGGCGTCCTGGCCGCATGTCGTCGTCTTACGCAGCATGACCAAATTCTATGCCTTGCCGGGACTGCGTGTGGGATATGCAGTGGCAACGCTTACCGTTGCCAGGCGATTGCGACGGCAGTTGCCGCCTTGGTCAATCAGTATGATGGGACAGATTGCTGCATTGGCTGCTCTCAGCGATGCGGCACATGCACAAAAAAGTCTGAGATTTATGGAGCGAGAGCGCGAACGGTTGAAAAGATTGTTTGCTGCCTTGCCGGGCTGTTCAGTGTTGCCGACATATGCCAATTATTTCCTCATGGAATTGCCTCGTGGGTGGCACGCGCGCGAAGTGGTCGAGCAATTGCGAAATGAGGGGCTGTTGATTCGGGACTGTTCATCCGTTCCCGGATGCAACACTCGTTCTATCCGACTTGCCGTACGATCTCCGCAAGAGAACGACCGGCTCATCCAAGCCTTATCGAACCTCATTCACCACGAAGTGTTGCAATGAAGGGAACTTCCAGACATGTCCGCACTAGGCATCAAGTGATTGGACGCACGCTCGTGATCCATCTCGGAGGTCGGAGGCGTGTCCTTTCATCTGCGCCGCAGGGTGGTGGATTCAGATGTGCTTCGCACATCATCAATCATCAAGTTGACGTGAACCCCAATATGAATGGACACTTCCCCGATCCAGCTCGCTTTCTACGAGGGCTGGCTTCACAACTCAGCATTGGTGACCACACTGTCGGACTCATGACTGCCGTACCAATGACACAGCTTGCCACGTCCCAAGTATCCGCAGAGGGACTCTGGGTAGAATGTTTCGCCACAGTGGGGGTTACGAATGCGGTCCGTGCCGGGCAGTGGCCACTGATTCTCAGTTCTCGAAAGATAACACATTCGACGAGAGTCGGAACGATCAATCTCATCCTGATCACGAATGGCAGTCTCTCGGCCTCCGCCATGGTCGGCGCGGTGCAGGTTGCTACAGAGGCAAAGACAGGGGTCTTGCGTGACCACACCATACCGAGTTGGAAAGGCAGAGATCTTGCGACTGGGACAGGGACCGATGCGGTTGTCATTGCATGCCGCTTGCGCGGTGAGGGGCCGCTGCATACTTACAGCGGAACCCACACTATTATGGGCGCACTAGTCGGAAGAGCGGTCTCAAATTGTGTCTCCCTCGGTTTAGCCAAGGCACGGAAGTGGCCGAGGATTCGTCGATGACGGCGAGAGCCCTTGCAATTCTTGGTACCGGCTCGGATGTAGGGAAAAGTTTGATCACGGCCGGAATCTGTCGCCTGCTTCGTCGGAACGGTGTCCGAGTGGCACCATTCAAAGCCCAAAACATGTCGTTGAATTCGTTCGTCACTCCTCACGGTCATGAAATCGGACGAGCTCAAGCCCTTCAGGCAGAGGCCTGCGGGATTTCACCGCATGTTGATATGAATCCGATTCTCCTCAAGCCGGAATCCGACAATTGCTCACAGATCATTGTCCTTGGCAAGGTGTTGGGAAAACGTGAGGCATCGGCGTACTTCGGCGACCGGCAAGGACTCTGGTCTGTGGTCGAAGAAAGCTACGCTCGGTTGGCTAGTCAGTACGAAGTACTCGTGATTGAGGGGGCAGGCAGTGCGGCAGAAGTCAACCTCCGTGAGCATGATCTGGTCAATTGGCCGGTCGTCAAACTGTCCGATGCGCAGGTCCTACTGGTGGCCGATATCGATCGGGGCGGGGTCTTTGCGCAAGTTCTGGGAACCTTAGATTTATTGGGACCTGACGAGCGCGCCAGAGTCTGTGGCGTCATCATCAATAAATTCCGTGGTGATGCCAAGTTATTTGCCGACGGGGTGAGGTTCTTGAAAGCACGAAGCGGGCTGCCGGTGTTGGGTGTTGTGCCGTTTCTTCGCGATCTGATGATCGATCAAGAAGATAGCCTCGATCTCAGGCAGCATTCACAAACAAGTTTTGTATCCGACCGAGTCAATATTGCCGTCATTTTGCTGCCGCATATGAGCAACTTTACCGATTTTAATATGTTGGCGTCGGAAACAGATGTTGCCTTGAAATATGTCGCCTTCCCATCCACGCTTGCCGAAGCCGACGTCGTGATAATTCCCGGTAGCAAAAATACCCTGGCAGATCTCGCCTATTTGAAGGACAAAGGATATGTCCCTGCATTGGATAATCATTTGCGCAATGGGCGAGAACTGATCGGTATTTGTGGCGGCTATCAAATGCTCGGCCGAACAATCTCGGATCCTTGCGCGGTCGAGCAAGGTGGAATGAGCGGTGGACTCGGCTACTTGAATACAGAAACGGAGCTCACGCAAGCAAAATGCACCACGCAAGTGGAAGCTAGCTTGGAAAATGTTTTTGTGGGCGGTCAGCTGGTGCGGGGATATCAAATTCATATGGGCGTCACGCGACGCGTGAACGAACTTCCCTGTTTTAGAGTTCGCCACCGTCATTCAGCACTGAGGGAGGAAACTCGCCTCTCGAACGCTATGAAAGAAGAAGAGTTCGATGGAGCCATTGGAAAAGACGGTCTTGTGTGGGGCACGTACATCCATGGTGTGTTTGATGAGCCTGGCTTTCGTCGTGTCTGGCTCAATCGCGCTCGTATGAGGAAAAAGCTTCCCCCTCTTGATATTCAGGCTTCGAAATCGGTGACCTCTCGATTGCAGGGTGAACTCGATCGGTGGGCCGATCATCTATCGAGCAATGTCGACCTGTCCGATCTTCTTCGATGAAGTAGTCTTCTCTGCATTCGTCAAGTTCATCCCCGCACTCGTTCCCGCATCAGCATTCACATTCACCCACCTCGTACAAATAAATGTCGATATTCACCGTTTTCTTGCCAACCATCAACAAGTCGTTACACTGCTTGAGAACAGCACGAATCGGATTTGTAAGGATACGGACACATACCTTGGACGCGAGCATGTCGCCGGTGTCGCATGTCCAGTATGACCTATTGTGCATGAAGAATGGATTTATTGATGAGAGGGGAAGGGGTGTATGAGCAAAATCATGGTTGTCGATGACTCGTACGCAGAACTGCAGTTGATCGAGTCGTATCTGAAGGCTGCCCAACACACCGTGGTCTCGTTTTCAACCGCAGATGGGTTGGAGGACAAAATCGCCTCTGAAAAACCGGACCTCATCGTCTTGGATGTGGTCATGCCGGGCCGCAATGGATTTCAGGCATGCAGGGATTTGAAAACCGATGCTCGCTTCAAGAGCATTCCGATTGTGCTCTGCACCTCGAAGGGACAAGAAAGCGACAAGTTTTGGGGGCAGCAACAGGGAGCCAATGGACATGTGGTGAAGCCCTTCAAATCGGAGGACCTCCTGCAAGCTGTGAAGCTTGCACTACGCTGAGGGAGCCGATACCGCGCGGACCGCGACACGATGATTGCCATAGATGAGTTGCCTCAACTTCATTCGGACTCAGTCCCAGCACAGACACGATCCACCGAATCATTGAGGGTTTGCCTGGTCGCACTGGGAGAAGAAACCTTCGCCATAGACTTACGCCAAGTCGTCGAGGTCTTCGTGCCTGAATCGATTACGCCTGTGCCAGGGATGTCTGCTGCATTGGTCGGTGTCACCAATCTACGTGGAACCATCGTTCCTCTTGCGGATGTGAGGGCCGTTTTGGGCATATCCGCTTCCGGCCTTCCGAAATACGCGGTGATTATTCGTCATGGGACTCAACGAGTCGGTATTCTAGTCGAAAACGTACCGGAAATTCGCACGATTCCATCTGACGATCTCGTGACCACTTCGGTTCGCACTGCGACCGAAAGCCTCCCCCTGTTCTCTGGGTTCGTCAAAACCGACAAGAAACCCAGCGCCATATTAGAAATGTCGCGACTGTTGGCGTCCATAGAAAGGACGACCAATGATCAGAATCCATAACGTCATATTTGATGATTGAGCCGACAAGGTAAGCCCTATCACGAGCAGTGAGCAGGAGGACAATCATGGCGAAGGTTAGGGAGACATGGAAATGGTCGCCTCGTGCATGGTTTAAAAATCTGAAGGCCCTGCATAAGATCCTTATAGGGTTTTCCGTCATCATTGTCGGCATGCTGGCGATCGGCTTGATCGGTTTGACGGGCCTCAGTCGGCTGCAGGGCCAGCTGAGTTCCATCTATGACGAATCAACCGTGGGAGTGTCGCACGTCGCGGTGAGCAGCACGAATCTCAGCCTTTATCACAATGCGTTATTGAGCGTGGCGGACCAGAGACAAAAGAGTGATTTCGACGAGGCCATCATTCCCCTTGCCGAATTGAAGAGGCGCACCCTGACGCCGCTTGAGGCATATCGAACCTCCGCCACGCACGAGACGGTGGATGGCCGCCGTGACGGACAAGAGTTGGACGTCCTCCTTTTTACGTTGAGAGAATACTTCGCGTCGGCTGAAAGCGCAGTGGGAGCGTTACACGATAGCTTCGATCCTTCGCTCACGGATGAACAGAGGCAGTCGATGAGGGAATTGGCTACGACGCTGCTGTCAACTGAAGTGACGTTGTGGCACGGACGATCGATATGGCGCTTCCAATGGGTCGCGCAGCTCATTCGAGACGTGGCGAGCGAGTTGAATGACAGCGGCCAACGCATGGCCGTATACCTTACCAAGGTGATGCTCGGTGGAGCAGTTGTGGCACTTCTTCTGGCGATCGCCATCGGCTATTTCCTCGCGCACAGCATCGTAAGGGACATCATTCATGTAGCCGACGTTGCGACACAGGCCGCCGCAGGAAATTTGCGGGCCCGCGCAAAATTGGAGAGCGATGATGAAGTCGGTCATATGGCCAAGGCGTTCAACATCATGTTGGATCGAATCACGACTCTGGTCTCGACGGAAGAAGAGCGGGACAGAATGCAAAAACAACTCGTGCAGTTTCTTGTGTTGGTATCCGATGTCGGGAAAGGAGATTTGACCAAGCGCGGTGAAGTGACGGCCGATATGTTTGGAAATCTGGCGGATGGATTCAATCTCATGATTCAACGCTTTTCACAGTTGATGAAACAAGTTCGCCAGGCGGCGGAACGCGTCAACACGTCGGCGAGCAAGCTGAGGGACAATGCCGGACAAATGGCCGGGACCGCGAGACATCAAGCCGATGAATCGATCAAGGCACTCGGCGCAGTCGAACAGTTGGCATCATCGATGCGCCAAGTGACGGAGACGGCGGGAGCATCATCCGAAGCAGCCCGCGAAGTCTTACAGGCCACTGAAGCCGGTCGGCTCGCGGTGCAGGAGACCGTTCAGGATATGCAGCGCATTCAATTGGCAGTCCAACGTATGTCGAAACAGATCAAGGCGCTCGGTGACCGTTCATTGGAAATTTCACAAATCGTATCGACCATTCGGGATATCGCCAATCAAACCAACCTCTTGGCGCTCAACGCCGCAATAGAAGCAGCCGGTGCCGGTGAGGCCGGAGCACGCTTCGCCGTGGTCGCCGATCAAGTTCGAAAGCTTGCGGAGAGCTCGACGCAGGCGACCCGAGAGATTGCGGACCTGGTGAAAGTTATCCAGAGCGAAACTCAACATGCCGTCGTTGCGATGGAGCATGAAACTCAAGCGGTCGAGGCCGGGTCGGCCTCGGCCTTGCGTACAGGCGATGTATTTAAGGAAATTTCGAAGATCGCTCAGCGGTCTGCGGAACTCGCCCAAAGCATTGCGGCATCGGCGGCTACCCAAACGGTTTCAACCGAGCAGGTCGGACGCTCAATCAAGGACTTTACCGGAGGTGCCGTGGCGACACAAAAGGCCACCGATTCGGCGCGGGCGACGGTAGAGGACATGGTGACGTTGGCTGAAGGTCTGACGACGTCGGTGTCACAGTTTAAGCTAGCCTGAGAATTTCCCTCATCCGTTGAGCGTGGAAAGTCTTCCAGTGTAAAGAGGGGCCGATGAGCTCGGAATTCGACAGGCAAAATCTCATCAGCATTTTTGTCCTTGAAGCATCGGATGGGCTGGATGTCTTGACCAAGGCATTGCATCCTGCCGGCGGTGCTGTTCCTTCTCCTCAAGAACTTGCCGACCAATATATTATCGCCCACCGTATTTGCGGAGCCGCTGCCTTATATGGCTACAGCGGAGTCGCCCAGCTGGCTGAGTACTTGGAGACGCTGCTTGAACAAGCGACGCCGATTCCTGCGTCTGAATGGGATCGAGCAGTAGGCTCGATGCGGAACATTACGCAAAGCCTTCGGGTAGTCGTTCGAGCTATCGGGCAGAGCGGCGTTGAGGATGCAGAGATCGTAGAACGCTGTTGGACATCGATAAAACAACGAGAAGAAAAAACAGGTGATACGACAGCATCGACATCCTCTGCGCCAACAATCAATGAAGACTACCTGTTCCCCGGACTCGATGCTGAGATCTTATCCTATTTCATCCCCGAAGCTGAGGAATATCTCGGCACCATTGACGAGTTGCTTGGTCTCCTTAGAGACAAGCGGGATGATGCAGACTCGATCTACCGGCTCTTTCGTGCGGCACATACACTGAAGGGTTCAGCTTACACCGTAGGATTTCACGTCATCGGAGATATCGCTCACCCGATGGAACATTGCGTGGCAGCGGTTCATGAACATCGTCTTCCCCTCAGCAATGACCTTTTGGGCTGGTTTGTGAAGGCAGCTGAATTGATCCGACTCATTCTCCGGCATGAGCCGGCAAATAGTCAGCAACTCCGACATGATATACCACTTCTTCTCAATCGCCTCACCGGAGCGGTGAGAGGTATAACCGTTTCCCTTGTGTCGATGACCCCTTCTCACGGCCTCGATGCGGATAGCTCGAATCCTGTCCGACATGAGCCGGTTGTCAGCGGAGAATCACCGGCCGCGGACTTACTCGATGAGTATTTGATCCCGGATTTGGATCCGGAAGTGCTCTCCTACTTTATTCCTGAGGCACAGGAGTATCTGGAACTATTGGAAGCCAATCTCCTGCGATTGGACAAAGATCCGCAAAACAAGGAACTGATCAATCAGTTGTTTAGAAGCGCGCACACCTTGAAGGGCTCCGCCTACACCGTTGGGTTTCAATCAATCGGCGACCTCATCCATCATGTCGAAGACTTCATGGGAGCGGTGCGTGACGGTACCCTCAGCGTGTTGCCTGGGCATACAGACCTTATGCTTCGCTCCATCGATGTTGTACGAGTACTCATGCGAAGAGACCTCGACCAGTTGGACGACACGAAGCAACGGTTCAGCGCTGCGCGTACCGAACTGAGACGATTGGATCAGGGTGTCGCAGACGAGGCGACGCCAGCACAGCAACAGGATGACAGCTCCGGTTCAGCGACTATAGGACAGACGGAAAGCGATGAGCCTCGTGCACAGGATGACAGAGTTCAAAGTGAGAAGTCGCGAGAGGAACGCGAGGTCATCCGTGTCAGTTATGCGCGGCTCGAGCGGCTGATGAACCTCATAGGAGAACTCGTCATCGGACGCGGCAGATTGGAACAGCGGCTGCGAATCCTGGAGCAACGGTCACAGCAAGTATTGGTATTCAAGAGTCGCTTAGTGGACTCCGTCCAATCCTTTGCAGACAAACATACCTTTAGCTATCAGGACACATCGAGTAATCCGACCGCGCCGGCGAGTCAAGGGCTTCCCGTATTCGGCGATTTTGGAAGTCTCGAGTTGGATAAGTACGACGATTTCAATATTTTGGCTCGGCGCATCGTGGAAGTCACCGCCGATATCGGTGAGTCAATGTCGCAGCTGGATGAGTCCATCAAACGATCTCATGACGAGATGAATCATCTCCAACACTTGACATTGTTGATGCGCGACGAAATCGCGCGTGCCCGCATGGTTCCGATCGGGACACCGTTCACGAGGTATCGTCGAGCGGTAAGAGAGAGCTCCCGAGCCTTAAATAAGGAAGTGTCCTTGGTCACATCGGGTGAGCAGACGGAAGTCGACACCGGAGTCGTAGAACGATTGGTGGATCCATTGGTGCATTTGGTTAGAAACGCTGTCTATCACGGTATCGAGCCGAGGGCCGACCGAATCGCGAAGGGTAAACCGGCCGTCGGAACCGTCTACCTCCATGCGGCTCATCGGGGGAATTCGGTCATCATCGAGGTGGAAGATGATGGAGCCGGGTTGGATTTGGAGAAAATACGGGGCAAAGCCGCAAAGATGGGACTTGCACCATCACACCAGATACAAGCGATGTCGGACGCAGACCTCCTTCGATTGATTTTCATGCCTGGTTTTTCCACAGCCGACAAGGTAGGCGATCAAGCGGGTCGGGGCGTAGGACTAGACGTGGTCAAGCGAGCCATTGAAGGCATGAACGGCCATATCGACGTGGAATCTGAGTCCGGTGTCGGCACCAAATTTACCTTGAATCTTCCTCTCACCCTTCTCATCGCGACCGCATTGCTCGTACGAGTGGGTACCGAGATATATGCCATTCCATTACTGAGCATTCAAGAAGTGACGATGTCGGCGCTATCATCCGTGCGAGAGGAAGGCGATCGTCGGCTCTTACAGCTCGATGAGCAAGTTGTTGAATTGCAATCTCTTTATCACATCCTTCACCGAAAACGAGGAACCGTCGATTGGACCATGCCGGTCGTGATCGTTCGGACGGCTGGCGCGCCGATAGGGTTAGCGGTCGACGAACTGTTGGGCCGCCAAGAAATCGTCATTAAGCCGCTCGGACCACCGTTGGAACATTCGTTTTTCGGAGGAGCGACCATTGATCCGGAAGGACGAGTAGTGCTTGTTATCGATCCAAGCCGTTTGACGTCGAGAGGAGCGAAGGAATCGACCGTTCCCGTTCGCTTTTCCAAGACCACACCACTTCATAAAGTGTCCTTACCAGAAGAAGAGCTGTTGTCGAATACGCCGCACGAGGCGCGCCTGCTTTTGATAGACGATTCCTTAAGTATTCGTAAATTCGTCGGAAGAATGTTGGAGTCGGCGGGATATTCGTTCGATACAGCCGTTGATGGAGAAGATGGGCTCCGAAAAGCGTCGACGACTCATTATCGGATGATCCTCACCGATCTCGAGATGCCGAAGCTTAACGGATTCGAAGTCATTCAAGCTCTTAGAAGTCGTCCGGAAACCAGGCACACGCCGGTGGTTGTCATGACGACGAGGGCTCGAGACAAGCATCGGCGAATGGCGATGAGCCTCGGTGCCAATTCATACATTCCCAAGCCGGTAGAAGAACGGTCGTTGCTGCATGAGGTTGAACGGTGGCTCGGACATGCTCCGATGCTGCGCAAGTAACCTTGCGGAAATACTCGTATCAATTGACGAAATGCAACTTGTTACAGAAAATGGGCAGGAAGGTCTAGCCTAGGTATGAGCATCCGAGAACCGATAATGGAAACTCCGTCGCCCGCTTCTCCATTACGATTTCTCATCGTGACATTGTGCGGACGGTATCTGGCGTTGGATGCCGAATCTATATGCGGGTTGTTGACTTTCGAAGAGGCGGGAAACGTTGAGAATCCGATGATTCACGGCATAATGTACGGAGCCATCAATCTGGCCGATCGATTGGGCTTGCCGGATGATCAGGGTGACACGAACACACATGTCCTGCTGCTTTCTGAACGAGAAGCGCGGGGGAGCGTTCGAGTCACCACGGTGGAGGGACTTCTTGAACTCTCACTGTCTCAAGTCCTGCCGATTCCCATGCAGTTCCGTGGACCGGAACGACACTGGTATCGAGGCATGATCCTAGTCGCAAAAAGCATTGCGTTGGTTCTGAATACGAGCTGGGTTTTCAATGAGGAAGGTCCGGCTAAGAGGGGCAGTGGGGACGTGGTCGTCTGAACATTTCGGTGGACGGCAATCGGATATGCTGAGAACCGGTCACAAGTATCAGCGGGAAACAGTACGTCAGTCATGGCCGATCTTGGTGTTTTCGGTGGGAGGAAGGCGACTTGCAGTGAAGGCAGTTGATGTGTCGGGTATTTCTCTGTGGAATGAATCTATCCCAGTCGCTGGTCGAACCCCTTTTGTCACAGGACTCGTTCGTCAGGGACAAACTGTGCTACCGGTATTCGATCTGGCTGCGTCCCTTCGACTTACCGTACAAGGGAGCAGTCCCTTATGTTTAACGATAAAGCATCCCCTCGGAGAGATGGCGATGCGCATTGATGAGGAGATTCCGGTCCTTCATACCTGTGATCCTGCCACGATTCAGACATACCAAAACAAGGATTTGCCGGCCGAAGGCAGTTATACCAATGGCCTAGATGAGATCCCGATTCTTTCGGTATCACGACTTGGGACGACTGTGTGACGATTCCCTGTGCTTTCAGAATGGGCGAAAGGTGCAGGCATGCCGAAGATCTTAATAGCCGATGACAGCATCGCAGTTCGCAAAGTGGCAGAGCGACTGTTGACCGAGGCCGGCCTCGGCGTCACTCTTGCGGCAAACGGAGAAGAAGCATTGGCCTATCTGGAAAAAGAACAGCCGGACGTTGTTGTGTCCGACGTCATCATGCCGGATAAGAGCGGGTATGAAGTCTGTGCGTTTATCCGTGGAAATGCGACTCTCGCAGGGACGCCCGTGTTACTCATCTCGGGAATCGTGAATGATGAAGTGACCAGACAGGCCGACTCCTGTCGAGCCGACGGAGTATTGAAAAAACCATTTCAGGGTACATCCCTAAAAGATCGAGTCCTCGAGCTGATTGCAAAACGGCAGGAATCGGCGCCGGCCGCCGTCGCCGGGCCTGCTGCCGCCCCTGCAGCGGCTCCATCTGAGAAAATGATGAAGATGCCGGACCAATCTCCACTGAGCCTGAGCCAGGAGGCCGGGAAACTCAAGGAGATTGGAGAGCAATTACGGGAAGAACGAGTTCGCTGTGAAGAGTTGGCTAAACGACTGGCTGAATCCACTGAGCAACTCGCCAGAGCCAAGGAAAACGAAGCGCTGTTGGAAACCGAGCGCAAACGTGCCAACGGTCTTCAGGAGACACTGGCCAAGGTAGAGCAACACGTATCGAGAATCCCTGAACTGGAATCGGCACTGAAGACGGAGCAGGATGCGGTCGCCACCTATAGACAGGAAGCCGTGAACTGGCAAAAGATCGCCGGTCGAATTGCAGAATTGGAGTCCGCTCTGCACGCTGAACGGTCGGTGGCAGAACAACTCGTGCAACAACTATCAAGAATCCCTGAGCTGGAATCGGCACTGAAGGCGGAACAGGATGCGGTCGATGCATTCAAACAAGAAGCCGCCAACTGGCAAAAGGCTTCCGGTCGAATTGCAGAATTGGAATCCGCTCTATACGCTGAACGATCGGCGGCAGAACAACTCGTGCAACAACTGGCTGATTTGGAGAAGGTTTCGATTAAGGCAAAGGATGCCGAAGCAAAACTTGCGACTGCGGAACAGCAGGAAGCCGAACTTCATCGAAACATTCACAATCTAGAAGCCGAACTCGCGATGGAACGACGAAAAGTGGAAGAGATAATGGGGCGACTTTACGAAGTGGAGAAAGTGGCGACGAGAGTTCGGGAGATGGAAGGGCTTCTGACCGCAGAACAAGATCGCAACGGAATGCTCACTCGGCAAGTGGTGGAAGCCGAACAAGCCTCCGAGAACGCCACAAAACGACTTGAGGAAATGGCGCGCAAGTTAAGTGAGATCGCAGGATTGGCCTCCCAGCTTGGAAATGGGAGGGGACAGTCAGCCTGAACATCGAGATGGTATTGCTGAAGAGTCGAAGCCGATGTCCGTTGAAACCGAAGATGCGTTCCAGAAAGAGCTCGTTGAACTGTTCGTTCAAGAAGCACAGGAATGGCTCCAGCAAATTCATGTTGCGCTCGATGAATTACAGCAAGCTCCGCCTTTCGAACGCCATCGCGCCTTGGCCCAGACGATCAAGATCGGCATTACGAACCTCGGTGGGTCCGCAGCCACACTCACACTAAGCGATGTCGAACGGGCTAGTTTCGCAGCCCTTCCCTTCGTTGAAGCCGTTCAAGACCCTTCCGTCCGAATCTCCGTTGATGACTTCATCGCGCTCTGTAAGCAGCTGGGGCATGTTCATGGAGCTCTGACCAGAGCGACGGGTGTGGCATTTGATGAGAAACATGTACCGGCTTCCGACGAAGCCCCACCCATGATGATCGAGACAAAAACATTTCTAGCGTTGCTCCGCGGGCTTCAAGATCAATGCACGACGGGCGACACATTCCATCGGAATGTGGTTCAGACGATGATGGCCCAGGCTGAGGAATTGGTGGAGCGCGGGGTGGAGCAATGCAATGTCGCTTCCATCCAGGAGTTCCTCGACCGGTCGGCCGAAGGAGATGAGGGTTTTCTCCAAGTCGTTCGACAAGAGCTTCCCCATCTGAAGGCTGTCCTTCAGACCCTCAAGAACGATGGCATTGCCCCGGGCCCACCGTCCTCTGACTCACGAGATGTCGTTGAACTTGTCGCACAGCTATGGTCTGCCGCTCAGCAGGTCAATGCTTCCCAAGCAATGGTGTTTTTTATGGGGTTGCATAGTTTCCTCACGATCGTGACCCATCGCCGCTTGGTGGTGGACGCGAAAAACTATGACGCGATCCAATCACGGCTGGACCAGAGCGTGAAGTGGCTTGAGGAATGGGCGACAAGCGGACGGACGGAGCGCATGGCTATACAAGGCATATTGCCTCATTGAATCAGCTATGCGGAAGGTCCGCTCCGAGCGCGATACAATTGGATGTGCCGCATCCGAAGTTTTTTATGTCCCATTGACCAAACATGAAGCGGCAATTGGACGGAGGCTGTACGGAATTCATACCCGTAAAGGAATCGTCACACTCACCGGTAAGATCGGAAGGGGAGACTCTTCTCAATCACTGTGCTTTGTGACGGAACAATAACGGCGCAAGGGTGATGTCTTGACGAACTGGTATCATGAGGCAGAATACGCATTGGGCGAGATCGCGACCGCCGTTCAGGAACACCGTTCCATATCACTAGAACCACTTGAAGCCCTTGCGAAAGACGTCGTTTCATCGCTGCAGCGCAACGATGAGCTCGTGGTGCAAGCACTAGCCGGACCGTCAGGCTCACCACTCATCACCAATCTGATCAATGTGGCCATACTCGGAACGAAAGTCGGAATCGGCCTTGGGTACTACGGGGAAGAGCTACACCGGTTGGCACTGGCCGGATTCGTCCATGATATTGGGTTATTTGCCGTGCCGAAATCCTTAATCACCAAGGCCGGTCGTTTGACCCAGGAAGAGCGGGAACTCATCGAACGGCATCCCGAGCTGGGATATCAGGTTGTCGAGAATTGCGGACCAACCTATCACTGGTTGGCACAATTGACGCGGCAGGCTCACGAACGCTTCAATGGAGAGGGATATCCCAATCGACTCGCGGGAAGAGAGATCAGTGAAATGGCCCAGATTTTGGGAGTGGTGGACGTATTCGATGCATTAGTGAGCGATCGTCCCTATCGCCGCCGCCTGCTTCCGCACGAAGCGGTCAAGGAACTTCTGGTTGTTGAACGAAGGACTTTTCCTCGAGAAATCCTGAAGGCGCTCGTCGAGCAATTTTCGGTTTACCCACTTGGGACGACCGTGCGATTGACGACCGGAGAAGTAGGAACGGTGGCCAAAGTGAATAGCCGCTATCCCCTTCGCCCGGTCGTGCGGATGGATGATCAGCAGGAATATGAAGGAAGTTGTTCCTGTGAGATTGATTTGAGCCGCATGCCATTAGTGTCGATTGGGGAGATTCTACATCCTCCCGCGGTCGGACGCATCACATTTCCGGAAGCATCCCCCAAACCGGCAATATCTGTTGTGCCGACCGCCGTTTCTGATTCTTTCACCTTGTTGCTCGAAAGTCTTGACGCGGTTGCGTTAGCACTACAAGGTGTGGTGGACAGCAAAAGAATCTCGTTGAAGTCACCAGATGTTGATACCGATACCTGCCCCGCACGCGTGCAAAGACCAGATCAATAACGCCGCACTCTGTTCATGGTGGCTTACGAGCAGGACCTTGCTCTGCTCTTTGCTGTAGAGATCCGGATGGTTATAATGGCAGGCCTAACCTTCGAGTGTCTTGACGATCGTAAAGGGAATCACGTGCCGAAACTCATCAACGTTCATCATCCACAGCATACGATGCAGCAAGCCCAGGGGTACATAAAAACGTACATCCTCATGCCATCCGGCCTTTTCGGGCTCATCTGTATGATCGGGGCGATCGGTGGTCTAGGATACCAATGGCTCTCAACCGACGGCTATACCTTGGATACCTTTTATCAGAGTTCAGGGTTGCTCATGGCGGGTGTAGGCTTGGGAGCGTTGCAGACGCTCTATCAACGGTATCTCTTGCGGGAGTTTCCCGAAGCACTGGCGGCCCGCATGAAAGAAAGGCTGAATCGGCAGAGAGGAACGCTCAAGAAGAGATCGGACGCGACGACTATCGAGCATCCAGGACGTCAGTTCGTGCCGCTTGTGTATCTGCTGGGCGTGATGATTTTAATCGGAGGGACCATTGCGGCATATGCCTACGGCCGTGTAAGCATGGTTCCGGCACTCTTGATGCCCTGGGCTGGGTTCTTTTGGATAAGGCTGTTCTTGTGGCGGAGAGTGATCAAAGTAGAAAAAGTCGAGAGATAAAGCGCCTGCAGGCTGTTCCAAAATCCGTCCGGCAAGGTCGCAGCAAAGTCCGCGACGCGAAGAATAATGAGGCGCACGGCGCGATGAAGAAAGAGCGTCACGTGCCTTAGAGGCGAAGAGTAACAACTTTTACCAGGCCCATCCGTTGCCTGTCGGAACAGGCGTTTACCCGAGCAGTCCGTTGAGCCTCTAAGCTCCGCGAGAACGCCGCTGGCGGACTTTTTTATCAGCCTGCGAGATCTTCCTAGAACGAGCTGCGGTTGATCGGGACACCCGACTCGACGTCTTTGTTAATTCTGTTTCGAGTGTCGCCACGCGCTGTTCTAAATTGCGGACCAGTTCTTTCATTTCAGGAAGCTGGAAAATACCTCCCTGGATTCGCAGAGCTTTTTCACGCGGCATTGCCGGAATGCCGCCTACCACTTGATTGGATTCAATACTCCGATTGACTCCGGCTTTGGCTGCGATCATGACCTGATCTCCAATGGTGAGATGATCAGCAAGCCCGGCCTGGCCCCCGATCATGACATGATGACCGATGGTTGTGCTGCCGGCGATGCCGACCTGCGCAACGAGGATGCAGTGCTCTCCCACTATGACATTGTGGGCAATCTGGACGAGATTGTCGACTTTGGTGCCCTGCTTGACCAAGGTCAGACCGAACGTCGCGCGGTCGACCGTCACATTGGCTCCCAGTTCAACGTCGTCTTCAATGACAACGCCGCCGAGTTGCGGAATCTTATGATGGCGGCCTTGATGCTGCACGTATCCGAACCCGTCGGCTCCGATGACGGTCCCACTGTGCACGATCACCCGCGCACCAAGTGAACAGCCTTCGCGAACGACGACATTGGGATACAGAACGGAATCGTCCCCGATCCTGGAGTCCGATCCCACAAAGACCCCCGGATAGAGCGTGACACGATCGCCGATCATCACGCGGTCACCCAAGGTGACGAAAGGCCAGATGGAAGGATCGGTTCCGATCCGCACATCGGCGCCTTGCATCACATGTTCGGCAATGCCCCGCGGAGCCTGCGGACGAACAAAAAATGTCTGCGCGACACGCGCGAAGGCCAACATCGGATTGTCCACGACAATTTGCGGCACAGCGAGATCAGCCAAATGCCGATGGACCAGTAGCGCTGCTACGCGAAGAGCGGCCGCCGCCTTCGACATTTTGTCATTGGCGATGAACGATAACGCGTTTGGATCGGCTTCGCCGAGAGTCGTTAAGCCGGAGATCGGAGTTCGGCTGTCGCCGTGAATCGTCCCTCCGACAACCTCATGGATTTGAGCCAATGTGATCGGAGAAGGCAGTTGAGGCTTCTTCATCGGGACGCGACTTTCTTCTTCCCGGATGTCACGGCGGATGCCTTCTTCGGCTTTCTTGCGGAGGCAGGTTTTGCTGAAGCCGTCTTCTTGGTAGCCGGAGACTTGGCCGAACCTGCCTTGGTCGTGGTGGACTTGGCTGATTTCGATTTGCTTGCAGCAGTTGCGGATTTGGCCGGTTCAGGCTTGGATTCAGCTTTAGGCTCAGCAAGCCGCCGCTGGACATAGGCAGCGACGGTACCGACGGTGCTCAACCCCGGAAGGTCTTGATCAGGAATTTGGAGTTTGAATCGTTCCTCGATCTCGAACAGCAGTTCAATGATGGCCACCGAGTCGAGGCCGAGATCATCACGGAGATGATGAGACTCGGTAATCGACGCAGGATCTCGCTTGAGATAGCTGGCCAAAGCCTGAATGATTTTAGAGGTAATCGCGGGATCGATCGGTTCAGTCATTATGGATACTCCTTCAAGTGGAATGAGGCTTTTCACTCATGAATTTGGCCAGGATCCTCGACATCGTTTAATCATTTCTTATGCCACAAACTTTTTAAAGACGACCGTGGCATTGTTGCTGCCAAATCCGAATGCGTTCAAGAGGGCGTACCGCACCTTTCGTTCTTGGACGGCACGTCGGATCCCATCCAAACGACAGGCTGGGTCCGGTTCCTCGTAGTTCGCTGTGGGATGGATTTGCCCGGTATGGATCGAAAGGGTCGTTGCCACGGCGCCGATCGCCCCAGCCGCCCCCAAGGTATGACCGATGAGTGACTTCGTAGCATTCACGGCCATTTTGTCCGCACGATTCTTAAAAAGACCTCTGATCGCTTTGGTCTCGACGGCATCGCCGATCGTCGTGGAAGTCGCATGGGCATTGATGTAGTCGACTTGATCCGGCCCGATGCCTGCAGAGCCGAGACCGATTTTCATGGTCGTGGAAATTTCCTGACCATCCTCCTGAGGAATGACCATGTGATAGGCTTCGCTGGTGGCGGCATATCCGGCGAGCTCGGCATAAACTCTCGCTTTCCGCTTCTTGGCATGCGCCCATGATTCCACGATTAATGTGGCAGCACCCTCGCCCATGACGAATCCATCGCGACGTCGGTCGAAGGGACGTGAGGCTCGCTCAGGAGCATCGTTAAACTCGCTGGAGAGGGCGCGCAAGGAACAGAACCCCGCAAAAACCAACGGCGTAATGCTCGCGTCGGCTCCGACGACGATAATGACGTCGGCCTGGCCGCTGCGGATACATTGCAGGGCTTGGCCAAGAGCATGGGCACTGGAGGAGCAGGCCGTCGAGATCGTGAGATTCGGTCCTTTGGCGCCGTGTGCCATCGCGACGATGCCCGAAGCGGAATTCAACGTGATCGTGGGAATGAAATTGGGATGTACGCGATGCGGTCGTTGAGTCTTAAAGAGTTGTGTGATCTCACGCTCGCCCATGACCATCCCACCCATGCCGGCTCCGACAATGACGCCGACGCGGTGGGGAGCTTCCTTGGCCATACTCAGATCGGCATCGGCGAGCGCTTCTTTCGTCGAAACCAAGGCGAATTGCGCGTAACGATCCACACGACTCGCTTGCGTGGTCGGCAAGTACTGTTCCGGTGAGAAATTATGAACTTGCCCGGCAACGCGTGAACGATAGCCGGACATAGGAAACCATCCTAGGGAAGGGATCGCGGTAACTCCAGAGCGACCTGTGAGGGCCGCCTTCCAAAATTCGCTGACGCCGATCCCGATGGGGGATACTACTCCAAGACCGGTAATGACCACGCGCGAGGCCATATTTTTCCCTCCTTATGGGCGCTCACGGCGCCTTTCTTACCGGAAGACCGATAGACAGTCAACTAGGAAACCTCTGTTCAATGCCTGACTTTTAACAACAGATAGAGGCCGAAGCTAAGAAACAGCGCATTGGCCATCCAACCGGCCAACATGGGAGCCAAGGCTCCTCCTCGCCCGAGTGCAATGGCGACGGAGTGTGTCGTCCAGTAGCAGAATCCGATGATGAACGCTTGTCCGATACCCGCGGCCATGCTTCCCCCCCGGACTCCGCTTCGCCGCAAACTCAACGCAATTCCGACGAGCACCATCACGACCGTCACTAATGGGAATGCGACACGGCCGTAGTAGTCCGTCAGCAGACGAGCGAACGAGAAACCTTCGTGCCGAAAACGCTCGAGGTAATTTCGGATTTCCCGAAACGTCATGGTCTCCGAGTTCCCCACGAGCGAAGAGGAGAAATCATCGGGAATCAACTGGATGTTGATCGTCTGCTCCGTGAACAAAGCCAACTCAACGGTATCATCCGATTGGAATCGGCGATGATTTCCGTTCAGCAGGATCCAGCCTTCAGGAGTATAGCGGGCTTCAGCCGCTTCCGTAATCCGATGGAGTTTAAACGGCGGACGAAAATAAAAGATTCGTACGCCTCGAAGGACCTTGCCTGCGACATCGATCTCATTGACTTCCATCAGGCCGTCGGCGCTGATACGGACCCATGGCTGGGTGGCTTTGACGGTGACCGGTGTCGGTCTTTGCTCGATCTGGACGGCACGGACTTCTTCGGCCTTCTCTGAGGCGAGCGGGATGACGGTCGAGCTGAAGAGGAAGAGAATCATGGACACGGCGCCGGCAAACAGGAGAAACGGCGAGGTCATCCACAACAAGCTGATCCCGCAGCTGCGCATAGCGGTGATTTCATTGCTGCGCATGAATAAACCGAGCGTCAGCAAGGTCGCCACCAAGATCGCGAACGGAGCGACTTGGAACGAAATAGAGGGAATCTTCAACGCGAAGTACGTGAGGATGGGAACGATTCCCGATTCATAGCGCAAGAATCGGCGCACTTTCTCAAAAAAATCGATCACGAGATAGATGGTCACCAAGCCGGAAAAGCACATGCCGAAAATTTTGGAGTATTCACGAAGGATGTACCGGAATAGGATCGTCATGATGCTATTGCTTGCTCATCCGCCAGAATAAAACGATGGTGATGACGACGAAGATAATATTGGGCAACCAAGCTCCCCAAAAAGGATGAAGGACCAATGCCGTCACCAAAAAGTCGCACCCCACATTCAGGATATAAAACGCGATGATGATGCCCACGCCGACGGCAAACCCGCCCACACGTCCGGATCGTTTCGAGACAATGCCGACCGGCACGCCGAGCAGACAGAAAACGAGCGAAGCGGTCGGAAAGGCCAAGTCTTTATAGTATTCCATTAGACGGCGAAGAGAGCCGGCATCCTTGCCGCCGGACTCGGCCAGCCGGGCCATGATCTGCTCATAGGACGGGCGCTCTTCGGAGGCTGAATAGCTGCTGAGGTTCAGATCGATCTTGAGGTCGTAACTGGCGAACGTAATCTGCCGATACTGATCGTCTCGGCTCGGTCGGCTATGAATCACGCCATTTACCAGCTGGAGCGCGACTTGCGCATGGGCGGTATCCATAAAGACGTGATATTGCTCCGCCACGATGACGCGAGGTTCATCGGGCAAACGTTCATCCGAGATGAAGATACCCTCGGCCGAACGGCCCGGCTCTCCCTCCGGAACATAGATCGTCATGCGCGGAATTGGCTCATTGAATGTGCCCCGTTCCAAAGCCAGCACAAGCTGATCTTTGAGCAGATTGAGAGCCACCTTCTTGAGATTCAATGAACTCCATGGCTGCCCCCATTGTGACAAGACCAGGGTCAGCATAAAGACGCACACCGAAAAGAGGAGTACCGGCTGCGACAGGCGGAACAGGCTGAGCCCAGTTGCGCGCATAGCGACCAGTTCCTTGTCAAAGGACAGCCGGCCGAATGCCGTAATCGACGCGATCAGCCCTGCGATCGGAAGCGTGAGCACGAGACCCGAGGGGAGCAGCATAGCGATCACTTTGAGAATTGCCCAGAACCCAACTCCTTTGGACACCAGCAGCTCGACAAGACGCAAGAGCTCCCTGGTCAGCATAACAAAGCAGAGCGCGCCGAGGCTGAGACCAAACGGAGAGAGAAGTTCCGTGAAAATGTAGCGATCGAGCAGTGTTCGTAAGATCACAGAATATCTGAATCGGAGAAATGTTGAACACTATAGGATAGTCCTTCTCCCCTGTAAACACAGGAGAAATATCCTCGCCTTAAAGATTTCCTTGACAGAGCATGAAGCCTATGTTACATGCAGCGCGACTTCTCCTCAAATGATGGGTTCCGTGAGCGATGTATCATTCCTTCAGGTGCCCGTCCCATCTCCCAGCCGAATTCTTGCCCAATCTATTTTGGATTTTGATGCCGAGACGATTGAGTGTGGCCGCTACGTAACCAGCCGTAGTTGTTGACAAAAGGAGGGCTTCTGTGAAGACAAAAGGAACGGTCAAGTGGTTCAACGATCGAAAAGGTTTTGGATTCATCCGACTGGATAGCGGGGAAGACGTCTTCGTCCATTACTCCGCGTTACAAGGAGACGGTTTTAAGACTCTCAAGGAGGGAGAAAACGTCGAGTTTGATATCGTACAGGGAGCCAAAGGCCCTCAAGCGGCCAATGTGCTCAAGTCCGCGATCGCCGCATCCTAAATCGTCATATCTTCCGTTTGACTCGGTAGAAGTGCCGATCTTCTTGCAAGAGTGATCGGCGCTTCTGCATGAGTGTTTCCATGTCTGAATCCGCCATTTCCTAGACAAAAATAATTGACACTGTTAGCGTTTAGCGTCGAGGAGGTATCGTTGTGCCTTCGGACCGAAGTCGTGTTCTTCAACAAGCTCAGCTCCTGGCATCCCGCGGACAGTACGAAGCGGCCATAGCTGAATGGAAGAGGTTGGCCTCAGAAACCCCTGCTGACGGCACCATTCACAATACAATCGGTGATTTGCAATTGAAGCGAAACGCTCCAGGGGAAGCCGCCTCTGCGTTCTTGCAGGCTGCTTCAGCCTTCCGGGCCGAAGGCGCCACCCTTAAGGCCATTGCTGCCTTTAAAAAAGCCCTTAAATGCGATCCCTCTCGATACGAAGTTTATCGCCACCTTGGAGACCTGAATGTTGAACGCGGACTCATCAGTAGTGCGGTCCAGGATTACCTCACCCTAGGGAAGTACTATCTGAAAGAACGTCGAGGAAAAGACGCGCTTGAAATCTACAAGAAGATCGTCCTCCAAGATCCATCGAATCTCGACGCCCAGCAGCGCGTCGCCGAACTCTGTGTCCAGGAAAACCAACAGGATGAAGCCACCAAAGTGTATCTCCAGTTGGGACGTGAACGATCGGCGCAAGGGCGATACGATGAGGCAAAAGACGCGTATCTCGCCGTACTCAGGATCGATCCGGCGAACAACGAGGCGGTTCAGTTTGTGGAGAGCATAAAGAAAGGTGGAACCGGGTCGATCAAAACGGTCAAACCAGGATCCGCCGTACCGATGCAGAAACCGTCCGAACCGGTCGACTTACTGGCTGAGGCCGTTCGTCGCATTGACGAAAAGCAGTATGCCGGCGCCGAAGCGATTCTGAACCAAATGCTCACACGGGAACCAGGGAACCCCCAAGTCTGTCAACTCCTGGCTCGGCTTCATTTGCAACGCGGTGATGTGCAAGTGGCATTGGGGGAATATCGCTTCTTGGCCGGGGCGGCGTTAAGGGCACATGACCTGACTCTTGCTGAATCGCTGATTCAGGAATTCTTGTCCGCTGACCCAAACTCCGTTCCCTTGCTGGAACTGAATGGAGAACTGTACGAAGAAAAAGGCGATAACGGAGGAGCCGCACTGCAGTATGCAAAGGCCATCGAACTCTTGTTGGAGCATCCAGAGCCCGGCATGGAAAGCCTGCACGAAGAGCTTTTCGAAAAGGTACGGTCGCTGTCCGGTGATGCAGGCTTGGTGAATCGTCTGGCGGCAAGGATGAAAGGAGAGTCTACGGTCGATCGGATCGAATCTGCTCAGAATGCTTCTGAGGCGGGGACGCCGCCGAATCTCGTCCATCCGATATTAGCGGATGATGGATCACTGGAAACTGGTTCTGACGGTATTCAGGCAGTCCATTCACATGGCCGGATGAGGGACGATCGAGAGTGTTCGCCGGCAGATGCGGAGCCAGACGACGGCGGCCTGTTTACGAAGGACAATGGCCGGCGTCAAACCGGCGTCGAGTCGGTGAAGACTGCATCAAGTGGAAAAGTATCCGCATCACAAACACGCGACGTGCACAAAGCCGAAGGTCACGCATCACCCGTTGCCCATCCAACCGAGTTTGCGTCTGGCCCCGCTTCAACCGGATCGGCAATCCTCAGTGAACCAGCCGTTGCTTCGTCGACAAAAGCATCGGCTGCGCCGCCCGACTACGAAGCGCACTATACCTTAGGGGTGGCATACAAAAACATGGGATTGTACGAAGAGGCAAAGGAAGAATTTCAGGTGTCGATGAACAGTGACTCGTTTTATCTCGATTCGGCGCTGATAACTGCGGTCTGCCTCAAAGAGGAACGGCACATCGCCCAGGCGATTCAGGAATTGGAGACCGTCATGGCCGATCCGCGGTGCCAAGGTGCGAAGGCGCAAGCCATTCGCTATGAGTTGGGCTTACTCTATGAAGCGGAGGAACAGTGGGAAAAGGCCGCTCACGCATTTGGGTCTATTCCTTCGTTTCATGACGTCCCTGAGCGACTGGCAACCCTCAGGAATCGGCGAGTGGGAAGGGAAGCCGGTTTTCGATATGCCTCATAGGACTCAGCCGCATTTCCAACATATCTGAGTTCACCTTAGTTCACCTGATTCGGTGCCGGTCGGCCTCCCAATACAGCTGCAATATTATCGAGACAAATAAGTCCCATACGGACACGGGTCTCGAGTGTGGCTGATCCCAGATGAGGAAGAAGGATCACGTTTGGCAGAGACACCAACCGAACGGGAACAACCGGTTCATACTCGTAGACATCAAGGCCGGCTCCTGCGATGGTTTTTGTCTCAAGTGCCGACATCAAGGCGGCTTCGTCGATGACCGGGCCGCGCGATGTGTTGATGAGAAAGGCGGTCGGCTTCATCAGGCCAAGCCTACGCCGGTCGATGAGATGACGAGTGGCCTCGGTGAGCGGAACATGAAGCGAAACAACATCAGACTCCGCGAGTACGTCATCGAGAGGGCGCCGAGTCCATGAGACGCCGGGCGGGCTGGGAACGCTGTGACGGCCTGCATAGATCACCGGCATCCGAAACCCAACCGCTCGTTGCGCGACCGCTTGTCCGATCCGCCCCATGCCGATGATTCCCAACGTCTTCCCTGACACATCGGCACCCAGCATCTGTGTCGGGGTCCATCCCGGCCAGTGACCGGTTCGAACCCAGGCATCTCCTTCAACAACCCGCCTCGGCAACGCGAGCAATAGAGCCCAGGTCAGGTCAGCGGTGGCATCGGTCAGCACATCCGGTGTATTGGTCACGATGATGCCGCGCTGAGCTGCGGCAGGAAGATCGATATTGTTGTAGCCCACCGCATAGTTGGCGATGATTTTCAATTTCGTCGCGTGGGACAACACTGATGCATCGATACGATCCGTCAGCGTACAGATAACCGCATGCGCCTCGGCGAAACCACGGCGCAGCTCTTCCTCCGTCGGTGACCCATCTGTCGGTTCGGTCAGCATCCGATACTGTCTGGGAATTGCATCCAGCACCGGTTGAGGCAACAGGCGGGTAATATATAAGGTCGGACGCTCCATGGAAGCTGTCCATTGTAGGGGATTCATCGGCGACCGACAACGGCCCTGGTGCTTCGAAGAACCTCTGAGCTAAGATGCATGATTATTTATGACGGCTTCATCGACATTGATCTTACCGACGAGAACTCACCCAGTCGCCCGTGATCTTCGCGCGCTGCTGGGAGCCGAGAAAGTCAAGGACGACGTGCCGACGGTCACGGCCTATGCCGTGGATGCCAGTATCTATCGGATTCCTCCGCAGGCGGTCGTCCTTGTTGAGTCAGAAGACGACATCGCTACGACCGTCGGCTATGCCGTATCACGAGGTATTCCACTCACGCCTCGGGCGGCCGGCACGAACCTCACCGGTTCCGCCATCGGCTCAGGCATCATTCTCGACGTATCGCATCTGAATCGAATCCTTGAAGTAAATCGGGAAGAGAGATGGGCCAGGGTGCAGCCGGGAATCGTGCTGGCCGAATTGAATAAACAGCTCAGCTTGCAGGGGTTGTTGTTCGGGCCGGACCCGTCGAGCGGGGACATGTGCAAGCTGGGCGGCATGGTGGCCAATAATTCTTCGGGACCGCACACGCTTCGTTACGGGTCGGTAAAGGACAACGTTCAAAGTCTTCGGCTTTGCCTCACCTCGTCCTCCTGGATCGAGGCGCGATCCTATGCACTCGATGATCCGGCGCTTGAGCGCCTCCTGACGACAGTGCCGGCCCTGCGAGACGTCCTGATAATGACACAAGCCCATGCGGAACTCATTGCCGCGAAGCGGCCTACGGTCAGCAAAAATAGTTGCGGGTACAATCTCTTTGGGCTGGCCAGTGGGCTCGCGCGAGGCTCGTTCGATCTCCAGAAGTTGTTCGTCGGGAGCGAAGGGACGCTGGGTGTGGTGAGTGAAGCCAGGCTCACATTGGTCGACAAGCCCAAGGCCACGATGACCGCGCTCATTCACTTTCAGAGTCTCGAAGAAGTCGGCGAGGCCGTGCCTCAGCTCCTGATGCTCCAACCCAGCGCCCTGGAGGTCATGGATGCCAATACGCTCAACTTAATAGGTCGAGAGAAGCACGGCATCCCGGCTGATGCGGCGGCCACGTTGCTGGTCGAGCTGGACGCTGATTCACTCGAGACCGATCTCTGTGAGCGGGCCGAAGCCATGGCCGCCCTCTGTCGGTCTTACAAGCTCGCGTCGGAGCCGACACTCGCGTTCGATGCCGAACGGCGTGAGCAACTCTGGAAAGCGCGGAAGGCGCTGTATCCGACGCTCTACCGCTTCGATCCGAAGAAGAAGCCCATTAATTTTGTCGATGATGTCGTCGTGCCGGCGGGACGCATCAGCGAGCTGATCCGATACCTGGAGGACTTTTTTGAAGGGCAGCGAGTGCCGGTGGCGATCTTCGGTCATATTGGAAACGGGAACGCACACATCGTCCCCCTGTTGGACGTGAACGATCGCGGCGATTTCGCAAAGATGGTGAGCGCCTATCGGGACATCCATACGACCGTCCTGAATCGTTTCGATGGGTCGATCTGTGGCGAACATGGCGACGGCCGTGTCCGTGCCGAGTTCGTCAAAGAGATGTTCGGCGAAGAACTGTACGATCTCTTCGTTCAAGTCAAAAAATCGTTCGACCCGGGCAACGTGCTCAATCCCGGCATCAAGCTGAGCGGGGCCTCGTTTACCGATCATATTGACTACACCAGACTCTCCAAATCCTGCGCCACCTGTGCCAAATGCAACTCCGTCTGTCCGGTGTATGATGTCTTTCAATCCGAGGACATGAGTTCACGAGGTTGGTTTGAGATCGTCACGGCGAAGGATTACAGCTATCTCAATTCCAAACGGGTGGTGGAGGCCTGCCTGAACTGCAAATCCTGCCGTACCATCTGTCCGGCCGGTGTGGACGTGTCCGACCTGATTCTGCAGAAACGGGCAGAGCATCCGAACCGGTTAGCCGGGTGGATATTCAGGCAACAAGCGAAGGGAACAGCCTTTGAATCGTTCTTGCGGTTCCTGGGCGGTACACAAAGAATCTGGGATCGCCCATTCATAAGACGGCTGCTCGAACAGATCACGACACCGATCATGAAGGCCTTGGCCCCGACGGCACGCTTGCCGCACGACCTCATGCTGCCGAAACTGGCTCCACGACACTTGCGCGAACGGTATGCGCATTTGATTCCTAATGGAACCGACGCATCGCCGAGCCGTTCGGTGGCTTATTTTCATGGCTGCGCCGCCAATTATTTCGATGATGGAGTGGGGGACGCCGTCATGGAGGTGTTGAAGAAACATGGGGTAGAGCCCGCCCTGCCGCCTCAACGCTGCTCGGGAACTCCGATTCAAACCTATGGACACGTCGATCTTGTTCGTGACGGAGCGCGATATAATATCCGGTCGTTGACTCCGTATGAGACGATCGTGACCGGCTGTGCCTCTTGCACGCTGATGTTGAAAGACTATCCGGCACTTTTCCCAGAAGGAAGCGAACGGCAGCAAGCCGAAGAACTCGCCAAGAAAGTGGTGCATATTTCGGAATTCGTCGCCCGCTCGCCGCAGCATCCTCCTATGGCCAAAGTGGAAGGAACGACGAAACGCGTCACCTATCATTCATCCTGCCATCTGCGGGCGGCCGGAGTGACAAAAGAGCCTCGACAAGTGCTGTCGTCCTTGCCCGGTGTCGACTTCGTGGAGATGCAGGATGCCGACCGTTGTGCCGGTGGTGCGGGCACCTACCTCATAAAAGACTACGACACGTCACAAAAGATCTTCGACCGCAAGGCGCGCGCGATTGCACAAGCCGATGCGAACGTGGTCGCCACCAGTTGTCCGGCCTGCATGATTCAACTCAAGAACGGAGTGGGGGACTCGGTACAGGTTCAGCATATCGCCCAACTGCTGAAAGAAGCTTATCAGGCGGCAGAACGCGAGCGAAGCTGAGTCCATTCTCGCTGATCATGTAGAGTATGCACCACGCTTCCGGCGAGGCGAGGTAGTCGATTCACTCAATAGAGGATTCAATGGTTTCGGTACAAATTTTTGGCCAAACATTGCGTGCGGTTGTCGATGAAAGTGAGCTGGATGTGCCGGCTAGCGGCGTGACCACTGTGAAACAATTCATTGAGGCAAACCAGGCGCAACTGGGTGGGCTGCTTCAATACATCAAGAGCCGCGAAGCACTCATTACGATCAACAAGAAGATCGGGTCGGAAGATTCGCCCGTCCGGGATGGCGACGTTGTCAAGTTCTCGTTTCAATCCCGTACCACCTACGACGGCACCCGCGATATTCCTACGTGAATACTCGTCTTTAACTATTCAAGCGACTTAAGTGATTCGGGCTTCGCCCCCGCCACATATCAGCAACACACTCACAGCAATTCTTATTTATATAACATCCCCTTGCATCATTCTATTTTGCTTGAGAACATATCTGTACAGGCTATGAGTAACGGAAAGACGCGAGAGGAAAGTGGGACGAGATGGCGCTGCTGCCGGCTATGGTGTCTCGCTGTAATCTCAGTAGTCCTGGCAGGCTGCTCTTTCACCACGACGGCCTATCGGTACGCCGACCGAATCATCCTCTGGAAGCTCGATCACTACTTTGACCTGAATATCCATCAGCGCCATGATGTGGCACAACGCCTCGCCCCTTTACTTGACAGGCATCGGCACGAAGCTTTGCCGGAGTATGAAACGTTCCTCCGAGAGATCGGTCAACGAGTCGAACGAGGGCTCACCGGTTCTGATATCGACTGGGCCTATGCCACCTATGATCGTCTGCGCACGGACCTCTTTGAGCGTGTCGTGGCCGACAGCGGGGTCTTCCTCGCCTCCATTGATGCTCGGCAAGTGCATACCTTCGAATCGGCGTTGGAGAAGGACAATGCCAAAGCCACGCACCTCATTCAGACACCTGCGACGGAGCGGCTCAAAGAAAGGGCTCAGACCACCCTGGAGTTGGCAAAAGACTGGCTGGGTCGGTTGACCAAAGAGCAGCAGGCACAGATCCGCGAGCGGAGCCTCACGCTTCCCGATGTGGAACCGATGTGGATCGCCTATCAGCAGCAACGCCGGCAGGAGCTCGTGACCCTCCTCCATCGGCCCAGGACTCCCGAACAGATCTCCCGAGAACTTCGCTCCATGTTCGTGTACCACGATCAGACTGCGCCCCAGTCTTATCAAAATGCGGTCCGACAAATGCGCGAGAATGCCAAGGTCATGGCCCTGGCCATCGATCAGCGCATGACTCCCGACCAACGCCGCCACACCGTCCAGAAACTCCAACGGCTCATCGACCAAGTGCACGACCTCCAGGCCGGGTAGCCTTTAGCCTTACGGTTTCGAGAAGCACCCCTCGAACGGTTGGTGACGTAAATCCTACCGCGGGTGACCTTCGGACAATTGGATCCTGAGGAGCCTTGCCTATCATTCTGAGCGTATTAATACCCATCTTTCTCGCTGATTGCGCTTGCCCAGGCTGAAAGCCTGTAGTACAGTAGCGTCATACAAGGTCATGAGGAGAAGTGATGCCGCTTACCGTCCGCGTTGACCAAAAAACTGAACGTTTGATTCAACGGTTGGCTCGCAAAAGGGGCCGGAGCAAGTCAGAGGTCATTCGAGATGCCATTGGGGTTCTGGCGAAGCAAATTCAAGGAGAGGAGGAGACCGAACGCCCCTATGAAGCAGTTCGAGACTTGATCGGCAGCATCCGTGGTGGTCCTTCCGATCTATCAGTGCGAACGGGCGAGCACTTTCGCCGAAAAGTCCATGCCAAGCAGCGCGGGATCTGAGCATGATCCTGGTGGATGCCGGTCCTCTCATCGCGCTGATCCATGCCGACGACCGGCATCACGAACATTGCGTCGCGGCCTTTCGAGATGTGACGGAACCGCTCGGAACTGTATGGCCCGTCCTGACGGAGGCGATGTATCTCTTGAATTTCTCCTGGAAGGCGCAGGAGGCGCTGTGGGAAATGCTTGAACGGGGCGTGGTAGCGCTTCTCCCAATGGAAAATGAGGAGTTGTCACGGATGAGAGAACTCATGAAGAAATACAAGGATCTCCCCATGGATTTGGCCGATGCCGCCCTGGTGGCCGTCGCCGAACGAGAAAGGATCCGGCGTATCTTCACCCTCGACCGCCGTGACTTTGAGGTGTATCGACCAGCCAAGCTTGGCCGATTTATATTGCTACCCCATTAACGGTATCACGGTAGCCGAGCATTCCATTCCCTCGGACGCAAGAAGATCGTCATGTTGACGGTAGACTTCCCCTCAGTGGCCGATCTTGACGATTTCAACGAGGCGGCAGACGTCTATCCCGCACACAATCGATAATGCTTCTTCCGAACGCACCTGTACTGACACAGCCGCAAGAGGTTGTGATCTGGCTGATCGGCTTGAGGCGATGGTCCGTAAGGCGAATCTGCAGGAGAGGATCTGTGTTCTGTTTGTGACGCACATGACGGCGGCCTTGACGACCCAGGAGATCGGGGAAGGGACGGAGCAGAATCTTTTATAAGTCGTTGAGAAGACAATTCCACACATTCAGTTTCAACATGCGCGTAATCCCGTCCACATCTGGTCGGACATCGCCTCCTCGATTCTTGGACCATCACTGACGGTGCCGGTGTCAAACGGCAAGCTAGTGTTCAGCACGTGGTAATCGGTGATGCTGGTCAAACTCGACGGCCCGCGAGCGCACGGTGCACGTGGCGGTGATGCCATGTTGGTGATACCAGGTACAGACTGATTCATGTCTTCAATTTTAAGATCAAGAGCTGTGTCATTCGCATGACGAAAGGCGGTTGAAGGATGAGACGATGAGCTGTCTGATGCTGCATAAGAGTGGTATGCTACGGCCGTTATGAGGTTTCGGCGGAGCATACCATGACGACAAGTCGAATCGAAATGAACGCCAAAGTAATGATGGGCAAGCCTGTTATCCGAGGTACGCGCATTCCCGTTGAACTGATCCTTCGAAAGCTCAGTCAAGGGGCAACCGAAGCTGATCTCCTCGATGCCTACCCTCGTCTGACCAAAGCCGATATTCAAGCCGCCATCGGCTATGCAGCTGACACCGTGGCACATGAAGAAACGGTGATGGTGGGTGCTCCCTCCCGCAAGAGAACCAAACGCGGACCTATGCGATAGCGACTGCCACACCGCAGATTTTCGAATTTCACCACCCTTGTAGGGTCCTTGCGGAGAATTGATCGAGATCGCGTTGTGCGTGGGAAAAAAGGAATACTTGGTAGGTCACGCCGTGCGAGTCTTCTTCCTTAACCGCGCGGTACGGTAATCGAATAACGTCATGGCTCTGCCAGCACGAATGTCTTTTAATCCGTCCTCGACTTTCTTTCTCAGCTTGGAGCTGTAGGTCCATAGGGCATCTTCAGTGTCGTCTTCTGTGACAGGAACCGCCATGGCGGGTGGGTGTCCATGTGTCATCACCAGGGCGGTATTTCCGCGTTTGACGGTTCGAAGTATCTCGGAGGTTTGGTCTTCAGTTCACGCACACTGGAAAACTTCACCTGACCTCCTGTAGTTGCAACTGTAATCGCAATCTAGAGAAAGCTGTGGTGAAGTCAAGAAGGAGCCTAGGAGGTTGTCAGAGGCGAAACAAATGGGTCCGGAAGCTTTTCTCGCTGTACGCCATCGCTGACGATCTGGCAACTGCTTTGGACACAAGTGACAGGCCTATCGCCGCAGGAACCCAATCCAGCGCCACAAGTTCAGCAGACTGGCGAGGGAGGCGGCGACATACGTCAGCGCGGCTGCGGTGAGTATGCTGCGAGCGCCCGGCTCATCCTCAGGCGAGAGATACTGGCCCTGCCGGAGTACGGGCAGGGCGCGCCTGAAGCTGGCGTCCCATTCGACCGGCAGCGTGACGAGGTGGATCAGCGTGGAGATTCCCATCGTCGCCATTCCGGCCATCATGACGACGACACTCGCAACCGGTGTTCGGGCTACGGCCGCCGCGACGGGAATTCCCATCATCAGGACCGCCCCGGCCTTCTCCGCGCCTTGTGCGAACCGAACGAGCTTTGTCCGTTCTGCAAGCGGCTGGTATCCTAGGTGGTCTTGAATGGCGTGCCCGACTTCGTGAGCGGCGATGGTAATCGCCGTGAGGGATTTTCCATCGAAAATAGCGGGTGTCAGGCGGACCGCTTTCATGACAGGATCGTAGTGGTCCCCCTTCTCGGTCGGTTCGACTGTGATGTGCTGCAGCTCGAACCGATTGAGCAGGTGCCGAGCCAATTCACCTCCCGTGCCCGGATAGTCGGCACGGAGCGCGCTATGCTTGGCAAACACCCGCCTGGTCCAAAGTTGAGGTCCGACGAGGATCAGGGCGACGACGATCAAGAGTAAGACAAGACGCACCATGTATCCCACTCTCCCCGCGCGTGGCCGGCGAAGCAGCCGGTCAAGGCGATGGCTCCTTCTCCAGACAGGCTAACACACTTGAAGACGAGAACCGAAACTCGGCTATCGATCTCCAATAGCCACATTGCACCAGATGAGTTCTGAAGTAGAAAGTACCAGGACCTCCCTGAATGGCCATATGCGTGCCGCATGAACACCACCTATGACGTCATCGTGGTCGGCAGTGGACCGGCAGGGGCTTGCGCAGCGTGGCGGTTGGCGAAGGCGGGAGTGCCCGTCGCCGTACTCGAGAAAGCCTCGTTGCCGCGGTACAAGACCTGTGGGGGAGGGATCGTCGGACGAGCCATGCAAACATTGCCCATGGAGGTGCGCCAGGTAGCCGAACAGGACTGTCATACCGCGCAGCTCAATCTTCTCGATGCCGGACTATCCTTCACGACGCATCGACAGACACCTATCGTTTCCATGACGATGCGGTCTCGATTTGATTTTGCCATTCTGTCAGCCGCTCAAACCGCCGGCGCTGCCGTTCACGAACGATGCGCTGTAGAAAACGTTTCATTCCATGGAGACGTTGTTACGCTCGCCACAAGCGCAGGCTCGATACGCGCCAAGTTCGTCGTGGCCGCCGATGGAGCATTCAGCACGGTCGCGCGAACGATGGGTCTGGCCGACGGACGTATCCTCATTCCGGCGCTCGAGTACGAGGCGACGATTCCCTCTTCCCGGTTGGACAGGTTTCACGGCACGGCACGATTTGATTTTGGCCTGCTCACCCATGGGTATGCGTGGACATTTCCGAAACGTCGGCATCTGTCGATCGGTGTCCTGTCGATGGCGCAGAGAGGAAACAACCTCAAACAGGCGATGGCGCGCTATCTCGACCTGCTCGGTTGTGGTTCCGTCACGCAAATTGAGCGGCACGGCTTTGTCATTCCCATCCGACCCCGGCAAGGGCCGCTCATCGACAAGCGCATCCTGTTGGTTGGTGATGCCGCCGGCTTCGCCGATCCCGTCACCGGAGAAGGCATTTCGTTCGCCATTCGCAGCGGTCTGATGGCGGCACAAGCCTTGATTGATGGGCAACTTGACGAGGAGTCTGTACGAAGCGCCTACACCCGTTCAGTGGCTGAGACAATCCTTCCTGAACTGCAACGAGGAAGATTGTTGGCCCGGCTGCTGTACCACTTCCCTCGCACCAGATCCTGGGCGTTTTCCCAACATGGTCGGCGCCTCTCCGAAGCCGTGACGGACATAATGGCCGGGAAGAGACAGTATCGAGACCTGTCGTTTAAGCCTGGAACGCTGCTCCGGCTGCTATCGCCAAAATGGTTGAGGAATTTGGCCTACAGGCCTGCTCGGCCGCACGATTGATCGAGCCTGATACAGCCGAGCCGAGACGCCATCATCGAAATCAGAAGCGCAGGGACAACCCAGCGATGACGTGATGCGAGTCGTAGGTGGTCTTGAATGTTTCAGCGGCGAGGGCCGGTGTGGTGTTCTGATAATCCAATTCGGTGGTGAAATGCGTGAAGCGATATTGCGCGAATGCTCCGACCCGTTTCGTAACCATGACGGTCGCTCCGGCGTCGACTTTGGCGCCGACGGACACGTCGGTAGAGCTTTGTCCGCCTGGCTGAACAAACGTGTTCTGCCCCGCGTAAGTAATGAACAGCATCGGCCCGGCGGCGATATACGGCTGTATGCGCCCATGAGCGAATTGCTCGTCTCGAAGGAGCGGGAGCCGCAGACGGAGCACATCGAACGTGATTCCCCATGCCGGCAGACTCCAATTGGCGCCGTTTATTGTGGTGCTGCCTCCAGTGCCCGTCACGCCCACCTGTTGGCCGGGAGGCGTCTTGAGATGGAAGAAGAAGACGTCCAGGCCGAATCCAAGCCAGTCCATCTTGCTCTTGTCCAGCCAGTATCCCCCACGTCCGCCGGCAGTCCAATTGTTGTGCACGTGAAGGTCCCGGTAGGTCGTCGTGGTGCCCAATGAGCTCGTGACGGTCAGGTCCGCGTTTGCGGTCCAGACAGCCCCCGCATAGCCGTCGGCATACCATTCAGCTGATCCCTCCTTTGGATACACAAGAAGTACCACGCATAGCGCGAAGCTCAGAATACAGATGGCCTTTCAATAGCTCATGATCGCATTCCCCCTGTGAGTAATCCTCTTGGCCACCACAATTACATACCGGCTGCAGCCGCTTGACCAGCACTATTCGATTTTCAAACGTGAATTTGAGTGGCACACGGTATCGAGGGAAGAATTAGTAAGGATCTGTGCGTGGAATATTGGACCACTGTTCTGTGACAGAACAACGACGGAAAGCCCGTTCATTTCATTGAGCAGAGAAAACCTCAGAGCTCACGGCTCTTGTTCATAGTCGTCAAGACATCGAAGAGCGACGTGCCATTTGCTTATTCCCCTCAGGACCCCACGGTCCGTGATTGTAGAGTGTTTCACCGTTCAGCCGGTTTGATCTGCGTCAACACTCCAGCTCCATCCACCTGCGCTTCCACGGTCTCCCCCATATGGATCACCGATTGTACATCGGTGGCATTCGTAGACTTGAGCATCACTTCATGGCCGTCAGGCTGCCGCACGACATAGGTATCGCCTGCGATGGACAATACTTGTCCGATGATCGTCCCAGGGCCGGACGGTGCGGACCGCACTTGGCTGGGATCGATCAACGGTCTGCCTGGCTCTCCGGTACCTCGATTCCCCGGCCCCAACCGAGGACCCTGCTCATCAGGCCGCCCGCCGGTCACCGGACTCTTTCCCCCGCCCGGCGCGATGGTCGACGGTTCGTTCGCTGCCTGAATGTTCACGGTTCCGGCCATGAGCACCACGATGATGATTCCTATGATTCTGATCCATAAGCCACGCATAGAGACTCCTTCCAGCTCGTGTCCTCAGTGTATTGCGTCCGGTCTCAGACGGGGGCTCGGAAGAGACCTAGGTAGGGTCGCTCGCGAGAACGGTGGTCTGTTAAAGAACTTCACTGGGGCGCATTCCTGCTTGTTTCGCTGGATGAAAGATCGACGGAGCGGGCACCCCGTGGTCTTTCCTATCGAGGCTTGGTGCGGTATCCTTCCCGGATACATGAATGAGAGGAGTGTCGACTGAACTTCAAGATTCTCTCCACCATGTCCCACGTTTTTGATAGATCTTCGAATCACATGGCCATCAGTGTGCTTGTGGCATGGAGCGGGCTCTGGGCTGGGTGCGGCACGACTCTGGTGCCTCAGTCTGACCATGACCGCGAGTCGCAGGCCGTTTTTCATCAGTTGGCAAGCCTGGACGTGGCTTCGAATCGTTTGTACGAATCGATCGCGGACCAATCCGATGTGGAGGGGTTCAGCCATCGGCTGGAGGTCGAGTCTGATCGTGCCGGTCCGTTCACGTCGTTGGAGAGGGAGCGCATCGCGCAGTCGTTCGTGCGTTCGCTCAAGGTCATGCTCTTCGATCTGGCCCCGGCGAACTTCTGGGAACATCATCTCGCGCAATACTATGCTTCAACGTTGTCCATCACGGAGGCCCGGCGGTTGATCGAGGACTACGGCGACGAAATCCTCATCCCGACGTCACGCGTGCATGAACTCCGCAGGAGTTTTGTGAAGGACCGCCTGCCGGACCTGTTGCCCGCGGTGCGAACACGGTCGCTTCTATTCCACATCTCGAATGAAGCGATGGTCCCAACGCTCTTGCCGGGAGACCATGTGATTGCGGACAGGGCTGCGTATCACGCAGCCGAACCTCGGCGCGGTGATGTCGTCGTCTATCGCTATCCGAATGAGAATGGAACACGCTTTCTTCACCGCGTGATCGGGGTTCCCGGCGATCGGATCGACGTTCGCAATCAGGTCGTCTCCGTGAATGAAGAAATCGTAACCGAACCCTATGTGCAACATACCGACCGATCCAGTATGGTCGGAAACGTCCGCGATTACCTCGGACCTGTGATCGTGCCTGCCGACACGTATTTCGTCTTGGGCGACAATCGGGAAGAGAGTCTGGACAGCCGCTTCTTGGGACCCATCAGCAAGGAGCACATTCTAGGGCGGGCGGTGTTCATCTACTGGTCGATTGATCACAGCACGAGGATTCCTCGTTGGGATCGTCTCAATCAATCGGTGCATTGACTGTGGCGTGGAAGTTGGTGATACCCCCATTCCCATGGATCATGTCTCACACCGCCTTGCCGCAATGGTCCAAGGACCGGAAGCACTTGCCTTGATGGTTACGACGCCCATTGACGTGACCTGAACGGGAGTTCACCGTGTTCGGAATGTGCGATCCCTTGCTTGCCGTTTCCTCGATGCTGCTGGGTGGCGCGGCCGCCTATGTCATCCTCAGCATCGCCGAGCGGATGCGCGCGCCCGACCAAGGCCCCGTCAAGATGCGATGGCTCACGATCGGTGCCGTCGCAGCCGGCCTTGAAATATGGGCGATTCACTACATCGGGAATCTGGCGTTCTGTCCGCCGGTCTCGACACCCCAGGACTCGGCGCTTGCCGTGCTTTCCCTTTTGTCGGCCGGGGCGACCGGAGCCGTGGCCGTGTACCTGATCAGCAGCCATGCCGACAGTCGAATGCGGCTCGTCTCTGGAGGAATGCTGATGGGTGGCTGCATGAACCTGACCCATTTTTCCAGCATGTTGGCGGTCCACCAGCCGATCGACCTCGAGAATGACGTGATGCTCTTCGTGCTGTCGGTTGTGGGGATCATCGCACTGAGCATCATCGTTCTCACGCTCGGAGCGTGGAATATCGCGTACGGAAACTGGCGGGTGACGGAAAAGGCGAGTGCCATGGGGTTGGCTCTTGCCGGATCCCACCTCATCGGGATGATTCCCATGCACGGTATTTCCGACATGACGACCGCCGCTCCGCCGCCGGGAATCGAGATGGATCTCCTCGCGGTTGTCGCCGTATCGCTCTCGACACTTCTAGCCATCATCGATCGGCAAGTGACGGCGGCATCAAGTCGGGCGCGCGAGAGCCATGCCCGGATGACCGAGGCCATCGAAAGTGTGCCTCAATGGTTTGCGCTGTTTGACCGGGACGATCGTCTCGTCATCTGTAACCGCAAGTATCGCGAAGTGATGTCCGGGCTGAGCGCCGACGTGCAGCTCGGCGACTCGTTCGAATCGATCATTCGCCGTATTGCTGAACGGGGTGATATCCCCGCTGCGATCGGAGACGTCGAATCCTGGATCCAAAAGCGCCTCGACCTGCACCACCATCCTCAAGGGCCCCACCTTCAATACCGTTCCAGCGGCGAATGGATCCAGATCAACGAGCGCAGGACGCACGACGGCGGCATTGTCTTCATCGCCACCGACATTACGGCTCTGAAACATGCGGAACAGGCCGCCGAAGAGGCCAAAGCGCGGTTAGCGGATTCGTTGGCGTTGGTGAATGCCGCGAAGGCCCGCATGCAGGAAGAGCTGAATGTCGGTCGGGATATTCAACGGAGCATGCTCCCACGCGTGTTTCCGGCTTTCCCGGATCGGAAGGAGCTGGAGCTCTATGCGGTCCTCGAACCGGCTCTGGAAATCGGCGGGGACCTCTATGATTTCTTTTTGATCGACGACCAGCGGCTCTGTTTCGTCATCGGCGATGTGTCGGGCAACGGGGTTCCTGCCGCGCTGTTCATGGCGATGACCAAAATTATGGTGAAGACTCGGGCGTCGTCGGATCCCTCGCCCGCCAGTATCGTCACCCATGTGAATGACGCGCTCAGCGCGGAAAACGACAGCTGTATGTTCGTCACCCTGTACCTGGGCATCTTGAATCTCCGCGACGGCACGCTCCTCACGACCAATGCGGGCCATAATCCTCCGCTGTTGAAGCGACGGAACGGGAAGTTTGAGTGGTTGACGGCCCAAGATGGGCCGCTCGTCGGTCCGATGCCGGGCATTGCCTTCAAGGAGAGCCTCATCCAATTGGCCCCTGGGGATGAGCTCTTCTTTTATACCGATGGGGTCACCGAAGCCGACAATACGCGGCGCGAATTGTTCGGCAAGGACCGATTGAAAGCGGTGCTGGATCAATCCAAGGCCGTCTCGGTGGTCGATCGTATCGGTGACGTCATGAAGGCGGTGAAGACCTTCGCCGGCGGCGCTCCGCAGGCGGATGATATCACCATATTGGGAATACGGTATCTCGGGGTCGCCCCGTCCGATGTGGCAATCAACATGTTCCGCCAGACAATGCTCAACCGATTGGCGGTCATTCCGATGATCCAGACGGCGTTTGAGCGGTATGTGGCGCAATGGGAACGGGCCAAGCCGCTCATTCCTACACTCAACATGGCATTGGATGATCTGCTCAACAATGTCGTGCAGTATGCCTTTCCGAACGATCCGACGGAGCACACCATTGCCGTGGAAGGCGAAGTGCGCGATGAGTGCGTGGTCCTGACCATTACGGATGACGGGATTCCCTTCAACCCCTTAACGGTCGCCACACCGGATTTGTCGCGGCTCCTGCACGAACGCGAGATCGGAGGTTTGGGAATTCACTTGATACGCTCCCTGTTTGACGAAGTGACGTACCATCGCCATGTGGGTCGCAACGTGTTGACGGTGAAAAAGAAGTTCGTATCTGAGCCGTCCGTCTCTAGGAGACGTCCTAATCAGACCGGAGTCAGGGCATCCGAAGTCGAACGAAAGGCACCACAAGCAGGCCCGGACTCGACGAGCATGACGATCAGTATCGCATTACATCGGAGCGGTGATGTGATGATCGTCACCCCGCAGAACCGCTTCGACACGAACAGTGCGCCGGAGGTCGAGCGTATCCTGACGGAATCCATCGAGCGCGGGGAACGGCAGATTGTCTTGGATCTTTCTCGAATTTCGTACATTTCGTCCATTGGACTGCGGGTGATCTTGAAAGCCGTGATGGCCATGACCCGCACAGGCGGAAGAATCGTACTCAGTGGAGGGAACGACCACGTCGGAACAGTGCTCCAATTGAGCGGGGCGCTGATGATGAGCCTCCATGCCTCCACGCTCGAAGACGCCGTCTCGAAGGTTCAAGAGGGACGTTGACACACTTTCGATCGGCCGAGACCCTCATGCTTCAGCGAATCGTCGGCGGTCCAGGATATCGACCGATAGAAGACGGGAACGTATCGATGATATGATGGAAGCCGCTGCAGTCGCGACTCCGGCTCGATGAGACAGCTGCTGTGAACGAGATGATTCGGAATGAGACAGAAAGGAGTGCAACCATGGACCAAGAGACTCGACACACGCTGGCGATAACTTCTCACGAGAAGGCCGGAATCACCTTCGTCAAGATGCAAGGGAGCCTCTCCGCCACCACCGCCGAACAGGGAAATCAGGAGATGAAAAAGATCATAGATGCGGGTGCGAAAAAGGTCGTCATCAACCTGGCCGATGTGGACTATATCAGCAGCGGCGGCATCCGGGTCCTCATTCTCGCATGCAAGCAACTGAACAACGCTCAAGGGGCAATGAAGATTGCCGCAGCGAAAGGAATGGTCAAAGAGGCTCTTGAGGCCAGCGGATTCAATCTGCTCAACCGCGTCTATGGAAACAACATCCAACTCTGCAATACGGAGGAAGAGGCTGTGGCCGCCTTTAAAGACTAGGCCGTCATTTCTACGAATATCGAAAGTATCCGGCACGCCATACAAGACCCTCGTGGTAGGAAACATCGCACTTAAAATCGGTTGACACCAGCCGCCGCTTCCCTTACAAAAACCCGGTTCATTCGTTCGCGTCATCGAGGACATACTCAGATGGATTTTCCTTCCGGTACCCAAAGACCAGACTCCTTGACACAAAGTTGTCGCGATCTAGTCCGTACCTTCACCTATGAGGACATCTTGGGCTGCACCATCTATGCGACGCCCATGCTGTTCATGATCGGCCCTGCTTCGATTGTCGCCGACGATCCTCTCATCGCCGTGGTCGTCCAGAGTCTCATCGGCTTTGTGCTCAGTTGGGCGGTACACCGCACGGGACATCGATTACTGACCGCTCTACCCAAAGAACCCTGCCGCTTGTATATCTCGTCATTCCGGTGCTTGCCCATGAGGTTGACCATAACGCAATTTCTATGGGTAACGGAGCTGATCGTCGGCGCGGCAGTGTTCGCCGCAGTAGCGGGGAAACGATTCCTGCACACCGGCGATACATTCGGACTCCTGAGCGGCCTGAGCTTCATGGTTACTGCATGTGTGTTGTATTTTATCCCTGTGTATTTGGGACGGCTTTGGATCCGACACTATTATCCTGCCATGACACTCGTGGGTCCGACCGAAGAGGTCATCAAGGCGTCGTTTCCAGGAATTCGGTCTATTTACACATTCACTCGCAAGCCCTGATCCCGATTGCTGAATCGCCCGTAGAGAGTAGAGTCGGGGTTCTCCTAGTTGAGAAGGTCTCCTGCCTTCTCTACCATATTTTTATTTTCGTGAGAGCCATTTCCTATGGGCGAAGCCCTCCGGATCAACACAACGGCGGCGAAAGAGATCGTCGATTTGACCGATCGACTTGAGCAGGTGATCCGGAAGGCGAAGTTGCAAGAAGGTCTCTGTGCCCTTTTTGTGACACATACGACGGCTGCTTTAACAACTGGGGAAATCGGGGAGGGAACCGACGAAGATCTTCTGGAGGTCGTCGAAGAGATAATTCCCCGGATCCGCTTCCAACATGCGCATAATCCCGCGCATGCGTGGTCTCATATGGCCTCGTCGATTCTCGGGCCGTCGCTGACAGTGCCGGTGTCAGCCGGAAAGCTGGCACTCGGCACGTGGCAATCGGTGATGCTGGTCGAACTGGATGGCCCGCGTGAACGGACCGTGTATGTCACCTTGATACCCTGTTGAAACGAGAATGAGACACGACGCCGGTCATCGGCTTCGGTTCCATTTCTATCTCTTCCGAATCCACCCATCTCTCTCGCTTGTGGTAGACCGTTTGGAAGAGTAGCCTGGACTGCGCCGGTCATGCGGAAAGGCAAACAAGAATGGCCGGCCATTTCAGTATGTTCCATCGTGATTCATGTCCCGCGACGACCTTGACAAGAGCAAAGCTGCCCGAGCCGGCGCTCGGCGACTGATCGAGCAGACGCCGAAAGCTTTAGCCGGATTGGCCGCCATGAGCGGCGTGGCGTATCTCGCCGGATCGATTTACACGAAAGCCTACTTTTCCGAATTCGGAGCTTCATGGATCTTAGACGAGGTTCCTGCGGCGACCTATTTTAGTCAAAGCTGGGTGCCGCTGTTGCTGATGCTCTACTTTGGATATCTGGCTACAACAAACCTCGCGGTGATCGGAAGTCAAGACGACGTGACTGCGAGCTTCCGGTTCAGAGTCTCCGTAGCCATGGTCCGGTATGGTTCATGGTTCTTGCTCGCACTCTTAGGGATCATCCCGCTTCTGAGCACATTCGGCTATGGTATGTCGGCTATTGTTCTGTCGATGATCGGTATTACCGCGATTCTCCTCTTGTTCAGCTCGACGCTCGAGCTGATTGTGGTACGCTTCAGTACGCTCAATACTACGTTCAATACAGTGGGTCGACTCATTGATCCGTCGGTGGCGTATCTCTCATTCGCCGTGATTGCCGCCGCTCTGTATATGGTTCCCGCGCAGCTCGGCCTGAACTGGGCACGGATCGATAAACAACCGACATCTTCCCTGCTTGCGGTGTATCTGCACAGTGATGCTGAACAAGAGTATCGACTGCTGTTCTCGGTCGGGGAACGTTTGTACGTGTTTCCGGCGAAATTCGAGGGAGCCTACCCTCCAGTCCGCGCCACTGCCATGGTCAATGTCGGCTTCACGCCCCCTCAACGGTAACGATCAGTTGCACATCGGGCCAGGCCGTGGAGCGGAATTTGGCATTATGAAAAAATTTTCATGTTTCCCTAATGATCCCTTCATGTTTCTGGACTATAACGTGATACCAGAGTGCCCACAGACTGAGGGCACGAAGCGTTTGAGTCACGAGGGTTGAGACGATGGATAAGCACATCGCAGAAGGAGGCCGCGCTATGAAAGAAGTGACAAAGGGACTGACCATATCCAGTTCCGTGATCCCCGCTCCGGTGGGAGGGCCCAAGCGGTTGTCACCGAACCACCTTTTGGAATTAATCACTCGGTTATGTATCTTCAAAGCCGAGCGTTGGGGGCGCCGGGCGCTCTTTTATGAGCAGCACCGCGACTATTTCCCCCGATTGTCCGCCGGTCGATTCGTGAATCGATGCCGTCAGTTGGAAGCACGGTATCGAGCGCTCGCACAGATCATGTTCCTTATCCCGGCAGAGGACCGGTTGGTTCCGATACGCGCATTGGCCCTGTCGAAGCCATAAGAAGCAACAAGTCTCAGTCAAACTGCGTCCCCGCAGAGAGGGAGAATGACTCGTATCAGATGTTGACGGTATGTGGGCGGGCAGGTGTCCGACATCCTGTCCGCTCGAATTGTGGAAAGTCATCCTCTCTCCGATACACTCCTCTCTGTCCGGCGGACTGAGCATTACGCTCTCTTTCCGTACTCGTCTCGACCCGATCTTGCGCTACCGCCACATTCAACGTACCATCAAGCCTTCTGTGAGTCGCCGCCCCACACACTCTATGATTTCACGATCATCGACGGAAGAAAGGCGCTGAATACCATATGAAACATGGCCAGTCCTTAGAGTCCGCTATTCCGGCCGTCACAGGATTTTCACCGGGCTTCGCTGCCTTAGGACTTGAAGCGCCGCTGCTCGCAACATTGGAAACGCTGGGCTATGAGGAACCCACTCCCATACAACGGGAAGCGATTCCCCCGCTCCTCGCAGGTCGGGATCTGCTTGGACAGGCGGCGACCGGCACAGGCAAGACCGCGGCCTTCGCATTACCGATGCTGCAGCGAATCAGTCATGCTGCGAGGGTACGTCCTTCGGCACTTGTGCTTGTCCCGACTCGCGAGTTGGCGATTCAAGTCGGGGAAGCGGTGCAGCGGTACGGAAGGGAATTACAAGTGAGTGCGTTACCGGTGTACGGTGGACAAGCGATCGGTCCGCAATTGCACGCGCTGAAGCGGGGAGTCGACGTGGTCGTCGCCACACCCGGTCGGGCACTGGATCATATCCGCCGTGGCACGCTGAAACTGCACGAGGTGAGGATCGTCGTATTGGACGAAGCGGACGAAATGCTGGACATGGGGTTTGCGGACGATTTGGATACGATCCTAACCGGGACGCCAAAGACCAAACAGACGGCCTTGTTCTCGGCGACGATGCCCCAAAGAATCCGTACCATCGCCCATCGGCATCTTCAGAACCCGATCGAGATCACGATTGCCAAAGAACCGGTCAAGGCCGGCACGGCTCCACGTGTCCAGCAGACGGCGTATATCGTCGCGAGGCCTCACCGGGCGGCGGCGCTTGCCCGTGTCATCGACGTGGTAGGCGCGAACTCCGCGCTGGTCTTCTGCAGAACCAGACTGGAGGTCGATGAAGTCACGGTGATGCTGGCGGGCCGTGGTCATCGGACCGAGGCCATTCACGGCGGCATGAGTCAGGGACAGCGGGACCGTGTCATGCAGGCGTTCAAGGCCGGACAGACGGAATTACTGGTGGCGACCGATGTGGCGGCACGCGGGCTGGATATACCTCAAGTATCACACGTGATCAATTACGACCTGCCGTCCTCCGCTGAAATCTATGTCCATCGGATCGGCCGGACCGGACGGGCCGGTCGGGAGGGTGCGGCGATCACCATTCTGGACCCCCGTGAACAACGTTTACTACGAACAATTGAACAACACACGAAAGCACGGGTCACTGTTCTACCGATCCCGAGCGTGGCCGACCTGCGCACCAGGCAGTTAGATCGCGTGCAAGCCGCGGTGGAACAGGTATTACGCGATGGACCGCTGGATACGTTCAAACACCTCGTAGAGAGGCTATCCGCCTATCCCCAGGCAGAGGTGGCGGCAGCGGCGTTGAAGCTACTGGTTCGCGCACAAGGCGGCGAGCGTCAGGAGCAGGAGATTCCTGTCATACCTGTCAGGCCGCCGGAATTTGGACGGCCTATTCGGCAGGGACGGCATTCAGATGGTCGAGGTCATGGTGGATCGTCCGGAGTGGGACGTCTGCCGACAGGAGGGCCGCAACAAGGTAAGCGAACGGTCGAGATGGCGCGCCTGTATATCGGGGTGGGACGCGAAGCAGGCATCAGACCCGGCGATTTGGTGGGGGCAATTGCCAATGAAGCGAGGATCAACTCCAACGCCATCGGGACCATTGAAATCGAACATCGGTTTTCCATCGTTGATGTGCCGGCATCTATGGCTCCACGCATTATCGAAGTACTTGGTCGTGCTCGCATTAAAGGCCGAAGGGTGCCTGTACGACTGTTTCGCGAGTAGCTGATGTTGAGTCGGTCTTTGACGCAAAGCGATCGAACAGTGCCCGCACACTTGAAGTCGTGGCAGTTGTGTCATGGTGGGAGACTAATTATCATGACCGACTATCATGAAAAATTCCCAGCCTCTCGTCCCTGCCACAGTCATACTTCCTGAGATTACCGTTAAAGCGGTCCTATTATCGGTTATCCTGGCAGCGGTCTTGGCGGCCGCCAATGCCTATCTCGGCTTGTTTGCCGGCATGACGGTGTCTGCGTCTATTCCTGCAGCAGTCGCTTCCATGGCAATTCTACGATTCTTCCGTGAATCGAACGTGCTCGAAAACAATATCGTTCAAACCGCGGCTTCATCGGGGGAAGCATTGGCGGCCGGCGTCATTTTCACGATTCCCGCGCTCCTGCTGGTCGGATATTGGTCGGAATTCGACTATCGACAGACCGTTCTCATCGCTTCGGTCGGAGGGCTGCTCGGCGTGCTCTTTACAATTCCGCTGCGACGGGCGCTGATTGTAACGGCTCGCTTGCGGTTTCCTGAAGGAGTGGCGACGGCGGAAGTCCTCAAGCTTGGCGCAGCGGAAGGGAGCGAAACCGGGTCAGTCGAATCAATCAGGGATTTTCGGTCGCTGTTGTCGGCTGCTCTGCTGGGGAGCCTGGTGAAGTTCAGCGAGAGCGGCCTCCGATTGTGGGCGGAGTCTGTGGAAGGGGCCGCACAGACCGGACGCACCGTATTCTACGCAGGACTCAACCTTTCGCCGGCGCTGCTTGCAGTCGGATTTATCATCGGTTTGCAAACAGCCGCGGTCGTTTTTCTTGGAGGCGTCATCGGATGGGTCATCCTGATGCCCGCTTATGGACTCGTCCATGGGGTGCCGTCGGATCGGACGGGCCTTGCGGCGGCGGTGTCGATTTGGAGCGGGCAGATTCGCTACGTCGGTATTGGAGCGATGCTGACCGGAGGGCTATGGACACTCACAAAATTACGCGAGCCGGTCTGGAAAAGTCTCATCACGCTCCGAGCAGGTTACCGGGGAGTCAAGGTTAAGGCTGAGGTTAAGGAGCATCTGAAGGGCGAGAACGTGCCGAGGACGGAACAGGACGCTCCATTCCTGTGGATCGTGGTGCCATTTGCCCTATCGCTCCTGCCGATGGCCTGGATCTATTCGACGGTCGTGGACAATTTTCTTCTCGGTTTGTTGATGACGATCGTGATGGCACTTGCCGCCTTTCTTTTCTCGTCGGTCGCCGCCTATATGGCCGGGATGGTCGGTAGTTCGAGCAATCCCGTCTCAGGCGTGACGATTGCCACCATTATGATCGCCGCCCTGCTGCTCGTGTTTTTTATGGGAGCTGGACATCCAGCGGGACCGGCGGCCGCATTGGTGATCGGAGCAGTCGTCTGCTGCGCCGCTGCGATGGGCGGAGACAATCTCCAAGATCTCAAGACAGGCCATCTGGTCGGAGCGACGCCATGGAAACAACAAGTCATGCAAGTCATCGGGGTCTTGACAGGCGCGCTGGTTCTCGTGCCGGTTCTGTCGCTCCTCCAAGCCAAGTATGGAATCGGCGAACCGACGAGCAGTCATCCGCATCCGCTGAGTGCGCCACAGGCCACATTGATGGCCAATCTGACCAGAAGTGTGTTCGGAGCAGGATTACCCTGGCCCCTCGTAGGCCTGGGTGCCGGAATCGGAATACTGATCATCCTGATTGATCGACGGCAAGAACTCCGTAGCAGTGCATTGAGATTGCCCGTGCTTGCCGTGGCACTGGGCATCTACCTGCCGCTGAAGCTTTCGGCGACCATTTTTTTGGGTGGTGCAATTGCGGCTTTTGCGGCTTTGGCGCATAGACAAACAGGCGAGGGACGTGAACCGTCGCAGAGGGGATTGCTCTTTGCCGCCGGACTGATCACCGGCGAAGCCTTAATGGGCATCATGCTGGCCATGCCGATCGCGCTCGCCGCCCTATGGCCAAGCCTCAGCGTCGATCCATTTACGATGTTTGCCGCTCCTCCGTTCGATGGATGGCCCGGTCTCGCCATGATGGCCGTGGTGGGATTCGCGCTCTATCGGATCGGGGCGGGGCATGGTCGGGCCACTCCGGCATCCTCGATTGAATCGGCGCCACAGGATAAATCATGAGTGAAGCACCGTCATGAGTACCATAGCCCATTCCCCGGCGGTGTCGGGGCTGTGATGAAGGAGTTCTATCGTGTCCTGAAAGAATGATTCCACCGCAGGCCTGCTATGGCTTACTAAATTCGCCGTCCCTTGCTATTCTAGACGGCACTGTTGGTTCGTTAACACAAGATCAGCCATCACGGAGGTACGCATGAAAATATCGACGAGGTTCTTTGAGTTATTGCGTATGATCGGTCGTCTCTGGACGGATCTTCCCCTCTTGTTTCGACTGCTGAAGGCGTGGAAAGACGGCAGCTATCGAGGCCTGTCGGCGCGCACGCTCGCCTCACTGGTTGCCGCGCTGATCTATGTATTGAGTCCCGTCGATTTCATCCCGGACTTTATTCCCGGTATCGGGTTGATCGATGATGCGGCGGTACTCGCTTTCCTTCTGCACAGCATGGCACAGGATTTAGCGGCATTTCGGCGGTGGGAGCAGAGCCACGTGAAGGGGTCATGACCTCACACGATTCCCCATCCGGTAACCAGTCGGATGAACCCAAAGATGGCAATCCCACAACTGATCAGCCCTGCGATGCCTTTTCCTATACCTGCTTCGTCGGGCGCCATACCCAGGGCGATGGCCGAGACAATGGTCCCAATCACCGCAAAGGGAATGAGCAGCCAGCTCCAAAAAAAGGCACAAAACCAATCAGCATGCCGAACAAAGAAAGTAGACCCCATATGAGACTGACGCTTTGCATCGTCTGACGTGAGGAGGTCGCATGACTCGGTCGTTATGCGGCTTTCTTTTTAGGAACCTTGGCACCTTTGCGTCTCGCTTCGGAAAGGCCGATCGCAATGGCTTGCTTGCGACTCTTCACGGGCTTCCCGCTCTTTCCGCTTTTGAGCGTGCCCTTCTTTCGCTTGTGCATCGCCCGTTCGACCGACTTGTGTGCACGTTTTCCGTATCGCGCCATACTCTCCTCCCCTCATGAATCCGCACCTGGGTGAACGGCGAAGTCAACCGACTCAGTTCACGCGCTCCAAGGTCGTCGTGTGGCCCTGGTCGGTCACGTACGCCTTCACCATGTCACCCGGCATCACTTTTTCCAACTTCGTGCTCTTGTCGACATGGATCTTGTGTTCTTTGCCGTCGTTGTCCTTTATGAAATAATACTCGCCTTCCGCTCTCATCAAAGTTCCCTTGATGGTGTCTTTCGTCAGACGCTCCTTGAGTGTCGGCGAAACTTCTTTTTGGCTCATTGGATCTGCCGCTTGAGCCGCGATGCCGGTGCCCAATAGTCCGGCCGTCATGACGATCGATATGAGAATCTTCTTCATAGCAACCTCCTCATTCAGTAAGAGATGCAAAAGCAATTGCAAAGCTATTTTCGCGAAAAATTATTCAATTGAGGACTAGGAAGGGGCCTGGTTACCTCGGTAGCCGAGGCACCATTGCAGAATTCAGAAAAATGAAGACGTGGATCCGGCGGAGGTGCTTTATCCTACCAAGTCGGAGTTGAACTGATTGAGCGGCCGTATGGTGAATGCGTTTACTTCGTTGTACACGCTGAGGCGACCGCCTTGTCGACGCCGGGTAAACGTCCCTTCGACAATGACTTGATCTCCATTGTGAACTTGGATTCGGCTGGTCACTTTGAGCGTCCCGACGTCGTCGGCCAGTAGAAACTTGAACGTCGGTTCACCTTTCTGATCAATGACCAGTTGAACGTCCTTCACCAGGCCGATGACCACAACGGCTTTATGATCGTATACTTCAGGATGGGCCACGAGGTCAGCCATCTCGAGCAAATCAGCGTTGCCCATGGACACATAGAGAAGATTGACGAAGAGAGACAGGAGAAAAACCGGAGGTGCCCATCGTCTGCAGCGCATATGAACTAGGGTTTTGCTTGCCATGATCGGGGTGTATTGTACCGAAGCTCATGGCAAGTGCAAGATGGGCAATCACCTTACTCAAAGGTCTCTTAGTTCTGTTACTGGGTGACGGAGCGATGGGTTGACGCGTGATTCAGCGGAATGCCTTAAGCTCGCCGGATGTATTGGAGAGTTCAGAATCGTCATGTGGGTCCTGCAAAGACTCTGTCTTCTCCATGGTCACGGCCGGTGCGATTTGCAGGGAAGCCGTCGACGATGGTCGATCCTCGCTTGCACTGTGATCGTTCTGGTCTCCGGCAAACAGACCGACGCCCACAAGAAATGCGAGCGCAACGGCTATCCCCGCTATATCGATGTTATGAGGAGGCTTTTTCTCCAACCGGTGACGTGACGGCATAAGTTCCGTGCTCTAAATTCTCAGTCCATTGAAGTCGTGTACTGTGTACCTTTCTCCCATAGAACAAGCCACAAGGAAGACCCCTAGCCCCTGCATGGAGATCTTGACTTCCTATGGTTCAGCTTCGGTTTTTTTGCTTTGCCTTGGCCGTCGGCGCGGCACCGACAGGATCTTCAGGCCAATGGTGCTTGGGATATCGGCCGCGTAATTCTTTGCGGACATCGTGATACGCTCGCTTCCAAAAGCCATCGAGATCTTGGGTTACCTGCACCGGCCGTTTGGCAGGGGACAGGAGATGTAAGATTACAGGGATCTTTCCGTCCGCTACGCGAGGAGTATCCTTGCACCCGAACATTTCTTGCAAGCGTACCGCCAAGACCGGAGACTCGGATTGCTCGTAATCGAGAGGAAGTCGGGAACCACTTGGAACCGTCATGTGAGTCGGGGCCAGCCGGTCAAGGCGACGCAGTTGTTCATACGTCAGTAAGGCATGGAGTGGTGCCGTAAGATCCAACCGTCTTACCCGATCCAGCGTGGTGATACCGGTTAAGTAAGGACCAAGCCACTGATCCACTGTCTGAAGCAATGTCTCATCCGAAAGATCAGGCCATTCCGATCGAAGACCATCCATGCGTCTCAGCCATATCACGCGAGCACGCCACTGTCGGAGTTGAGGACCGAACGATAATACTTCAAGCCCATATTTATGAAAGCCTTGTAAAAGTGCGGCTTTTACTTTGTCTGCATCAGGCGATGGGACTGCTTCCTCTACAAGACTCATCGCTCCAAGTCGCCGGCGGCGTACGGCTCGAACCGCTCTGAGGGCGTCGTCCCAGGTCACTTCTTCTTCCTCAATCAATCGGTTCCGGTACAGGGATACAATATCTTTAGGGGCGATCGGAACAGCGAGATTGATCTCGGACCACTGATCGCCTCCCCCCAAGTCGGCAATCACCAGAAAGGGTTCCAGGGCCAAGGGATCGGCTGTCTTAAACCGAGCACCTCGGCCATTCACCAGGCGGTAATGCCCCTCGGACTGCCGCCGTGCAATTCGATCAGGATAGGCCAGTGCAACCAACAGCCCGATTGAGCTTGAACAATCATATCCGTTGTTTTCGACCCCGCGAGATTGTTCGCTGATGAGCCGTCTCCGCCATAGTCGAGCCGTTCGTCTCACTCGGTCAACCGCGGCTCGATTCACCTCCAGACCGATTGAATCGTACTGTCCTCGCAGAACGTCCAGCCTGACCCGCAAATCAGCGTTCTGTTGTTCCCGTGGTCCGTGATGAAGAATGTCTCGTTCACTCAACAGCGCCGCCACCTCGCAAGCGAGATCGGCAAGGCCCAACGGCACTGCGCCAAGCATCATGTGCGCGAGGCGTGGATGCAGGGGAAGCTCGGCCATTCTTCCGGCATGGTCGGTCGGCCTCCCATCAGCTGAGAAGGCTCCGAGTTGGACCAATAAGTCTTTAGCCTGTGTGACTGCACCGGCCGGTGGCGGAGTGAGCCACGATAATTCGGCCGGATCATGAGCGCCCCACTGTGCAAGATCGAGCATCAGAGGAGTGAGATCCGCATCGAGAATTTCCGGTGGACGACGGGGAGCAAGCATAGCCTGTTCTTTTTCGGTCCACAGTCGGTAGCAGATGCCCGCTTCAAGTCGTCCCGCCCTTCCGCGGCGTTGTTCCGCAGAATCTTTCGTGACACGAATCGTGTCCAATCGAGTCAGACCGGAGCGTGGATCATACCGTGGAATACGTTCACGACCTGCATCGATCACCACGCGGATGCCGTCGATCGTCAGACTGGTTTCGGCGATGGAGGTGGCAAGCACGACTTTTCTCAGCCCCGGAGCGGTCGGTCGAATCGCGGCATCCTGCATGTCCTGAGGAAGATCACCGTGCAGCGGCGCGATCTGTATGGACCGGTCCAGGCCAAAGTCCTGGAGGAGCCGTTCGACCCGACGAATTTCGGCCATCCCCGGCAAGAAGACCAACAGACTCCCCTGATCTTTTGCCAGCGATTGCCGGATGAGGTGCGATACGGCCACGTCGAGCCGTCCGATAAGCGGCTGATCAAGGTACTGGGTCTCGACCGGAAACATCTGGCCTTCGCACGTGACGAGGGGAGCTTGACCCAACAGTTCGGCAACAGGACCGCAGTCCAGAGTGGCCGACATAATTAAGAGACGAAGGTCGGGGCGGAAGAGGCGTTGAGCTTCGAGGCACAGAGCAAGTCCCGTGTCCGCTTGCAGGCTTCGCTCGTGAAATTCGTCAAACAACACGATGCCGTAGGCCTCCAGCGATGGGTCTTGTTGGAGCAGCCTCGTCAGCACCCCTTCCGTAACCACCTCGATTTTCGTCGCCGGTCCGATCTTCGTTTCGAGACGCATCCGATAGCCGACGGTCTCTCCGACATCCTCTTGTAATCCTTCCGCCATGCGATGAGCGGCGGCTCGCGCAGCGAGCCGCCGAGGTTCGAGCAATAAAATTTTTTTATCCGACAACCAGCGGGCTTTCAGGAGTGCCAAGGGAACGAGCGTGGTTTTCCCGGCTCCTGGAGGGGCTGTCAGCAATACATTCGGGCCGGCTTCCAATGCTCGGCAGAGTGACGGGAGGACATCTTCTATTGGAAGTGGAGACATGACGTGATAGGGTCACTACGAGAGCAGTACTGTACCAGACCATGAAGATGGGAGAAATGGTGAACCGTTCAGAACATGAGGAAAACTCGATGTCGACCTATCGTTGGAACCAGGACAAACCGACAAGGCCGGGCTGGTATTGGTTCCGAGGACCAGCCCACGAAGCCGACCCTTTCATCGTGCTGGTCGATCAAGCGGGAGAGTTCCAATGGCCGGACGGCGGATTCCAAGAGGTCTCGCTCGCCAACGGTGAATGGGCCGGCCCGATCGAGGAACCGCAAGAGTAGGTCGGGGCTTTGTTTGAAAGAAGACCTAGGATTTAGGGGGTCGTTCATTGACGAGCGGAAGAATGCGTCATCGCTTCAATCTTCAGAATCTCCACGGGACTGATGGATGAGACAGGAAACGGTTGAGCCACATCTGTTTATTATTCTGGGGGCGACAGGAGATTTGACGCGTCGGAAACTGCTGCCGGCATTGTTTCACTTGCGCACCTACGGTGAGTTGGAAAAGCAGAATACGCTCATCATCGGGGCCGCATTGCCCGAAATGAGCGCGGACGCGTTTCGCTTGTGGGCTTATGAGGGACTGTGCAATTCAGGCGCTCGTCACGCTCCTGATCTCCGGCAATGGTGCGAACATCATCTCTACTATCAGACCTTGCGGGAAGGTACATTGGAGGACTACCAAGCGCTCGCCACGTGTATTAGCCGCATGGAAGTGGCCAGGAATCTGCCCCCAAATCGGATTTTCTACCTGGCGCTCCCGCCGACGATTGTGCCGGAAACCTTGGAATTACTCGATCAAACCGGCTTATTGAAAAGTCATGGATGGGTGCGCGTGGTCTTTGAAAAACCCTTCGGTCATGATTTTCATTCCGCCCGCGCACTCAATACCCTTTTACACCGCTATCTCGACGAATCGCAGATTTACCGCATCGATCATTATCTCGGTAAAGAGACCGTGCAGAATCTCTTGGCCTTTCGCTTCGCGAACCCCATTTTTGAGTCGCTGTGGAATCGCGATACGGTGGAAAGCGTGGAAATCACGGTGGCTGAAGATCTCGGCGTGGAACATCGAGGAGCCTACTATCAAGAAGCCGGTGCCTTGCGTGACATGGTGCAGAACCATTTGACGCAGCTGCTGACCGTCGTCGGTATGGAAGTGCCGACTTCCTTCGAAGCGTCCGAGATCCGGGCTGAAAAACTGAAAGTGCTTCGCTCTATTTCCCCGATTCTCCCGCAGGACGTCATCTTCGGCCAATATACGGCGTGGGATGTCGCCGGCCAGCGGATTGCCGGCTATCTGGAAGAACGAGGTGTCTCTCCGGACTCGACCACCGAGACGTATGTGGCGCTGAAGTTGGAGATCCACAATTGGCGCTGGAGGGGAGTGCCGTTTTACTTACGAACCGGGAAACGACTTCCGCGCAAGATCACGCAAGTGGCGGTCACCTTTCGTGCGGCGCCCACTCAAATCTTTCGATCGTTGGAGTCGGGCAGCCTGAACCCCAACAAGTTGCTGATCACCTTGCAGCCGAGTGAAGGTTTCTCGCTCTGCTTCTCCGTGAAAACCCCCGGGCGGCCGTTCAAGTTTACCGATCGGGCGCTGCGATTCGACTATGGTCAGACCTTCGGCGAGTTGCCGGAAGCCTATGAAACGCTGTTGCGCGACGTCATGATCGGCGATCAGACGCTGTTCGTCACCGCGGACTTTACGGAAACGGCCTGGCGACTCTATGACCCGCTTTTGGCCAATCCCCGACCAGTGCATTTCTACACGGCCGGCTCGTGGGGTCCACAGGAAGCGGACGCGCTTGTGGAACGCGACGGTCGGACCTGGCAATTGGGTTGGTAGGCGCCCCGGACATTGGACAGACGCGTCCCGTTGCCGTATTACTTATGACACATGCCTACCGATTCCGACGCCCCGATCTCCACCAATATCCCGCAACGAATGGACCGGTTGCCATGGGCTCGCTGGCACTGGTTGGTCGTCGGAGCGCTGGGGATCACGTGGCTGCTTGACGGGCTTGAAGTGTCGATCGTGGCCTCACTCGGCCCGACGTTGACCCACCCTGACGCCTTGCACCTCACGCAATCGGAAGTAGGACTCACGGCGTCCGCCTACTTGGCCGGTTCGGTCCTCGGCGCGCTCCTCTTTTCTTATCTCACCGATCGGCAAGGACGAAAGAAATGGTTCATGATCACCTTGGCGCTGTATCTCACTGCGACGGTCTTGACGGCTTTTTCTTGGGACCTCATGAGCTTCATGTTCTTCCGATTTCTGACCGGCGCCGGCATCGGGGGCGAATACGCAGCCATCAATTCCGCGATCGATGAATTGATTCCCGCCAGAAACCGGGGCCATACAGATCTCGCGATCAACGGAACCTGGTGGCTTGGATCGGCGGCCGGCGCACTGATGACACTGCTCTTGCTGAATCCTGCAATTTTCCCTGAATCCATCGGGTGGCGGCTCTGTTTCGTCCTCGGCGCCCTGCTTGGAGTCGCCATCATCATCGTTCGGCGCGTCATCCCGGAAAGCCCGCGCTGGCTCATGACCCACGGTCGGGTCCCTGATGCGGAAACCGTTGTGTCGGAGATCGAACGACAAGTAGCGCAAGATCGAGGCATATCGCTGGAAGACCCACAAGGCACGATCACGGTACATGGCCGTCCCCATGCGACGATCGCGACCGTGGCGCGAGAGCTGTTTCAGTCTTATCCCAGGCGGACAGTCTTAGGCATAGGGTTGATGATGACACAATCGTTCATGTACAACGCCGTGTCGTTCACCTATCCGCTGCTGCTGACGAAATACTATGCCGTACCGAGTGCCGACATCGGTCTCTACATCCTCCCGTTCGCATTGGGCAATTTTTTAGGGCCGCTCTTGTTAGGACGACTGTTTGATACGGTCGGCCGCAAACCAATGATCAGTCTCACCTACAGTGTCGCCGGGATCCTTTTAGCGGGCATGGGATATTTGTTCTGGACCGGTTCCTTGACCCTCACCACGCATATGCTGTTGTGGTCGGCGATTTTCTTTTTTGCATCGGCCGGAGCCAGCGCCGCCTATCTGACGGTGAGCGAGGTGTTTCCGATGGAGATCCGCGCGATGGCGATCGCCTTTTTCTTCATCGTGGCGCAAGGAGCCGGCGTAGCGGCGCCGTGGCTCTACGGAATGCTCATCGAAACATCAGCCACGAGTGTCTTCTACGGATATCTCTTGGGCGGAGGCATGATGCTCCTCGGTGCGGCGATTGAGCTGTGGCTGGGAATCAATGCGGAAGGGCGATCTCTCGAGCAATTGGCGCCCCCATTATCCACGCGAGCATCGTCTTAAGTCTCTTCTGAACTCTCTGTCTTTCCGCCCGCACGTCCATGCTCCGTGCACCTGAGATTCCTGCGGCTCGGGTTGTTCCCAGTTCATGCCGATCCGTTACACATGTACGCATGCTAGGGGAGATGAGACAGATTGGAGACCTCTCTATGCCGAAACCCAGTACGACACTCGATGATAACCTGATGATTCTTCACGACGACCAAGTGCGCATTGCCTTCGATGGAACCATGACAAGACCGCAACTGGATCATCCGGAAGGGCTGGCGTTCGATCGTGACGGACGACTCTACTGCGGCGGCGAACAGGGACAGATCTTTCGTCTCTCCCTCGAGGATCGCACCTTGGAGCAAGTCGGCGATACGGGCGGTTTTTGCTTGGGAATGGCCTTCAATGCGGAGGGTGACCTTTTCATCTGTGATTCGCGCCACGCCGCCGTGTTTCGTTTTCGTCCGGACACCGGACAACTGGAGGTGTTCGCCAAGGAAGCCGATGGACGACGGCTCCGTATTCCGAATTATCCCGCCTTCGATGCCGAAGGGCGTCTCTACGTCTCCGATAGCTATGAGTTCAAGGAACCGGGTCCGGGTATTTTTCGATTCACTCCGGACGGGCGAGGAGAATTGTGGTACCGGGAACCGCTCAACTTCGCGAACGGCTTGGCCTTCTCCCCGGATGGTTCGGCCCTGTACGTCATTGAAAGTTTTTCCCGCAGCCTCAGCAGAATTCCGATGACGGGTACAGGCGAGGCGGGACAACGAGAACAGGTCGCTTTCGTCGGCATGGTTCCGGACGGGTTGGCGGTGGATGCGTTAGGACGGCTGTACGTCTCCTGTTATGAGCCGAGCGCCGTCTATCGAATTGCGGTGGACGGCACGGTTGAAACGATTTGGCATGATCCGGAAGCCGTCGTGCTGTGTCATCCCACGAATTGCGCATTTCGGGGAACCAGTCTGTACACCGTCAATCTCGGCAAGTGCCATATTACGGAGCTTGCCGTTGGAATTGAAGGCAGTCCGCTGCCGGCGATGTAAGACGATACGATGCTCTCCGTGCGGGGAAACCGACATCAGCGTTCACTCTCAAGAAGCTTCGTTTTGGCCCTCGAATACCGGTTACGCAGTTTGATCGGCGGTCTTGTGCGTGCTCGGACTCGTAAATTGATCATCTCCACAGCGACGGAAAATGCCATCGCAAAATAGATATAGCCCTTGGGCACGTGAACATCAAAGCCCTCCACCATCAAGGTCACACCGACAAGGATGAGGAACGACAGTGCCAAGATTTTGATCGTCGGATGGGCATCGACGAAATCGCCGATGGGCTGAGCGGCGAACATCATGACGAGCACAGCCGCAATGATTGCCGTTGCCATAACGGACACCTCATCGACCAAGCCGACCGCCGTGATGACGGAATCCAACGAGAAGACGATATCCAACAGAGCGATCTGAAGCAGCATCATTCCAAGGCCGGCTGGAACGGAGGAGAAGTCCTGTTCATCCGTCCCTTCCAGGCTGTTATGGATCTCGTGAGTCGCTTTGATGAGGAGAAACAGTCCGCCGATGATGAGGATCAGATCCCGGCCCGAGACGGCTTGATTCAACACCGTGAACAGAGGAGCCGTCAGTTCCATCATGAGTGAAATGGAAAATAACAAGCCCAGTCGCGCCACCATCGCAAGACCGAGCCCAAGACGACGGGCCAAATTCCGTTGGTGCAGGGGAAGGCGCCCTACGAGGACCGAAATAAAAATAATGTTGTCGACTCCCAGCACGATTTCGAGGGCGGTGAGCGTACCCAGCGCGATCCACATCTCTGAATTGGTCAGCCAATCGAACATGCGATTCTCCAGATAAGCAAAGGCAACAGATCCAAAATTCGCTCCAGGGTAAGGTCTCCTTTTCAGCGTGAGGAGTCAATCAGAGAGATCAATATGATCAAGCTTTGGTGCGTCATGTCACGTCATGATCGGCTACGAATCATTTCTGAACATATCCATTTCTTCCTGCTCCCCTGACACTCCTTGCTTCATTGTCCATGGAGCGAGACTCACAAGACGGACTAGGTATAAAGAGCCGGATCTAGAAGGCCCTAATTATGAAACGCCCAGGGGGCCATTATGCACTAACCTTCCATTGCGCCCAATGCTATTTATCAGAAGCGCCGCCTCGAATCCCGTGGAGCACAAAGAGTCATCGAGAAAATCCGTGTACGTGTAGGCGCGTACGTGTAGGATTGTGCAGGTATTTTTACTAGATCCGCCACGCCTTCCTATGATATACGCTAGGTCGTATGTAGGGAGCCTCGGCTCATTCACACGGTGTGGCTCTATTCATCACCGATGTCCCGCGTTGGAATGGGCCTTTCACGCTTGTTGAAGGCAGAGTCATGTCCGATCGTATCGGTGGACCTCTATTTCATGAAAGACAAGACCCCAGGGATACCGTGTAGGAATCTCCACCAGGGGGTGCGCTTATGGGAACCCTAGATGAAATGGTGGGTGCGAGTCCCGCCATCAGCGCAGTTTTCGATTTGATTCGCAAAATGGCGAACACCGAGATGCCGGTGCTCATCACCGGTGAGACGGGCACGGGTAAGGAATTGACCGCGCAAGCGATCCATGAGCGAAGTCTCCGAAAACTCGGACCATTCGTGCCGATCAATTGCGGGGCCATCCCGGAAACCTTGTTGGAGTCGGAATTATTCGGACATGAGCGCGGGGCTTTCACAGGAGCCGTCCAACAAAAGAAGGGCAAACTGGAAGCGGCGGCCGACGGCACATTATTTCTTGATGAAATCGGCGATCTGTTGCCGGCCCTACAAGTCAAACTGCTGCGGTTTTTACAGGAAGGCACATTCGAACGGGTCGGCGGGCAAGAGACGCTCCATGTCGATGCGCGTGTCCTTGCGGCGACTAATGTCGATTTGAAAACGGCGATCGACAAGAACCTCTTTCGAGAGGATCTCTATTATCGGCTCGGCGTGCTGCATATTCATCTGCCACCGCTGCGGGACCGGGGCGAAGACACTTTACTTATGGCCATGGTCTTTCTTAAGCAAGCCGCCGCGGCCTATCGCAAGACGATCCGAGGCTATACGCCCCAGGCTGTCGACGTGCTGCGTGCCTATTCGTGGCCGGGAAATGTGCGGGAGCTCAGCAATCGAGTCCGACGCGCCGTCGTCATGGCGGAAGGGATAGAGATTACTCCGCATGACTTGGATCTGGCCGCCGAGGAACTCCAACCAGCGGATTCCCTGGATTCTCTGCGGGCGGCTCACCGCCGGATTGAGATGGAGTTGCTGGTGAAGGCGATCAGCTTGCACCGCGGGAACTTGACCAGGATGGCCAGAGATCTGGAGGTAAGCCGCTCCACGTTGTACCGAAAACTGCGGGCCTATGGGCTTGAAAAGTTCGTGCCCGCTGCGACTCCGCCTTCTTTCGACACAAGATCCAAGTCCAAGAAGTCGACAAAATTCTCCGTTCAGGAGAGCGAGGGCGAGATGCCGCGTGAATCTACAGCGGTGAACCTTGCCTTGGAGCCGACGGATCAGGCCACTCAATCGGTCTAGCAATCGCGTTTTGTTAGAAAAAAGTCTCTCCTGGTCGGCGTTCGACAATTACCGCATGCCCACCTCCTATCCCGTCCCATGTTACTGATAGGAAGTCTCTCGTTCTCAAGCTTCAGAGTTCGGCGCATAATCGGCGAAGTCCCACCAACGCCCCCAATGGGTGCGCAGAACCGGCATAGTGAAGTGTTTCATCATGAAACACTATAAAGGAGACGGCTTAGCCGCAATATGTTGATACCACACCGAGATAATTTCGTATTCCATGTGGTGATCCCACAACATCATGGTGAAAGAAGATATTCTGTCCACCTCAAAAACTCTTCGCGCAGCGTCCAACAATAGAACACCTTGAGTAAAATCACATTCCGCATGCTCGGCGAAAAATGAGCGTCAGGTTTAAAAATTCTCGGCAATTCAATTATCTTTTCGAGTGAAGGTGAGGGCCGCTGGGAGAGAAGTGGAACAAGCTGAATGAAAATGGTGTTCCAGAATAATACAAATGCATACGATTTCATACAATTTGAGCTACTCTTCATCGGCGAAATATTTCACAACACATGAGCAAATAAAAATATTATGGTTTGGGCACCTGAATTGCTTAGATAAAATACGTCGAACGTGCGGTACGAAACGAGTTGCGAATTGTGGATAACGTGAAACAGAAAAAAAGAATGAACCTTTATAGTCTGCATCGATCGTCGGCGCCGGGGTTTCATCAAGATGGACAAGATGGAATGGACTGTAGCCCGACACCACAGCATCAAGCCTTTTCTGTATCATCCATCATGAGGCACCCGGAAGGGGAAGAGGCGCCAGGTTGGTGGTTTTATCACTTTGAGCCGGTGTGGAGGCCATTTATTCAGCGGCTCTGCCGCCAAAAGAACATAACGTTACGAGAGTTCGAACGAGCCGCTTCTCAAGTTCCTGGTCTGACACACATCGAAAAAACAATCGCCATATCCGCCTTCCATCAACAACAAGAGGGATTGGTGTCTCGCCACAACACGACCGCGTTCTCCAACGGACACACCCTGTCCGCCGTTTGACCGACTACCGACTTCCGTTTGAGCTGCTTCTAAGACACAGCGCGGCCCCGCGTCGTTTGGAGCCAGTCGACAGTCGGTGTGTTTTCCACTTCAGTTGCTCCTCGCCGAAGTCACTGTTATCGTCCAAGTGTTGAAAGCTCAGTACATCCTCTCGTCGATTCTTCGGTTTCTCTTCGGCTGCTCAAGCGATGGTGCTAGGCTCTCATTCAGCCTATGCCTCTTTCATCTCTTCAGTCTCCAATCTCTGAAGCCCCGACAGATCCTCCGCTGGACCCGGCACTCTCACCGGCTCTCAAGAATCGAATCGACGACGCTCAAGCTGATTCGCGGAAAGGAGTGTTCCGCTGGCTGATCTTCCTGCTGGTCGGTGGGATCGGGCCTGCACATTGTTGAGCTACGTAACGGGAGTACCGACACAATGGATGTCGATCAAATTCTGCTGGCATTGATCGGGACCGGCGCGTCATTCATAACATTTTGTCTCATGCGGTTTCCACGGATTCGACGACCTCAGTTCCAACAATACGGTCCGTTCTCCCTCATAGCCTCGGTCTTCGGTGCCTTGACGATCCTTCTTATCTCTGCCTTGACGGTCTACGCACAGGCTGTCTGGCACTGAAATTTTCTTCCTTCTCCGTATAGGTGTACAATCTTCAAAGATCAGTCGTTGTATGAGGGATACCTATGTTCTCTACGTCCGAGAGTTGGCTTGGTATCGGAGTCATCGTGATTATCGCCTTCATCGTTGTGGGACTTTCCACCTGCATGGGGAAATTGATCATCTCGCTTTTCGGAACGGGGCAGGGGGGAGTAGACACATCCGGCAGGAATAAGAGAGCAATAAAGCTTCATGAAGCCGCATAATCAACAGTGGCGTTTATCTGCCTTCCATTGTCCAGATTCGTCGATGGCGGCCGGCGTGACGGAGAGAAACGGGTTCGATAGAGAGAAGTAATCGACATCCTTCGCTCCATCAATTCCCATCAATTCCCATCCATCGACCAACGGACCGCGGACTCCACGGTAAACCGCCTGCTTTGTGTCGGTTGACACCTTGAGTTTTTCGTTCGAATCCGTCATGGATATCCCTCAAGCCATAGCATGAGAGTCCTCTCTCTGGTACACAGCTTGGCAAAACGATGATGCAACCACAGGGATATGAGCCGGGGCCTGTCACCCGCTTTCTCGCTGAGGATCACAGGCGATTAGAGCAACTTCTTCGGACGTCCGTTGGTTCCACAGGCCGTGTGATGCAGGGGACGTACGAACGCTTTCGAGCCGGACTGCTTCGACACATCGGGATGGAAGAGAAAATTCTCCTGCCGGCGGCCCAGCGATGGAACGGTGGACAGCCGATTGCGATTGCAGCAAAGCTTCGGCTCGATCACGGAGCTCTTGCAGCTTTACTTATGCCGACTCCCACGACCGACATCGTGGGCACGATCCATAGAATTTTGGAGCAGCATAATCTCGCTGAAGAAGGGCCTGACGGTTGGTACGCAATCTGTGATAGATTAGCCGGAGCCGATGCCGAGCAATTGATCATCAGACTTCGCGCCGCCCCGGATGTGGCGGTGCTTCCGCATTCCGATACTGCGGCTGTTCGTAGTGCGGTCCGCCGTGCGTTGGAGCGGGCCGGTTATGCGTTGGGCTCGGATTCTCCTTAAGCAACAGGTCAGGAGAAGGTACAAGACACTTCCACGCATTGTTCGAACTCGAATCAATCGGACTGACTCAACGGCTCGACTCCTCACCGACTGAGAATCATTCCTCTTCAACACGAGGCTGCTTTTCGCACCATGACGACTGAAACGACTCCCGTCAGTGAACTTGCCGCCGCGATTGCACGGAGACGGACCTTTGCCATCATCAGCCATCCGGATGCCGGTAAAACAACGCTGACCGAAAAGCTTCTCTTGTACTCCGGCCTGATCCGAACCGCGGGCATGGTGCGTGGGCGCAAGGGCGGCAAGACCACGGCCTCGGATTGGATGGGGATGGAACAGGAACGCGGCATTTCCATCACGGCTTCGGCCATGCAGTTTCCCTATAAAGACGCCGTGGTAAACCTGCTGGACACGCCAGGCCATCAAGATTTCTCCGAAGATACCTATCGAACGTTGACGGCCGCAGACAGTGCCATCATGGTCATCGATGCAGCCAAAGGTGTCGAAACCCAGACACGCAAACTGTTCGCCGTGTGCCGTCTGCGTCGAATCCCAGTGTTGACGTTGATCAACAAGATGGACCTCCCGGGGCGTTCACCGCTCGATCTGATGACCGAAGTGGAACAGGCATTGGACATTCATGCCAGCGCAATCAATTGGCCGATCGGGTCGGGCAGTGATTTCGTAGGCATTGTCAGCCGTGCCGACGGCCTGGTGCAGCTGTTCAGCAAGACCATGCATGGCGGGGCCACGAAAGTGGAAACAGATATCTTGCCGCTGGACGAACTCAGCTCGACCGCCCGAGTCTCGCAGGAGACCATGGCCGAGGTGCGGCATGATCTGGAACTCTTGGAGATTGCCGGCAATCCCTTCACGCGGGAACAGTTTCTCCGGGGTGAGGTCACCCCGGTCTTTTTTGCATCCGCGCTCACGAATTTCGGCATTGAAAGCTTTCTCGATGCGTTTGTGAATTTGGCGCCAAGTCCCGGCATGCGGCCGGCCGATCGCGATGATGGGTCGGAACTCTTCGTCAACCCAACGGACATGCCGTTCAGCGCCTATGTCTTTAAGTTGCAGGCAAACATGAATCCCAAACATCGAGACAGCACCGCCTTTCTTCGGATCTGTTCCGGACGTTTCGAACGGGATATGGTGGTCAAACATCACAGATTGGGGCGGGATATTCGACTGGCGAGGCCGCACAGTCTGGTGGCGCAGGAACGCAGTACCGTCGAAGAGGCCTATCCCGGCGATATCATCGGCATCGTCAATCCCGGAGTCTTCGCCATCGGCGATACGGTCTCCTTAACGGGGGGATTCAATTTCAAACCGCTCCCGCAATTCCAGCCGGAAATATTCGCGCGTCTTCGACCGACGGATGTCGGCAAACGCAAAGCGTTCGACAAGGGCCTCTCGCAAATGGCGCAAGAGGGCACGGTGCAAATTATGCGAAGCCTCAATGATCAGGAAGCCCTGATTGCGGCGGTCGGTCGACTCCAGTTCGATGTGCTGCAATACCGACTGCGCCATGAGTACCGGGTGGAAACCATCTTGGACGCACTGCCATTTACTTGCAGTGCATGGCTGGACGGAGATCCCTCCACGTTCAAGTCACCGTCGGCATCGATGATGGTGAAGGACCAACGGGATCGAGTCGTCGTCCTCTTCGGCGATCAACTCATGAAGACCATCGCACGTGACCGAAATCCTGATCATGTCCTGCGGGATATGGGGTAGGCCGCTTCTTTTCTAGAAATCTGCCTGTTCGAGGAAGGCTTCCGGCCCGTTCTTCTTGAGATCGATCTTTGGGGTTATTTGGAGATCACGACCTCACGGTATTCCCCAGGTTTGACTGAATCGATCATGGCAATTACCTGTTTCACGTTGGCTTGGATTACGGGCCAACTGGTCGTCGAGAGGATGAGAATCGCCAGCTTCAATCCTGAAAGATTCTGCTGGTAGCGCAGGCTCTGGTCAGTGGTGACGAGCACGTCGAACACACCCTCTGCTGCTTTGAGCAAATCTCCGTTCTGCAGGTTGCTCCATCCCATCTCGAATGCCGTCGAGACCGTATGATGGGAGAGTGCGAGGCGAAGGGGAACAGGCGTTCCTTGATCAAAGAGAATGTTCACTCGAACGAATCGTTTTAGATTTCCGCGAGGCTTGCTCCGGCATGTTCCAAGACAGCTTCGATCTGAGCGCGAGTGACACCGGGGAACCATTGCAGGATGTCGTCGACTCTGGCCCCGTCTTCAAGATTCTCAAACAGGGCTTTCACTGGGACACGGGTTCCGCGGAATACCCACGTGCCGCCGACCTTTCCCGGCACTCGCTCTACCGCCGTGCACTGACTCCAATCCAGCATCATGACAGAAAGCCTACGCTCTGCGATCGTTGCAGTCAAGGAAACGAATTGCGCTGTCTACAATGTTACCGAGCGACAGTCCTTTCGCCTCCGGCTCTGCACGGTGGCAGGCAGCATGACGAGAAGTTCCCGTCGTTGCGAGGGGCTCGACTCTCAGATCGTGGAAGCCTCCTTGCGGGCGGACGATCCTCAGGCGACGGTGCAGACGATTCGCAAAGGCGTCTTTCTGCGCTTTTACGGGCATGAGTTCGATGCCGACTCCCGTGTCAAAATCCTCGCCGCCATTGACCGAGCAGCTCAGCCCACCAGTCGGTAAGCTCAAACTCGCAACCTTTCATTCATCTCGATGGTCCTCAGCACCTTTCGACAGTGCTCAGGACAGGCACTTTGACAAATTCGGCTCGACCAAGCTCACCACAAGCAGGACAGGCAGCGCAGGCTTCTTTGTTTTGATAGAAAACGTGATTTTGCCAAAGGGTGCTATTGTAAGCATTCCGTCCAATCAATCGGAGAAGAATGCATGCCGAAATCGAAGAGAGAACCTGAGAAGCCTAAGAACGGTGAATCAACTGGTCTTGAAGCGAAGCTTTGGGCTGCCGCAGATGCGCTACGCAACAACATGGACGCGGCGGAGTACAAGCACGTCGTCCTCGGGCCCCGCAGCCGACGATCGGCACGATCGTGGACGATGCGATGAGTGCTATCGAGCGCGACAATCTTCGCTCAAAGGAGTGCTGCCAAAAGACTATGCTCGTCCTGGTCTCGACAAACAACGACTCGGTCAGCTCATTAATTTGGTGAGCGATATCGGCCTCGGTAGTCCGCCAGATCGAGCCAAAGATGTTCTCGGGCGAATCTATGAGTACTTTCTTGTGCAATTTGCCAGCACCGAAGGTAAGAAGGGCGGGCAGTTCTATACGCCTTCCAGAGCCGTCCGCGTACTCGTCGAAATGCTGGCCCCGTACAAAGGCCGTATCTATGATCCGTGCTGCGGATCGGGCGGCATGTTCATGAGCAGCGAGAAGTTCATCGAGATGCACAGCGGCAAGCTCGGCGACATCTCCATCTATGGCCAGGAGTCAAACTGCACTGGCGGCTCGCTATAGCTAAGCCCACAATCAGTGATAGCCTCTCACGATGTCCTCGAGGGTGGCGTGATCCTGATACTCGCGGCGCTTCTTGAGGGCGGCGAAATCATGCTCGATGGGGTTGAGGTCGGGAGAATAGGGCGCGAGAAACAGCAGGGGCGCGCCAGTCGCTGCGATGAGCTGCGCCGGTTCGGATGACGTATGAAATGCAGCGTTGGCCCTGATCACGAGGTGGTGGGCGTTCCGACGCGGGCACAGCCGCGTCTTCAGCCAGGTGTTGAAGACCCCGGTATCGCCAGTCCCGTCGAACAGCAAGGGCTCTGCCAGTCGCCCATCCATGCGAGCGGCGAGGAGCGACGTGCGGGGCCGGCGATGCCCGGAGACCAGGCCGTCCACCCGCTGGCCTTTGGGTGCCTACCCATACCGCCGCGCCGTCGAAGACACACACCCACATTCATCGATGGACACGGGGTGTTTGCCGCGGCGTACGACCCGCTCGCGAAGACGGAGAAACTGCGGGCGCCGCCGGGGGTCGCGTTCGGAATAGCCCAGTCTTTTTTTTATGGGTCACCCCCAACTTGCGCAGCGCGTTCCCGATACAGTGCCGGGAGACGTGGAAATGCCGCGCCCGTTCCGCTTGCGTCCGATCGGGATGGGCCTCCACATGACAGCGTAACTGTTCCCAATTCAGCTTGCGGGGCCGGCGAGGGCCGGGACGCTGGTAGGTCAGGCCGCCAGGCTTGAGCCAGCGGTACACGCTCGCCTCACCAACCTTGAACCGCCGAGCCGCTTCGGCCTTGCTGCCTCCACCGCGAACAAACTCCACAACCCGTTGGCGCAAATCTGTTGAGCATCTCATCCCACAGGATCGCACACGTCTAGCGTCAATAGCGATCAGTAATTGAGGGCTTGGCTATAAAATGACAGTGCGGTGAAGGTGCTTGGAGACGAGACACTACGGACGATTGCGCGCGAGGTGGCGGAGGCGGTCCGAAAGAATGTCACCATCGATTGGACAGTTCGAGAAAACGTCCGCGCCCAGCTCCGAGTGATTGTAAAACGAATTCTTAGGAAGCATGGTTATCCACCCGATAAACAAGAAAAGGCGACGCAGACGGTGCTGGAACAAGCAGAGGTGCTGTGTAATGAAGTCCTGTGAGGAGATCGTCTGGTTGACCTACGACGCCGAGGCCGACACTCTATATGTCAATTACAAGAAGCCAAGTCATGCTACGGATAGCGAGATGACCGATGAAGATGTGATTGTCCGTTATGAAGGAGATGAGGTCATCGGCTTTACCGTGTTGCATGCAAGCAAGCGACTCAAGAAGTCGGCATAGTCTTAGCTCGTACAAGGCTTCTTCCTGTTTTCAGTGATCACCGACGTGCTCAGCATATTGGTCCACCTCGGAGCACCATAGGAAACAATCGTGTGTTATAAGAAAAGAGAACCACGATGGACACGCAGATTCGAGATCAGTTGGCGCGACAGAGGACGGAGTTGGCCAATGAGCGGACGTTGTTGGCTTATGTCAGAACCGCATTAGGTTTCGTGATTGTAGGCGTGCCGGCTCTTTGGTGGATCGACCATCCGTATGTGCAAGGTCTGGGAGCGTTGTCCTTGGCAGTAGGGCTAGGTTGTCTCGCCCTGGGGATACATCGGTTCGTTGAAGTCAAACATATGATCGCACGAGAATTCGGCTCACAGGAAGGAAGTACGCAGGTCAACCGCAGTAGCGCTGCTTAACGTCCGGTAGAAGATTTCATCAAACTGTCCGCCTGAGGCGGGAGGAACCCCTGGTACCCGCGATGACGTTCGGCTAATTCTAGAACGGAAAACGGTTGTCCATCGACGGATTCCGGCGCCGAAAAAATTTGCCTGAGCGGTCCCCCCGGTGCACCGACAATGTTTCCGGCAAACACCACACCTTTTTGCTGCAGCCGAGCGACAGCCTGTTCGATATCCTCCACCCGAACGGCCACATGATGAAAGACTTTGTCCCCGAACTTCTTCACCCAGCCGGGAATGATACTGGTCTTCCCCCGGGCATCCGGATAAGCTTGGTCTACAAAGAGGGCAGGGTAGCCGACCTTGCGATAGACCTTCGCGTACCAATCGTCATACTGCAGGGTTTCATCATAGGCGTAGCCCAACTTGACGAACGGTTCGGCTCCACGATCGATGTCGAGCGTGCGAATGGTGACATGGTCAATGACGGGCGAGAAACCCACGCCGGTCTCGTCCAGCATCTCCTTCAGAACCCCTGCCGCCCGGTTATGAGCGACATAGGTCGCAACCATCGTTTCCATGAGATTCTCGAGATCATGAGCCTGATCCATGGTCACACCTCGTTCACGATCCAAACTTAATGCCTTGAGCCAACGGCAATTCCGCCCCCCAGTTGACGGTGTTGGTCTGGCGGCGCATATAGGCTTTCCAAGAGTCTGATCCTGCTTCTCGCCCTCCCCCTGTTTCCTTTTCCCCGCCGAACGCTCCGCCGATTTCTGCTCCAGAAGTTCCGATATTGATGTTGGCAATCCCACAATCGCTTCCGGCCGCCGACAGAAATCGTTCGCCGCGTCGAACATCGTTCGAAAATATGGCGGACGAGAGTCCCTGTTTGACGCCGTTGTGGATCGCGATAGCCTCATCAATTGTTTGGAAGGTCATGACATACAGAATCGGCGCGAAGGTCTCGCGCTGCACGATGGGCCATTCGTTTTTTGCTCGGACAATCGTCGGTTCCACGAAATAACCGGGACGGTTCAACACATGCCCGCCGCAGAGAATCTCGCCGCCTTCTTTCTTGATTTCATCGAGCGCGGCACGATAGCCCTCCACGGCTACATGGTCGATGAGCGGCCCCATGAGCACGTCTTTTTCCAGCGGATTGCCGATCTGCACTTGGGCATAGGCTTTCACGAGCCTGCCGACCAATTCCTCATAGCGTGATTCGTGAACGATCAGGCGCCTTGTCGTCGTACAGCGCTGCCCGGCGGTTCCGACGGCTCCGAATAAGATCGCGCGCACCGCCATGTTGATATCCGCGGTCTCGTCGACGATCACGGCATTGTTGCCGCTGAGTTCGAGGAGGGTTCGGCCCAACCGGTGTCCGACTAACGAGGCGACCCTTCGACCGACCGGCACCGATCCGGTAAACGAGATGAGCGGCAAGCGCTCATCCTGCACCATCTGTTCGGCAAGAGCCGGCTGGTCGGCGATAAAGAGTGAAAAAATGCCCGCATAGCCCTGTTGCTGCATGACGCGATTACAAATCTGTTGCACCGCCACGGCGCAGAGCGGCGCCTTCGGTGACGGTTTCCAGATAACGGTATCGCCGGCAATGGCGGCCACAAATGCATTCCACGCCCACACGGCAACAGGAAAATTGAACGCCGTGATGACGCCGACCGGTCCCAAGGGGTGCCACTGCTCGCTCATGCGGTGGGCCGGCCGCTCGGACTGCATCGTGACGCCGTACAGCATCCGCGACTGACCGACGGCGAAATCGGCCATATCGATCATCTCCTGCACTTCACCATCGCCTTCTGCCTTGATCTTGCCGACTTCCAGCGAGACCAGCGTGCCCAATTGGTCCTTCTTTTCACGCAAGGCTTGCCCGATCAGCCGAACCATCTCGCCACGCTTCGGGGCCGGCACCATCCGCCAGATGCGAAACGCCTCAATCGATTCTTTCACGATCCGCTGATAATCATCGGCCGAACAGGGATAGACACCGGCAATTTGCTCGCCGGTTGCAGGATTGATCGAGGACAGGAGAGATCCATCATTACGACCGGACCACCAGCCGCTACCGGTACTGCCGCCGGAATTGACGGCTTGGATGCCCAGGTCTCTGAGCGCAGTGTGTGTCGTACTCATCGAAAACAAGCTCCAAAATCATTGTCCAAGAAATCTTTCAACAATACGGATTCCTGAGTGACGAATCCATGGTACTGCGAGGAGTGTTTCAAGACAAGGTCCATGACACCGCAGGCGCTGGACGCGGTCGTCACTTGGATGGCCGACCAGAGTTTTCCCTTGATACATTGCGGATAGATCTTCTTCACATAGTTTTCCTCGAAGAATCCGTCCTCGTTCCGTCCGGTGACCGAAGCATAGATCAAGACGACATCCTGCAGGGTCTGGGGAACGGCATGTTCGAGGATACGCTTCAGCGTTTCTCGATCTTCGTTCAGTTTGAGGTCCTTCATCAACAGATGGATTTTCTCACAGTGGCCGGGATAACGGAGCGTCTTATAGTTCATGGTTCGAACTTGTCCCGCATAACTGTCGGCCAAGGTCCCTAATCCTCCGGACGTGTTGAACGCTTCGTACAGCAGCCCGTCCAACTCGATCGTTTCGTACCCTTCGAGCGGTTGCAGCTGGACTTTCTCACCTTGTTCAATCCCGTAACACACATTGCCGTACTCATTAATGAGCCCGTCGGTGGACCAGGTCAGCGAATACTTGAGCGCATTACTGGGATGCACGGGCAACGCGCCCACGCGCATCTTGACCGTATCCAGCGTCTCAAAGTGGGTCATCAGCTCATGCGCAACGATGCTGATGAAACCCGGCGCAAGGCCGCATTGCGGCATAAAGGCATGCTGAGCACCGGCGCTCAAGACCTTGATCTGGTTCGTCACTTCGACATCTTCCGTCAGGTCGAAGTAATGCAACTGATGAGTCAGGGCCAGACCGGCGACGGTCGGATTACAGAAATAGGGCAGGCTCGAGAGAACGGCGTCGAATCGATGCGCTGAGAGATAGGTGCCGACGGCATCCGGATGTCTCACGTCGAGCAGGCATGGAGTCACTCGCTCCAACCCGAGGCCTTCGACCAGGTGCTTCGGTGCATCCAAGGTCATGTCGCCCAGATGAATCTCGTACCGGCCATGTTGATTGAGCAGGCAGGCAATCAGAGACCCGATCTTGCCGGCACCGAGGACGAGCACACGATTCATCATGAGGCATTATACTCTACCTTGGAATTCCGACCACTCGCTTTGGGAAATGGTGCACCGAACAAGTCGTCAGTGTTGCTCGAGAGTATCGACGACATACTGCAGACGCTCGATCGGCGCTCCTGAGATCTGACTGTATCGACAGGGAGGAATATCGGCCTGCAGCCTTCGTAAGAGTTTCGTCATCTTCATCGTGCCGGGCACTTCACAGATCCAGACATGCATGCCGGATTCCAGTTCATCAAAGTGGCGCAGGACGCGAAACCCTGGTTGTTCCATGAAGTAGGCGGAGAGAAAGCCGTTCACGGCCGTCACCACCCACGGATGTTCCTTGATATAGCGGTAACTCAGCCGCAGTTCCGTCATCGCGGCCTGTTCTTCAGATTCCATCGCCGCACTCCATCAATTCCTGTTATGAGGCCGCTCCTGTCTCAATGGAATATCTTATTATTGAGCCGGACCGGGAGGTGCGGATGGTGAAACGAGGGGCCTGCCGGGCTGAGCGGATCGAAAAGATTCGTGCCAGGACAACAATTGCCAGTGGCCGTTGCGACGTTCGAGAACCCCTGTCTCTCGCATCGGAAGCACGGTCCGTTTCAATTCAGATCCTTCGGCAACATAGCGGATATAATCGAGTTCCATCGCGTACCAGGCCAGGTCTCCCTTCGTCCACACCGTGAGTTCATGAATCGGAATTTCAAGCTTCTGGGAATTGATGAATTCCTCCCGCATTCCGTTCTCAAGTTCCGTCCAACCGATGTATTTGCGGCCGGCGACCGCGTAACTGATGATATCGGCATCGTGCGCCATCAGCCGTGAAAGCGTCGGCAGGTCCTTTTCGGCGTTGGCCCGCACCATTCGGCGGATGGCCGACTCCGGATCGGAAAGTTCCGATGAGATTGCGGCGGTCGGTATGCTGATGAATAGTGTCAGGACACACCACGCACAGAGTCTGAGACAGGTCATGGAGGACTCCTTCATCAACTCATTTACGTTGTCGTCCTGCTGGATCCTCAATTCCAGAAATGAACGAAGAATCGAATCAGCGTTCCCATCGATACCCGACGAGAAACGGCATGACCGTCAACACACCGAGCGCGCCGAGGGGGGCTACTCCCACGACGGAATCCCGGGTGGCAAGATACTCACTTACCGAGAGGCCATGGAGGGGAAGTATGATCGTTCCTTCCGCGATGAGCAAGAGCATGAGGGCCACGAGGCCGACGCCGAGTCGGATGCCGGGAAGAGGAGGCAAGGTGAATCGATCCACTATCCACCGCGCCCCGATAATGGTGGCAAGAAGCACATTCGGAATCTCCAGCATCTCAGCAAGCCTCTCGCCGACATGCAAGGCCACCACTTGCAGGCGAATGACCTCCAGAACAAACTCAGCTCCAACCGCGACAAGAAAATAGATGGTGCCCGCCTTCAACACCTGCACCAGACCATGCGGTCTCTCACTACCGGGCGTCTTATCCGGTACGGAAGTCACAGGATATGTCGCATTGTCAATTGGGGTAGTCCATTACGGCCACGGCTTCTTCATGCAACTCAGGAACAGCCGTGGTCATTTCTGACCGGTCAGTCTAGCGGAAAATCATGGACACATCCATGGTCTGAAGAAGAGGGAACGACGGAGGATTCTCCTCTTGACCTGTTCGTGTCCGAAGCGTACGCTGATAACAGCTTTCGCTGCCGCCTCATTCCGGAGGTGGTGATTATGGTCCTCCGTGGAGCACAGATCCAACGGTCCGGACCTGCCGGGTGTACGTTCCTCACCAGACGGGCCCTCTTTTCGTATACTGCCATGTTCTTGCCAGCACGGCCTAATGCCGTCTGTCCGCAGTCCGGAAGCCGGATGACGCACAGACGTCTAATGCGATTCCACGGAGAGATCAATGTTGGCACCCTCACAAAGGACTCGCGTCGCATGGTGCGAGCGTGTGACTTATGTCATGGGGATATTGGGGAATCGTGATCAGCCTTGGAACATTGATCGTGATGCTGCTAGCCTGTATGCGCCTACTCGCATCGAATGACAAGGAGAACCAGCAGGAATCAAGGCAAGGTGCCGGCGGATCGGTCGACATGACTCCACAACAACCGCCGACCATCAGCAGGCGAGCCGCATGACGATTTCGTTGGCCTGATTCGTGTGGGCACAAGTGTGGGTGAGTTCCTGGTGAGACTATGGATTCGGAACGACGGGTGTGCGCTCATAACCAATCGCTGGACCGTTCTGAACTTTAACGAGGGAGGTCGCCATGGGCCCGACGAAGACGATCGTGAAGGAACATGCTCTCTACGAGGCGTTAGGGGGCAAGTTGATCAAGGACGGTTTCACGAACCGGCAGGACCTTGAAGCATACGTGAACCATCATTATCTCGCCCTGCCGGTCGTCGACAACCAAGGGCGGCCATGGCTCCTCGATGGAAAGCCGGTCTATTGCCTTCGTGGAACCCAATATGAAACGGTGAACGATGAGCGGGTCCATCTTGCCCGCTGTCCCGATTGCGGAGGGATGGGGATCAGGTCGGACGAATTCACGGTCGAATCGGACTGCATTCACTGCACGGCCTGCGGACATGAATTCGATGCCCGGCTGGAAATGATGGAGACATAGCAGGCTGCGGGAAATCCCAGTCGACGCCTAACACCAGAATAACACCAGGATGCTCAAAAAGGCTGCCCAGCAAGGCCGCAGCGAGGTCCGCGACGCGAAGAATAATGAGCGTCACGTTTGCGGACGGGCGCCAGTCGGTGAGCGCCCAGTGTCTTGGGCGAGGCGTAACCTTTCTCACCCGCCCGCCCCGAGCTGCTGTAGCAGCTCCTTCCCGGTGGTACGTTGAGCCTCTGAGGTTCACGCCGTGCTGAATAAAGCACGGCACGCTTGTGAACGCCGCCGAGATGGTGAGGCGGCAGTGTCCCGCGAGAACGCCGCTGGCAGACTTTTTCAGCATCCTGCTAGAGCGGTCAGTACAAGATGGAAGGAAGAAAGGAACCGGCAGGTTTCTGATACAGCCCGAGACTCATGAGCGTCATAGGTTGGACTATCCGGAGACCGTGATGGAAGCACCACTGCAACAATTCCGTGTTCCGCGTCGGCAATAGGAAACCTGGACCGGTAAAGGCCGGTGCGGCTCCGATCAGAGCTTTGAGTTCTTCGTTCGTCCGGCCGACCGCATGTCCAAAGAAACCAAGACCTGTGGCGTAGCCGGTAATCCGACCACCATGCTCTACGACTGTGGCTATCCCATCGTCAATCGCACGGGTGACCTCACTGCGCCGATCGTGACCATGCACCATGCGACAGACGGCATTGCACGCCTTCAGATCGTCCAGGCTCGCTTGGCGAACTCGATAGCCGGACAGCTCTAACTGAAGGGGCGGTCCCTGTAAGATTGACAGAGGCTCTTGTGCCCGAAATCCGAGCTTGGTGTACAAGGACAGTGAACGATTATGATAAGCGGCCTGAACCAGCCGAACACCTGCCTGATTCCGACTTTCGGCACGGTCCAAGACCGATTGCATCAACCGGCGCCCAAGCGAGACGTTCTGTGCAGCTGGAAGGACCGTAATCGGACCGACTCCTGCAATCGCATCACCTTCCCACAGGAAATTGCTGCACACGATTTGACCATCGCGCTCTCCCACGATCGAGAAGATGTCCGATCGTCCCAGGATCATTGCGTACAGTGCGATTGCGATTTCAGCAGAAGGGAAGTCCGGTGGAAAATTATGGTGCTCGGCAATCGCCTTGAATGCTTCGTAGCCGATCTTTCCGCAAGCCGGGGCGTCCGCTGCAGTGCCGGATCTGAATGTCACGTCCATAGGTCGGATTATATAATATAAAAAGCGGTAGGGCTGTAGGCCGGTGAAAAGGGACATCCGCAATTTCACTATGTGACTGTACGGCCGAGATGGATTCCTCTGTTACCACAGGTGCAAAGCGGGTTTCAATGGACGCACAACCGTGATTGAGCCAGAGAATAGGAGAATAGGGTCAGAGGAGAATAGGGTCAGGTCTTGTTCTGTGCATCGTCGCTAGCCTGGGGATTCACGAGGCGGCTGATCGTCGAAGAGTGCAGGCCCACGGCTCGACCAATTTCGGACAGGCTGTAGCCATGTTCCAAATGTGCCCGACGAATGGCCTCATTACGCCACGTGCGGTCCGCACGGGAACCCGCAGGGAAGAGGTGGCGTAGCGGCGGTCGGGTCGCAAATCGTTGCTGCCGGGAAATCTCTTTCAGTGGACGCTTGTCCCGGAGCTGCGGCGCCAGACGTTCGACAAATCGCTCGTTCCCGAGGAGCACCTGTCCCCGAACCTGTTCCCAGAGTGAATGGTGACCGATCCCCTCGGCGACAAAGGCCCGGTACTTCCGCTGGGCGGCCGCCCGCTGCTGGCCAAATTGGGACAGCAACCAGTCCACTGTCAAAAGCGACGGCACGGAGACGACCCCCGCCGTCGCTTGGTAGCTCGACCACGGATAGGTATCGGGTTTGCGGGTGGTCTTGGCCCGCACCGGATTGAGCACGACATAGCGGCAAAGCTCCAGCAGATAGCTCTCCCGGTCCACCACGATGGCCTTGAAACGACCTTGCAGCACGTGACCGACCCGACCGTGACGGCGATTGAAGGCTTGGGTGTAGACCCCGTTGAGCTGACGCATGGCCCTCGACAGGTTGGCGTCGGGCGTCTCCACGACGAGGTGAAAGTGATTGTCCATCAGGCAATAGGCATGCAGCAGGAGATGAAAGCGGGAGACGACATGGGCCAGTACTCCAAGGAACCGCTGCCGGTCCTCGTCATCGATGAAAATGTCCTGCCGGGCGTTGCCGCGGGTGGTGACGTGGTAGAGCGCGCCGGGAAATTCGATGCGCAGAGGACGGGCCATAGGGCGGAATATAGTTCATCATAATGCACAATACAAGATCTGACCCTTTCTCTCACTGGTACTCGTACCGAATGTGGTTTGTTGATACGATGAGTTCATCAATCTGACCGTCGAATGAGGAATAATTGCGAGGGAATTCCTGGAAGGAGGACAAGATAATGACCCTTGAAGAACAAAACGAGAAGCGGGTCCGGGCGTTCTATGATGCTACTGTGCCAGGACATCGCGAGCCACTTCGAAGTCTCCAAGCACCACAGGTCGTATACGACTTGCCGGAAGGGATGCCCACCGGAGGTGGCCACTTCGAGGGCCTCGAGGACGTGCTCGAGCGCTTTCTCTGCGACTTCTATGGAGCTTTTGACGTTCGCTTCGTGGCCGAAGAGTTCATCACTGCGGGCGAGCATGTCGTCGCGATTGGTCGTATCGAAGGAAAGACCCGAAAAGCTGCCGTACCCGTCAATGTGCCCTTCGTTCACGTCTGGACAGTCCGTGAGGGATATCTTCAACGACTGCGCGGTTTCACCGACACAGCACTGCTCGCGCAAGCATTGGCGAGGGACTGAGCTGTCCTTTCTATTCCCCGGTATGTCGTGCTCCTTATTGAGCAAGCGGCCATGAACCGAGTGCTGAGGGTAGCTACGTAATCCGATCCAGTACGCCTGTTACAAAGAATAGAGTCAGGTCTTGTTCTGTGTATCGTCACCTAACTGGAGGGGGCACGAGGCGACTGATTATCGATAGTGCAGGCCCACAGCTCGACCAATGCCGGGCGTTGCCGTGGGTGGTGACGTGGTAGAGCGCCCCAGGAAATTCGATGCGTAGTAGCGGGCCATGAGGCGGAATATGGTTCATCAGGATGCACAATACAAGATCTGACCCCTTCTACGTGACCTTTGCTGGACATGCGTGAGGCGATTGACATTGTGTCACACGTGTACATCACTTGTGGCTGCCCCACCACGGCCATCGTCGCTCGAAAAGACTTTCGGCTTAATGTCTTCTTGCCGGACATCCAGGATGAGCGTTGCAGTTTTTCTATTCTGATACCTTTTCCTAGGCGCTCGAGATCCAGGATTTGCTTACAGAACAGCGAGTGACCCTCAGTTACTCAAGGGCAAAGAAGTAGAAGATTGTAGTTTACGATCTTCTAAGAGGAGAACGAGATCAAGGATCGTAGTTGGGGTAGGGTTCACATCAGTGAAACCTACCTCGGCGAGCCATTTGTTCAATTTTTCAGTGCCTATTCCAAGGCTCCAGGAATCAAGATCAAAAAAATCCTTTAGCTTGTCATTGGGTCGTAAGAGTTGAGGATTCACCCTATAGATGTCGCCCAACGTCTCGAGAACGCGTGCCAAGGACTCAGTGCTAACGTCGATTTTCATGGATTGTCGGATCTCTTCAAACGATAACGGAATTCTGTTTCTGATTATGCGCCTCTTGACACTCTGCTTTCCCAACCAAACCAAGATAAGTGCTAAAAGAAAAACGCCAGCTATAATGAATATTCGAGTGTCCATTTAGTTCTGGTACGATAAATCACTCGCAGGAAGAAGGGATAGCGTAGAAAAGACCACTTGTGAAAACGCCGATATTGTAGAAACCGATTCCGACTGTTGCAACACCAATGGTTGCAGAAGCTGTTTGAGCTGCAACTGTACTAGCTCCTGGAATACCGAGTGCTCTTGGAACACTGGTAAGCGGATTCGTGGAGCCCAAGAAAGGCCCTCTGCCACTAGTAGCTGGCGCCAAAGATTTAGGCCACAAGCCTCCGCCAAGGGCAGCCGCATATGTACCTAGATCGATTGTATAAGTAAGTATGTGACTCAAGTAGCGGCTGCCGTAACCTGGACAATTGTTAGTTTTGTCCAGTCCAAATGGGTCGGTGTAACGCAGAGGGTCATTACCGACGTAAGCATAGACATTGACATCCCCGCTGAGAAAGCCAATCGGATCCTCCGCAATGAACCGCTGGAACCGCGGATGATAATAGCGCGCTCGATAGTACATGAGTCCTGAGCCATCATCCTCCCTTCCTGTAAACTTATAGCTTGTTGTGCTCGCGGCTCCGATCTGAGTGACCACGCCAAAGGGCTCATAGGTGTACTGGGTTTGGAGTGTGCCTGTCCCATCTCCTAATGCGATCGTTGAGCCGAGAGCATCGGGCAAAAGGGCTCGGACTCCAACCCCATCCGTTCTCGTGAGGAATTCATCGATTCCAAGCCCTGTGAGTAAGTCTGCAGTGACTGTGGCGCCGTTCTTTTCCTGTACGGGGTTGAGCCCATCATACACAAAATTGGTCGTGGTGCCGTTGATCGTCTTGCCGGTGCGGCGGCCAAAGGAATCATAGGTGAAGGATGCCGTTAAGCTCGGGCCTGAGATGCTGGTGAGTTGGTTTCTTGCGTTCCAGGTGTAAGTCGTAGTGCCACCAGCGTCAGTGACGGTCGCCAGGTTGCCATTCAGGTCAAAGGTCTCCGTACTCGTGCCAAACGCCGTTTGCTGATTGTTCGCGTAATTGGTCGTGGTAAGCGCTGGTGGAAGGTTAGTCCGAGCGAAGCTTCCCCTAATCCTGATCTAATTTCCTGTTGAGACTCGAAGATCCGAAGTGGCGCCGTCATCAACCTGCTAGATACCCGCTCCACTATCGAACCAACACATGCGCACACACAATCACCATGGCACTAATGATGCAAATAACGGCAAAAAACGAATAGATCCGACGCCCTCGTGATCTAATCTTCTTGAATTCAGTATCGAATGTAGAAGTTGATTCCCACCAGTATCGTGTCGATTCAACTTGCGTTCGTGCTGCTTCATCCAGTCTTGTTAGAAACCAAATCCATACGCCAGCAAAAACAACAAACACGCCGGCAGCCCAGAGTGGAAATCTCTCCGCAACCCTACTCAGATAATCCATGACACCCGCATCAGGGTCCAATAGCCCCAAGGAATACAGAGATCGAAAGTCCAGTAAGTGCGCCTAAGACCGGACCACCCGGGACCAAGTTGCTGATCGCACCTCCCGCCGCACCACCAAGGGCACCAAGAGCAATGTCCAACGTATTCCCTCCCCCTGCTGCAGCGGTCAGGCCTCCAGAGATACCGCCAGTCAGAGCACCTACTCCAGCCCCAATTGCAATTCCAATGGGTGTGGGTGGCAATGGAATTCCTGATCCGATGAGGGTCCCGAACGCGCAACCTAGTGCTCCACCGGTTACACCTCCTCCTACTCGATCCTTTTTCGCTCCTATTGCGCCTCCCGCTCCCCCGAGTCCACAGCCAAGGAGCGTCCCTTGCCCCAGTGTGAGCAGACCCATCGGATCTCTGAGGAGGACTGGGTTATTGGCTACATATCCATAGAGATTCACATCCCCACCGAGGAACCCGATCGGATCCTCGGCAAGAAACCGCTGCAACCGGGGCTGGTAATAGCGGGCCCGATAATAGTAGAGCCCTGTCCCATCATCCTCTCGGCCTGTAAACTTATAGCTGTTCGTACCCGCGGCTCCGGTCTGCGTCGTGACGCCAAACGGTTCGTAGGTGTACTGGGTCTGGAGCGCGCCGGTGTTGTCACCGAGGGCCACGGTTGAGCCAAGGGCATCAGGGAGTAGACTGCGAACGCCGACGCCATCCGTTCTCGTGAAGAATTCGTCGATACCGAGGCCGGTCAGGAGATTAGCTGTGACGGTCCCACCGTTCTTTTCCTGGACGGGATTCAACCCATCGTAGAGAAAATTGGTGGTGGTGCCGTTGATCGTCTTGCCCGTGCGGCGGCCAAAGGAATCGTAGGTGAAAGATGCAGTTAAACTCGGGCCGGAGATGCTGGCAAGTTGATTTCTCGCATTCCAGGTGTATGTGGTCGTTCCACTCACGTCAGTGAACGTCGCAAGGTTGCCGTTGAGGTCAAAGGTTTCTGTGCTCGTTCCGAACGTCGTTTGCTGGTTATTGGTGTTGTAGTTTGTCGTGGCGAGTGCCGGAGGAAGATTGGTTCGAGCAAAAGTGCCACCAGTTTTTATCCGATTGCCTGCCGATTCGTAGGTATAGGTCAAGTCACCGAGGGTCGTGGCGCCTTGTTTGTACGTCAGGCTGGTGAGTTCCGACGCTCCGTTGTACCCATAGTTGATGCTATTCGTGTTGGGCAAAGTGAGACTCGTTCTTCGCCCAGCGATATCATAGGCGATCGTGACGGTACTGGTTCCTTGCTGGACCTGCGTGAGGCGGTCAGCGTTGTCATAAGTGTAGGTGACCTGCGTTTGACCAACCACCGTCATCGTGGCTCGACGGTTCGCGTTGTCGTAGGTGTAGTTCACTGTCCCCTCAGGGGTCACTTCCTGCGTCAATCGATCCAGCCCGTCATAGGTTCTCGTGATCGTCGCCGTAACGGTGCCTCCGGAATTCTTCTCTTGGACCTGCGTGATTCGATTTCCCGCGTCGTAGGTGTAATTCGTGCTGGTCCCATCCTGAAAGGTCGCTTTCGTCCGTCGATTCAAGACATCATAGGTGTACGTCGTTACTTGGCTCTTGCGATCCGTGACCGTGGCCACGTTGCCGTCGTTGTCATACGTGTAGGTCTCGGTATTGAGTAACGCATCCTGTCGCGTGGCCACGCGATCCATATTGTTGTACGTATAGGTCGTCACTTGGCTCTTCGCATCCGAGACCGTCAGCAGATTGCCATTAGGATCATAGGCCAATTGCGTCTGTCCATTGAGGGGATCGATGAGCTTCGTGACACGATTCAACGCGTCCACGTCATATTGAGTTCGGCTTTTATTCGGATCGGTGAGCGCCAGCAGCCGGCCCACGGAATCGACGAACCGCGTGGAGACGCGAGTCAACGGATCAGTCGTGGTCACAAGGTCGCCCTGCGCATAGGTGAGCGTGGTGGTATTGTTCAAGGGATCGGTGATCGTGAGTGGCTGGCCCTGAGGGTTCACGGTCAGGGTCGTGATTTCACTGAGGGCATTCGTGATCGTCGTGAGATTGCCTTTTGCATCGTACCCCAACATGGTCGTGTGGTTGAGCGGATCGGTGATCGTGGCCACCTGATTATAGGTCGGCTCGTAGGTAAACGTCGTGGTCACGGCATTCGGCGTGGTCGCCAACCGGGTCACGGTGAGGATATTACCATTCGCATCATAGGTATAGGCTGTCTTACGAGTGAGCGCATCGGTCACACTCAGGATCAGGTTCGTCCCGGCTTGCCGCTCATAGGTGAGCGTTTGTGCGTCGGGCTCGCCGAAGGCCGCCGTATCTGTGAGCGCATACCCGTCGCTGTTAAAGGCGACCCGCCGCACGATGTTCCGTGGATCTGTGACGTCGGTTTGTGCCACCTTGCCGTTCCCATCCAAAGTATAGGCAAACTGAAAGGTCGTGTTATCCGCTTGGGTCTGCGTGGCGATCCGTCCATTCGCATCGTAGGTGTTCGTCAAATACGTAATGTTCTTCGGATCCTTGATGGTCAGCATGCGATGGCCGGCATCGTAGGTATATTCGGTGATTCCATTGGCTGGATTGGTCACTTTCCACAGCCGACCACTGGCATCATACGTGTAGGTCACGCTGCGTCCGGCATTGTCGCTCACCTGCGTGATGCGGTTGCTCGCATCATAGGTGAACTGGAGAGACTTGCCCGATGGGGTGAGCACATTCAGCAACCGGCCGAGCGAATCGCGAACCAGCGACATGCGATTACCGTTTCGATCTTCGATCTCCATGAGCAAGAGTTGGGCATAAGCCGTCATTGACGAGAAACGATAGATCGTTCCATCTTTGCGACGCAGACTCCACCGTTGCCGGCTGCCATCCCAGTTGAGCGTGGATTGTAATGAAGCAGTCGGCGAGGTCTGGTTGACCAAAGAGGCCGTGAAACAATCGGTACCGCTCGTGCGCGTGTACGTCTCTCTCGCACCGTCCGGAAGAATCAATTGCATGACACTACAATAGTCATCCCACGTCAACCAGATGTCATAGGGATGGGTAGCCCCGATTCCAAATGGACGTGAGGCCGTATCATTTTGGCGATAGGTCCTTGTGAGGGTCAGTGGGATGAGATCGGGGATGGCTAGGTCGAGCTGTTCCATGGTGAAGAGCCCGGTCGCCAGTTCGACTGGATCGCCCCCTTGTTTCTTCTCGCCATTAATGGCCTGCTGTGCTGGGGGATCAGGCGCCCATATTGGCGCATTGGCATTGCCGACACGATGGGCGGCTTGATCCCACAGACTGATGTGTCCTCCCTTGGCTGCATCCGACCACGCACACATTTGCGATCCAGGGTTCGGTACTACTATGTTGACAATTACTTGGCCGTTCAGATCGTATGCGAGCATGGCGAAAACCGAACCGACGGCCGGCGGGGCCTCTAGCGCAGACGAGCAGTCACTGATCGATCCTCCAATGATCTGCCATCCTGCGGGAATGCTCGATGTATACGGACTTGGCCGCTTGAACCATGCAATGGCATCGAAGCTGGTATTACATCCGGCCGACAACCCGATGGTGTGGTTCCCGGTTTTCCCACCGGAGATGTTCACGGTCCCTGATCCGCAGTTTGGCAAGATCATCCCGCCTCCAATGGCACTTCCAGCGACATTCGCGCCTGTTCCCGACCAGCTGATGGACGGATTGATCAGTGTAGAGATCCCACCACACAGTACCACCATCGCAACGGAGAGAGGTCGTCGAGTCTTCATGGGCTCGTCACCTGGAGGTTCAGACTACCGGTGGTCGTCGTCTGTGGATTGATCGTGATGGTATAAGTGCCCGTCGTGCCGAGCGTGACGGTCGAGAGATTGAAGTTCGCCGCCGAACTGCCCGCGCCGGTTTGACCGGCACCCGTTGGCGTATACAGATTCACCGAGACACCTCCCAGACCATTACCGGTGATTTTGACGGTAGCCTGCTGGCTCGCCGTACCCACGAAGGTGTACCGGGCGTTTTGACCGGCACGGCTGATGGTGACCGGCGTCGCGGCAGCATTGATCGTCACTGAACCCGTGACTTCAGTGGAGAGCGCGAGCGTGATGTTGCCGGTGTACTGCGCAGTGGGATTCACCGTGACGGTATAGGTCCCGGTGGTTGGAAGAGCCGTCGGTGCATCAAGACTCCCCCCGCTCGTGCCAACAGTGGTCCATGTCCAGGGCGTCCCATCCGGTTTCCAGAGCGTGACGGTGACGGAGGTGAAGCTCACACTCGTCATCCCGAGATTTATCCATTGACCCATCGTCCCGGTAAAGGTGTAGAGCGCATTCTGGCCGATGGTCGAGATGGTTGAGGTAGTTGGTGTGCCGTCCAGATTCAGCGTGCCCGAGAGATAGGACATCAGTTTGAGTGTGATATTTCCAGTATTTGTTCCCGACGGATCGACCACAAGGGTGTAGGTCCCGGTCGTCGGCAGGGTGCCGGGTGGTTCGAGGCCACCGCCGGCTGTGCCGATGGTGGTTGAGGCCAAGGTAGTTCCGTCAGGTTTAAGGAGCGTGACGGTGCTAAAGGCAATCGTCACCGAGGTGAAGCCGAGACCCACCCATTGACCGCTGGTCCCACTGAAGGTATACCGCGCTGTTTGACCCGCCTTGGTGAGACTGATCGGGGCCGAAGCGCCATCCAACGTCATGGTGCCAGTCAGCGGCGAAGTAAGAGTGAGAGTCATGTTGCCGGTCGCGAGGCCGACCGGATCGACGACGATCATGTAGGTACCGGTCGTGGGTAGAACGGTGGTGGGATCCAGGCTCCCACCGGCGGTGCTGATCGACGTCGATACCAGCGTCGTCCCGTCCGGTTTCAGCATTGAGACGGTACTGGAGTTTATAGTGACCGATGTGAGGCCGAGATTGACCCATTGACCAGCCGTCCCAGTAAATGTATAGCGAGCTCGTTGACCAGGAACGGTCAAGGTCGGTGTCACCGAGGCTCCGTCGATCGTGATCGTGCCGGTCACATCGGGCGTACCATACAAAGTCAATGTCATGTTTCCAGTCGCCAAATCTACGGGATCCACCAAAATGGCGTATGTGCCTGTGACCGGTAACACTTGGCTATCCAGCGCGCCCCCAGCGGTCGTAATGCTGGTCGGTTGGACCAACAGACTGCCATCCGGTTTGGATATCGACACATTTGATGAAGCAATCGTCACGCTGGTCATGCCGAGACTCACTGTCTGACCCGCAGTCCCGGTGAAGGAATACCGCGCATTCTGGCCCACTCGCGTCAGGGAGAACGAAACCGGGGATCCCGCAATCGTGATGACGCCGGTCAGGTCCGCCGACAACGTCAGCGTCATACTGCCCGTATAGGTACTCGAAGGATCAATCACGATGGCATAGGTGCCGGTGACTGGGAGTATCTGCGAGTCCAAGACTCCGCCTCCGCTTCCATACGTGCCGTACGTCATCAGGGTTCCGTCGGGGTTGAACAGAGAGACCGTACTCGAGGGAATGGACACGCTGGTCATGCCCAGGCCGACGCGCTGTCCCGCCACGCCATCGAAGATGACCAGTGCGACTTTGTTCGCGGTGCTGATCGTGGCAGTCAGCGTGCTGCCGCCGACTACGATGCGCCCGGTATATTGCACATCGGCGGGAGCCACACCGGCCGGCGTCGCGAAGAATTCGTTCGCGCTCAGGACACTTCCATTCACCGTGGTCACCCCGATCTTGCCGGATTGCGCACCAACCGGGACGGTGACAGTCAGCGACGTTGCCGACGCCGTGGCGACCACTGAATACATAGGACTGAAGGTCACCTTATTCTTGGTCGGCGTGGTGTCGTAGTTCGTTCCCGTGATCGTCACGGCTGTGCCGGCTGTCCCGACCGAGGGTGAGAAACTGGAGATGGTGGGGATAGGACTTGCCCCAACGGTGAACGAGGCAGAACTGGTGGCAGTAGTTGCCCCGACGGTGACACTGATCGAACCAGTTGTCGCCCCGCTCGGAACAGTAGCGGTCAAGACGGTCGTCGATGCGGTCAGGACCGTTGCGGTCGTGCCGTTAAATTTGATCGTGTTCGACGCTGGCGTGGCATTGAAACCGGTGCCATAAATTACCACGGTGGTGCCGACCGGACTTGACGACGGAGTGAACTGCAAGACGGCAAGGTTCGAGGAGGGTTGCCGCGTAATGCCAGTGAGGTTGCCGACGCTGTCGTATCCGTAGATGGCTGTGTCGGATACCGGATCGATGACCGCTATAAGACGGCCTGCATCGTCGTACACGTAACTGATATCGGCGGCGACTGCGGGAAAGATCAAGAGGAACGCCAGGGCCCATGCTGTGGTGGCTACCGGTGCTCTCCGCTTTAATGACTGCCACTTGAACCACAGGGTCTCACGCATCGTCGCTCCACCTTCGCTATGCATTCCTAACATGTGCGACTCTACACTGGTTCGCGCGTGACGCAATCCCCGAAGATGTCCTTATCTGATAGATCCACTTGGATCATGTGGGTATAGAGATAGAGTTGAAGCCTGAGTGTATGTGGCCTCACCAATTCTCACATTGAGACCGCCAGCATGAACTGTGTATGGTACTAGATCTGACAGGGAGAGGAGAGCTGCGATGCCATTGACCACTTACAATAACGTTTCCATTCCTTCCTTCATGTACGGCACCGCGTGGAAAAAGGAGGCCACGACCGGACTGGTGCTGCAAGCCATAGAAGCCGGGTTCACCGCAATCGATACGGCCAATCAACTGGTCCATTACGATGAAGCGAGAGTGGGGGAGGCACTTTTACAATTGGCGAAGCAGGGCACGACCCGCGACAAGCTGTTTCTGCAAACGAAGTTCACCCCGATCAACGGCCAGGATCATCGTCTCCCTTACGATGCGAGCGCGGCTATTACCACCCAGGTACAGCAATCTTTCGCCGGCTCTCTCACGCACCTCCATACAGACTATCTCGACTCGTATGTATTACATGGTCCCTACTCACGGCGAGGTTTGGGAGCGGAAGACTGGGAAGTCTGGGCCGCCATCGAATCCCTCTATGATGCCGGCAAGGCAAAGATGATCGGGGTCAGCAACGTCACGGCCGATCAGCTGACGTTGCTCTGCATGAAGGCCAAACATAAGCCGATGGTGGTGCAGAACCGCTGCTATGCAGCCTTCGGGTGGGACAAAGAGGTACGGGAGATTTGCCGGACGCAGCACATTATTTATCAAGGCTTCTCGCTCTTGACCGCGAACCGAGAAGTATTCACCAATCCCCAGATCCGGACGATGGCGGTTCGGTATGAAGTCACCCTTGCCCAGCTCATTTTCCGATTTGCGATGCAGGTCGGCATGCTGCCGTTGACCGGCACGACGAATCCTCAACACATGAAAGAAGACCTGCAATCGGATCGATTTACCTTGCTCTCGGAGGAAGTTCGACAGATTGAGACCATCGGCCTTTAGCGATTATGGGTAAGATTCTTGTCAAACGTGTCTATGAACCGGCGGCCAAGTCCGATGGCTTCCGCGTACTGGTCGATCGGCTGTGGCCGCGTGGTTTGTCCAAAGAAGATGCCGAGATCGATCTTTGGCTTCGCGATATCGGCCCTTCGACGGCCTTGCGAAAATGGTTCAACCACGATCCCGCCCGTTGGGTGGAGTTCCAACGTCGCTACCACACTGAGCTGAAGACAAAAAGAGAGCTGTTGGGAGAACTGAAGGCTCATGCAAAAAAGGGATCTGTGACGCTCCTCTATTCCGCCAAAGATGAGCAACATAACCAGGCCGTCGCGCTGCGAAGTTTTTTGTCGAAACGGCAGGCATCCTCAAGCGGTGAGATGGAGGAGATGCAGTGAGAAGTGGAATCACAGCGTGTGGGCAACGGTTATCCATCTGGAGCGCCCCTTACCCGTCTCGACCAATCGTATACAACCATCCAGAGAAAAAGGATTGCATCCTAGGCAAGGCGTGCGCCGATTCTTCCCGCACTATAGAGAGACAGGCGCGATGTCAGGGTGGAGCGGATATGCAGAACCACCCAGTACTCTTACTAGGACTTAAAGAGCCTACGCCGTATGGCCACCGATCAGGGCTGAACGCATCTGAATTTTCCGTTACTTTTCAAGCATACTCTCAGATCGTCGAGGTGCTTCGTTGCAGCGGAGCCGACGAGAAGTCATCCGTCGGTGGAACGCGCGTAACACTATCGCAAAGGCTGCATGAAGATGCCGGGGTGCTTTCCTGGTTTTTCGTCCAATGCGATCATTCCCCCTGTGATTGAGAGGCCTGACAATAGGCGCATCTCCATCCGCAGCTCAATGATCATGAGCGGTGTGATCGCCGCCCTCTTCACCGCCGTCCTTCTGTTGGATATCCTCACGCCGTTGGGGCTGCCGATCTCCGTCTTATACGTCGTGCCTCTCGCGCTGACGTCTTTGTTGCAGCGCCGCGAGGCTCCCTATTGGCTCGCCGGAGCTTCGTCGGCCGCAACGCTGAGCGATTACTTCCTCTCCCCCTCCATCAGCGGCGTTCCGAGCTGGCTGCCGGTCATTAATCGCGGGATCTGCCTCGCCCTCTTCTGGCTCACGGCGGTGGTTATTAGACGACAGCAAGACATGGCTAGCCATCTTGTCCATGCGGCCGCAATCGAGGCGGAGAACCATGCTCATCTGGTGAAAGAGGAGGCACTCCAGAGACAGGCGGATGAAATTCAAGATCTGTACAACCTTGCGCCTTGCGGATATCACTCTTTGGATCCAATGGGCCGGTATGTCAAAGTCAACGATACGGAGCTGCAATGGCTTGGATTCCGGCGTGAGGATATTATCGGAAAATGCCGCTTCCTGGATGTTTTATCTCCGCAGAGCGCCAGCCGATTCGATGAAGTATTCCCACGTTTCGTCTCGCAGGGATCCATCTATGACGTGGAACTGGACCTCGTTCGAAAAGACGGTTCGCTCCTGCCTGTCTCGCTGAGTGCGACGGCGATCCGGGATTCGGAGGGCCGTTACATCACCAGCCGATCCACGCTCGTTGATATCACCGAGCGCCGGCGCACGGAAGAGATAGTGCGCCAGGCTCACGATGCGCTGGAGACCGAGGTCCGGGATCGAACGGCCGAGTTGGCCATCGCCAACCGCCGCTTGGAAGAACAACTCGAAGAAAGCCGTCGGACGGAAGAGGCGCTGCGGGTGAGCGAGAACCGCTTCCGTCTCATGGCCGATCATGCGCCCGTCCTGATTTGGATCAGCGACAGCACTAAGGCCTGCACCTGGTTCAATAAACCGTGGCTCGAATTCATCGGCCGGCGCATGGAACAGGAAATCGGACACGGGTGGGTAGACAATGTTCATCCGGATGACGTGGCTCGATGCATCGGCATCTATACCGATTCTTTCGATGCGCGACGCGAATTCACGATGGAATACCGGCTCCGGCGGCACGACGGAGCCTGGCGCTGGATCCTCGACCATGGCATCCCCCGCTACGAAGCGGACGGTTCCTTCGCCGGCTACATCGGTTCGTGCACCGATATTCACGACCATAAACGAGCGGAGGAGATTCAAAGCCGGCTGGCGGCGATCGTGGAGTCGTCAAGCGACGCCATCGTCAGCGCCTCGTTGGATGGGACCGTCCGCACCTGGAATGAGGGCGCGCAACGGATGTTCGGCTATGGCGCGGACGAAATGGTCGGCCGCTCCATTCGCACCATCATTCCTGCCGACCGCCATGCGGAGGAAACGGGAATTTTTGAACGTGTGGCGAGGGGCGAGCGCGTCGAGGAGTATGAGACCATTCGGATCAGGAAGGACTGTACGGCGCTCGACGTCTCCCTCACCGCTTCTCCGGTCCGCGACTCGAAGGGAAGCCTCATTGGCATCGCCAAGATCGTGCGCGATATCACGACTCGGAGGCGAACCGAAGCCGCATTGCGGCAGAAAAGTCAGTTGATCGAACTCTCTCATGAACCGATTTTTTCGTGGGACTTCAATGGCGGTATCATCGAATGGAACCAAGGTTGCGAGCGGCTCTATGGCTTTACAAGGGCTGAGGCCATGAGCCGGCGGTGCCACGACTTGCTGAGCACGGTGTTTCCCGAATCGCTCGACGGCATCATGACGAAACTGAGACTTGCCGGCGAGTGGACCGGGGAGTTGCTCCAGCGGACGAAGGATCACCGGCAGGTCATCGTCGAAAGCCGATGGAGCTGCGTCGACCAGGACGGCCGACGCATCGTGCTCGAAACAAACCGAGATATCACGGAGCGCAAAAAGGCCGAGACGGTCCTCATCAACAAGAATAAGGATCTCGAAACGCTCTTGTACGTGACATCCCACGACCTGAAGGAACCCCTCAGGGCAATCGAGAGCTTCTCCCAACTCGTGCTGGAACGCTATGCGGATCGGATCGACGCGAGCGGGAGTGATTACCTCCGGCGCGTCGTGAGGGCGACACAGCGGCTGGACCGACTCTTGAACGATATTCTGGAACTCTCGCGGGCCCAACGGATGCTTCCGCCGATGGAAGAAGTGGAGGCCGAGATCCTGGTGAAGGAGGCGCTGAACCGGCTGGACACCCGCATTCAAGAGACCGGCGCGGCGATCCGGATCATTTCCCCGCTACCGCGGTTGCGCGTGAATCGGATGTGGGCCACGCAGGGCCTGTACAACCTGCTTGCGAATGCGATGAAGTTCACTCGTGACGGCCACGCGCCGGATATTGAGATCGCTTCATACGAAGCTTCTGTTTCTGCAACCCCCGTGGCCGGAGTCGTGGTGAAGGACCGGGGTCCCGGGGTCCCGACTCGGCATGCCGAACGGATTTTCATGCTGTTTCAACGGGCGGTAGGACGAGACGTGGAGGGAACCGGCGCCGGCCTCACCATCGTTCGCCAGGTGGCCGAACGCCACGGCGGTCGTGCATGGGTCCAGTCGCGTGCCGGCGGCGGATCGGAGTTTGTGATGACCTTTGCTCATCCGACTCACAACGGCAATGGAGGGGCATCGGCGACATGAATTCCATCGACATTCTCGTGGTGGAGGACAATGACGACGATGTCGTCCTCATTCAGGCAGCCTTTTCGGAAGGTAAGGTGATCAACCGACTCGTCTTTGTGCCTGACGGCGAGGAAGCCATGGCCTACCTGCACAAGCAAGGCGACTATGCCGCGGCTCCCATGCCCGGCATCGTATTGTTGGATATCAACATGCCGAAGAAAAACGGCTTTGAAGTGTTGGCCGACATCAAGGCAAATCCACGATTACGTGCCCTCCCGGTCGTCATGTTGACCGTCAGCGATCGAGAGGAAGACATCGTCCGATCGTTCGAGCAAGGTGCCTGTTCGTACATTCGCAAACCCGTCAGTTTGACGCGATTCATCGCCGTCGTGAAACAGTTCGAACTGTATTGGAGTCTCGTCTCAAAAGTCCCCAACCTCAACAGGTGATCGATGCATGTACTGTTGATCGAAGACAATGAAGACGATGCGGTCTTGATCCGGGACGTCCTGTCGCGGCAGGGCGGGGAGCCGGTCACCGTGGAGTGGGCGGACCGGCTGGATACGGGATTGACGCAACTGGCCCGCGGCCCCTTCGACGCCATCCTGGCCGATCTGTCCCTTCCCGACAATCACGGCCTAGACATCGTGAGTACGCTGCGCCGGCACAGACGCGACGCTCCGGTGATCGTCTTGACGGGGCTGGACGACGCAGCCGTCGCCGAACAGGCACTCCGGCATGGAGCCCAGGATTATTGGGTCAAGTCGCGATTGAGCCCCGACGGCCTCACGCGCGCCATCCGGTATGCCATCGAGCGGCATCAGACCGAGGCGGCCCTCCGCCGGAGCGAAGAACGCTTCCACTTGGTCTGTCGCGCCACCAGGGATGCCATTTGGGATTGGGATATCGACATGGACAGATTGACCTGGAACGATACATACCGGTCGGTCTTCGGACATTGTCTCCCCGAAAAGGACAATCGGATGGCGACCTGGCCGGAACGTATCCATCCGGAAGAACGAGCCCGCGTTCTCTCCGGTCTCCATGCAGCCATTCAATCGTCGGACACCATCTGGACCGCCGAGTTCCGCTTTTTGCGGAATGACGGGACGTATGCGCACGCACTGAACCGCGGATACATCGTGCGGAGCGACGACGGTGTTCCTCGGCGCATGATCGGAGCGATGATCGACATGAGCGAGCGCCGGCAATTGGATCGGCAACGCGCCGCCCAGCTTGCCGTGGCGATTGCCCTGGACGAGTCGGTCTCGCTCGGCGAGGCGATGCCGGCCCTTCTGCGCGTCATCGGCGAACTGAAAGATTGGGTATTCGGATCGCTCTGGCTGGTCGACACCCACAAGAAGGTCTTGCGCGTCAATGCGATCTGGCATAGCTCGTCGATCAATGCAGATGAATTGACGGCCGCCTACCGCACAACCTGCCTGCGCCCCGGCATCGGGCTCGCGGGACAGGCATGGAAGGCGGCTATTCCGCTGATTCTGGCGGACATTTCGAAGGACATGACCTTTCCCACCGCCTCTCTGGCGCAACAAGCCGGGTTGCGCGGAGCCTGCGCCTTTCCGATTCACCGGGGACAAGACATCATGGGCGTGCTGGAGTTCCACACCCAAGAGGTTCTGCGGGCGGACGACGAGCAGCGCCAAATGCTGGCCGACCTGGGGGCGAAGATCAGCCAACTTCTCCATCGCAAAGATCTTGAGCGCCAGCTTCGCCAATCCCAAAGAATGGAGGCCTTGGGAAGAATGGCCGGTGGGATCGCACACGACTTCAACAATCTGTTGACAGTCATCAATAGTTGGAGCGTGCTCCTGCTCGAACATGCTTCTGTGGATGAGAAGTGGAAGCGCGGACTGACGCACGTCAAAGAGGCGGGAGACAAAGCGGCCGGCTTGACGAGACAATTATTGGCGTTCACACGCCAGCAAGTCGTGGAACAGCAGGTCATGAGCCTGAATGAGCGGGTCATGAGCATTGTCGAATTGATGCAGCGGGTGATCGGCGAGGATATCCATCTCGCCGTTCATCTGGACCCACATCTCTGGCAGGTCAAGGCCGATGCCGGCCAGATCGAACAGGTCATCATGAACCTGGTGGTCAATGCACGCGATGCCATGCCGCAAGGCGGCCGATTGGAGTTGATGACCAGAAATGTACGCATTGAAGAGACGGACATCGCCCGGCAGGAGGAACTGCACCCAGGTTCCTATGCTGTTCTGAGGGTACGGGATAGCGGATGCGGAATGGACGCGGAAACCATGGCTCATATTTTTGAGCCGTTCTTCACGACGAAAGAGCGGGGCAAGGGGACCGGGTTGGGATTGTCGACGGTGTACGGCATCATCAAGCAAAGCGGCGGGAACATTGAGGTCGAGAGCGAGCCGAACAGTGGAACTACGTTCACGATCTATCTTCCACAGCTCGACGACAGACCGCCTGACCTGCAATCCAAACCCGTTGCTTCTCCACTCTTGCGCGGATCAGAGACCGTGCTGCTTGTGGAAGACGACGAGATGGTCCTCGTCCTCGCACAGGTCGTATTGGAGGCTCAGCACTATAAGGTACTGTCCGCCCGCAATGCCGAGCAAGCCATCGAACTCGTCCGGCACCATGCCCAGGAGATCGACGTGGTCCTGGCCGATACGGTCATGCCGGGGATGGGAGGACCGGCGTTGGCCGAGCGGCTGCTGCAGTTGCGGCCGGGGCTGCGTGTGATTGTGACTTCGGGCTATGCCGGGCGCGGACAGGAATTCATCCAGTCATTGGGATCACAAGCCGCGTTCTTGCAGAAGCCCTATACACCGGACATGCTGACGAAAAAGATCCGCGAAGTCTTGGATTCGAGCAGCGCATTGCCGCCCACGCAGGACTGACGTCAGCCCGAGCCGTTCACCGATGATCTTCGGAATTGCTTGGACGTGATCATCCAGACTTCGTCTAATCCCTCCTTAGTCTATTAGATATTCGATGGCAAGAGTTGTCATTATCAGGGGTGGCCCGGCCGGACTCATGGCGGCAGAAACGGCTGTGGCTGCAGGCGCCACTGTCGAGCTATACGATACTATGCCGTCGGTGGGCCGAAAATTTCTGTTGGCAGGCAAAGGCGGCCTGAATCTTTCTCATTCGGAGCCGATGGAGTCCTTCCTTGCGCGCTATGGCGCTCGCCGCACGTTCATCGAACCGGCGATCCGATCATTTTCTCCCACTGCGCTGCGGACTTGGGCTCGCGAGCTTGGTGTGGAAACGTTCGTCGGTACGTCCGGACGAATTTTTCCGATTGATTTGAGAGCTGCGCCGCTCTTGCGTGCATGGTTGCGTCGGTTGAAACAGATCGGCGTTCGGTTTTGTATTCGACATCGGTGGTGTGGATGGGATCAAGAGGGGAAGCTTCTTTTCACCAGTCCACAAGGGCTGCAGAGCGTCCATGCCGACGCTGTCGTGTTGACGCTGGGCGGTGGCAGTTGGCCGCACCTCGGCTCCGATGCCGCGTGGGTTCGGATTCTGGCAGAACAGAAGGTACCCATCGTACCGCTGAAGCCGGCCAATTGTGGATTTGACGTCCAATGGAGCGAGCATTTCCGGGCGAAGTTCGCCGGACAGCCAGTGAAGACAGTCGAAGCCACCGTGAAGACCATGGACGGGATCGTAATCCGTCGCATGGGAGAATTCGTTATTACGACGAATGGCGTGGAAGGCGGCATCATTTATATGGTTTCAGCCGCCGTACGTGATGTGATCACAACGGAAGGAACGGCAACCCTGTGGCTGGATCTCGTTCCGGATCGATCGTTGCGGCGGCTCACGGAGGATCTTTCACGGGCGCGCGGCAAACGCACGATGGCGACGCATCTCAAACGCTATGCCGGTATTGCCGGAGTGAAAGCGGGTCTCTTGCGCGAAGCGGTGTCGAAAGAAGTGCTGACTGATTGTGTTCGCTTGGCTGCTGCCATCAAATCACTGCCGCTGACACTCGTAACTCCACGCCCGCTGGAAGAAGCCATCAGCACAGCCGGTGGCGTGTCATTCGAGGCGCTGGACGAAAGATTGATGCTTCGCTCATTTCCCGGGGTATTTTGCGCCGGGGAAATGTTGGACTGGGAGGCGCCGACCGGAGGATATCTGCTCACGGGTTGTCTGGCGACCGGACGTCTCGCAGGGCGTGCAGCTGCCGAGTGGGCCCACGAGCATCGCTCGCGCCGTGCGTAAAATCCGCCTCCGCTCCGGCGGAGGTGCGCAGGCCCGCACTACCCGAATAACCAATTCCAGATTTTCATGAACCAGCTGGTGATCATTCCAATCCACGAGTCGTTTGCCTGAGGCGGATCGACATTTACGGAAGGCGTCGACACTGGCGGTTTGACAGGCGCGAGGTTGGGGGAAGGGGAGGCCGTTTGTGCGGCCTGTGGCGGTTCGGCATCCTGGATAGGCGTGACTGAAGAGGCAGGCGCTTCAGAAGTGACGGTCGGAGTTATGGCAGGCTTGTCTCGCTTAGGAACCACCATCACGGGCGCTCGGGCCTGTTCTATTTCCTCTTTGTACTGAGCCACCTTGGCTTGCAAGGACACGCTCTCCTGTCGGATGTCCACTATCTTGCGTGCGAGGTGCCAACTCTGATTCATCAAGGTTGCCACCTGTGTTTTGAGCGATGCGAGGGTGTCCTCCGCTCTCTGTCTCAGGATCGGCAACTGTTCTTCTTCCCGCCGAATGGCGGCCCGCAGTTCGGACATGGCGACATCCTCGCGGCGGTTCGAGGCCTGCAATCCCGCGATTTCACGATCCAGCTCCCTGATTTCCTCCCGCACCGCTTCCAGGGCGTGGGTCTGTTCCACCGTCTCCGCCTTGACCCTCTCGTACGTACGCCGACTGACACAGCCGGCCCCCAAGAGCAAGACCACAATGAGCGCACAGGGAACAACCTGTTTGATCACCAGAATCATTGTGCCGGTAGGACGTGTCATAGGTGTTGCCTCATGAATCAACCACACCGAGACCCTCGGCCTGGGCTATCAGTCGGTTGGTGAACAGCTGCGCGTAAGATGTACACAGATGATCGGTGTCAGTCAACCCTCCACGCTCTCCTTTCGGGAGAGCGTGGATAACCTGCCGGAATTTGCGTACTATGAGGGCCATCATGTCGTCCGACGCGGCTATGTCCATTCGGCTCCCACCGGAGTGCGAGACCGCTCTCTTGGAACGGTTTCTCAAAGCCGAGGCCATGGCGCTGTGGACGGTCCGATCGGCGCGCTTACAAGACGTTCCTCCGAATGTCTATGCCTTTCTTCGAAAACACGAGGAAGATGAAGAGCAGCATTTGGCACAATTTGAGACCATGATCGGCCGTCAGCCTCGCGAACGGGAACGGCTTCCATCCGTGCCGAGACAATGGCCTGCGCTGGCCGTCCAGCTCTATGGGTATGAGTCGCTGGGACTTGAATTCGCGACGTTACTGGTTACATTACGACCGGACTTGATCTCGATCCGCGAGGACGAACTTGTCCATGTGGAATTCTTCGAGCGCGAGATTCGCCGTCTTCTCAGAAGCGAGACCGTCGATGCCGAACAAGTCAGGATCTCCTCGCTTGCGTGGTGGCGGAAATTACCGCGAACAATCGATCGTTATCTCGAAGCGGCGACGCTCGGTCCGTACCGGCAGGCGCTGGCGGAGGGGATGTTGGCTGCAATCGAACGACGGTTCCGTGAGACAGGACTTCTTCAAAGAAGGGATGCGACGACGATGACGTCGGTCAGGCGTGCTCCGGAAGAAGGCCGGTCACGGCCCCCATCTTGCGGTACTTCTGATCCCGTTGAGCGATGAGTTGTTCGACGGACACATCAAGCAGATCGAACAGGTGGTTGGTCAGCGCCTTTCCGACCAGCTCACAAACGGCTCGCGGCTCGCGATGAGCGCCGCCCAACGGTTCGGAAACAATCGTGTCGATGACACCAAGCTGGAGAAGATCGTGTGCGGTCATTTTCAATGCTGAGGCAGCGTCGGGAACTTTTTCCGGACTGTCCCATAGAATGGCTGCACAGCCTTCAGGCGAAATGACCGAATAGACCGAATGTTCCAGCATCAGAACTCGGTCGGCGACCGCGAGGGCTAAGGCGCCTCCGCTCCCTCCCTCGCCGATAACCACGGAAATAATCGGCACCGTCAACCGGGACATGACAAGCAAATTGCGGGCGATGGCCTCCGCTTGGCCTCGCTCCTCGGCCCCGATGCCGGGATAGGCACCGGGCGTATCAATAAAGGTAATGATCGGGCGATTGAACTTTTCCGCCATCTTCATGAGGCGGAGCGCTTTCCGATACCCTTCGGGGTTGGGCATGCCGAAGTTCCGTTGCATGCGTTCTTTAAGGGTCTTGCCTTTTTGATGACCGATCATCATCACAGGGCGATCGTTGAATCGGGCACATCCTCCCACGATGGCCCGATCATCTCCAAACACACGGTCGCCATGAAACTCGAGAAAGTCTCGCGTCAGCTCAGTGATATAGTCTAATGTGCTTGGGCGTTGTGGATGGCGCGCCAGCTGCGTTCGTTGCCAGGGGGTCAGATTTTTGTAGAGTTCGTGTTCGGCTTGTGCAAGCTTCGCGCGAAGCTTGCGAATGTCGTTTTGGACGGACGATTTTCCATTGGTGATCGTCGCAGAAAGCTTCTCGATCTTCTCTTCGATTTCTCGGATCGGCTTTTCAAATTCGAGGTAATCTCGCATAGCCCTGTTCAATTCCGTACAACGATCAGCCACGGCACAACTCAACGCCCCTAAGATAGCAAAGAGAGAGCCCCTTTGCCTAGCACTTCCTCAACATCCGACACAAAATGGTCGCTGGCGCAGACGGTGAGATGAGGGAGGGGAGCCGTCTCAGCTTCCAAGGCGCCGTCGGTCCGAAACGACATCGAGATCGAGGTACTGCCGGGATGCCGCCGAAAGACATCAAGCAACCGGGGCAACTGCTCACGGACCTCCGGGTTATCACTGAGACGGATACGGATACGTTTAATGGACTGCGCCTGAACCTCGGCCAATGGTTCGATCTTACTCCCGCGAATTTTTGTGCCCTTGTCACCTCGATCGATCGTGCCGGTGATGCGGACGATCCGCTCCGGGACGATCAGCTCACCGGCAGTCCTGAACAAATCGGGGAATACGATCACTTCGGTGGTCCCTTGCAGATCTTCCACCGTGAGATAGGCCATTCGATCGCCCTTCTTCGTCAGCATCGATTTGACCGCCGCGATAATGCCGCAGATCTTCACCTCGCCGCCGTCGGAGCATTCTTTCAATCCCACTGTCGTGGTGGTCGACAACGCACTCAGCGTCGCTTCGTAGCGGGTAAGGGGATGGGCGGAAATATAGAATCCGGTCAGTTCCCGTTCGTACTTCAATCGTTGCGCTTGATCCCATTCCGCAAGCGAAGGCAACGGAGGTATCGGCAAGACCGCCGAGGGACTGTGCCCATTCAGTTCCTCTCCGAAGATGCTGATTTGCCCCAGCTCACGCTCCCGCTGAGCAGCCGCCCCTTCCTCTACGGCTTGATCCAGCACCGCCATCAGTTGTGCGCGCTTGGCACCGGTCGAATCGAACGCGCCGGCCTTAATCAAGCCTTCCAGCATCCGTTTGTTGACTTTGTGGAGATCGACCCGTCGGCAGAAGTCAAAGAACGATCCAAAAAGACCGTCTCGAGTCCGCACTTCCAAGACCGACTCCACGGCCCCCTCACCCACGTTCTTAATGGCCGCCAAGCCGAACCTGATTGCCCCACCGGCCACTGCGAAGAGTTTTTGGCTGGCGTTCACATCGGGCCCCAAGACTTTGATGCCGAGATCTCGGCATTCCGTGAAATAACCGACCAGCTTGTCTTGATTGCCCATGTCGGTCGTCATGAGGGCCGCCATAAATTCGGTCGGGTAGTGGGCTTTTAAGTAGGCCGTCTGATAACAGACGACGGCATAGGCGGCGGCGTGCGACTTATTAAAACCGTATCCGGCGAATTTCTGGATCAACTCGTAGAGCTTCTCGGCTTTCTTTTCAGGAATCTTCTTCTGCTTCGCGCCATCGAGGAACTTGGCACGCAACTTTTCCATCTCTTCCGGCTTCTTTTTGCCCATCGCACGACGGAGAATATCGGCTTGGCCCAACGAGAACCCGGCCATCTTGTTGGCAATCGCCATGACCTGTTCCTGGTACACAATCACGCCATAGGTATCCTTGAGGATCGGTTCCAGTTCCGGCAACTCGTATGTGATGGGGATCTTGCCCTGCTTTCGTTTGATGAAATCAGGAATGAGATCCATCGGTCCGGGACGATAGAGCGCGATAATGGCGATGATATCTTCGAACCGGTCGGGTTTCAGTCCGGTGAGCAGATCGCGCATACCGGAGCTTTCCAGCTGGAACAGTCCGGTTGTTTTCCCCGAGCTCAATAGGGCAAAGGTGGCGGGATCGTCGAACGGCACCTGATCGACCACAAGCGGCGGCGCCTCGGGATGCGTTTCGTTGATGAGCGTCTCGGCTCGCCGAATCATCGTGAGGGTCTTGAGGCCGAGAAAGTCGAATTTGACCAACCCGATTTTCTCGACGTCTCCCATCGAGTACTGAGTCACAATTTCGTCATTGGCGCCCTTGTAAAGCGGCACGTGCTCGGTGAGCGGTCCTTCGGAGATCACGACGCCCGCCGCATGGGTCGAAGCATGTCGGGCCAGACCTTCGAGGGATTGCGCATTGGCCATGAGTTCTTTGACTTTAGGGTCAGCCTCCACCAGCTCGCGCAGGCGCGGCTCCGTCTCCATAGCCTGCTGCAAGGTGATGTTCAATTGATTGGGGACCAGCTTCGCAACTTTATCGGCGTCGGCGTAGGACATTTCCAGCACGCGTCCCACATCCCGGATCGCCGCCTTGGCCCCAAGAGTCCCGAAGGTAATGATCTGAGCGACATGGTCGGTGCCGTACTTATCCACCACGTAATTGATCACCTCTCCACGGCGATCCATGCAGAAATCCATATCGATATCGGGAAGAGAGACGCGCTCGGGATTCAAAAAACGCTCGAACAAGAGCGTATAGACGAGTGGATCGAGGTCGGTAATTCGAAGGGCATACGCCACGAGACTGCCGGCGGCAGAACCTCGGCCGGGCCCGACCGGGATCCCTTGTGATCGAGCGAAACGGATGATGTCCCAGACGATGAGGAAATAGCCCGCAAATCCCATCGAACAGATCACCATCAACTCTTCCCGGAGGCGCTGATCATAGACAGCGGAAGCAACCCGGCTGGGCCTTTCTTGTAGTCGTTCTTTCAGACCCGCGAGTGCCAGATGCTCCAAATAGGACTCACGATCCTTGAACCCATCCGGGACGCGATACTGCGGAAGATAGGTCTTGTTCAGCGGGAGATCGAGATCGCAATGGTCGGCAATGCGGCAGGTATTCGCCACGGCGTCGGGAAACTCTGCAAACGCCGGGGCGATTTCTTCGGTTGATTTGACGTACAGTTGATCCGTGTCGAACTTCATCCGGTTGGGATCGCCGACTGTCTTTCCCGTCTGCAGGCACAGCATCAGTTCATGCGGCCGCGCGTCTTCCTTCTTCAAGTAGTGACAATCATTGGTGCCGGCCAGTGGAATCCCGAGCTTCTTGTGAATGTCCATCAAACCGGCATTGGCTATCCGCTGATGATCAAGTCCGTTCGCCTGCACCTCTAGATAGAAGTGGTCCTTCCCAAAGATCTCTTGAAATTCGCCGGCCACCGCCATGGCACCCTGCATATCGTTCTGGCCGATCAAATAGGGAATTTCACCGCTCAGGCAGCCGGAAAGCGCGATAATACCCTCGTGATGCAACTTTAACAGTTCCTTGTCGATTCGAGGCTTATAATAGAACCCTTCGAGATATCCTTTACTGACCAGCTTGATGAGGTTCTGGTAGCCGGCAAGATTTCTTGCGAGGAGAATCAGATGATAGTAATCGTTATGCGCAAGGCCGCTGTCTTTCTTGGCATGTCGGCTGCCGAGTGCCATGTAGGCCTCACAACCGATGATCGGTTTGACGCCCGCTTCTTTGGCTTTGCGATAGAACTCGACCGCGCCGAACATGTTGCCGTGATCCGTCATCGCGACAGCCGGCTGATTGAACGACTTGATCTGCCGGACCAGCGGCTCAATCTGATTCGCGCCGTCGAGGAGACTGAATTGCGTGTGGAGATGAAGATGGACGAAGGACGAAGCCATGGCGGAGGATTCTATGGAGATGGGGAGGGGAAGTCAAACGGTGATCAGCTGATTGACACAGTATGACATGCTCGCTACTTTTTGGCGCTGTCAGTCATGCAGCCGTATGACTTTGGCAGTGTGTTTTTCGATAGGAGATCGTCATCCATGATCCGACAGAGAGCGACCCACCAAAATGTCCTGCTCAACACCCGCACCAAGATGTCCAGCATCGAAGCTGTGCGATTTGCGTTCCCGCGATGATTGGCGCACGAGAGCATTGCTTCCAGACGGCATGATCGTCGAGTTGAGGCTTGGTGAGCATTCTATCCTCTTCCGCTCTGGATGTTGACCGGTGATAGTTCTGTTATCTACAGCTCGCTTCGTACTGAATCTCGATAAACCACCGTGGCTTCATGCGGCCGAAATCGGTCCGTACATGCCGCTGTAAGCTCCGCTTTGAATCCAGCACGTAAGATCCGCTCGTATCACGGATAAAGACAACCCAATGGCAAAAGGCTTGACCTTTTACGCGATGCCACTTGATCGCCAAGAGCGCCCGATCCGGAAGCGTATTCCAGGACACAAACGGCGTTGTTCTTATCGATGCGTGAAGCCGATACTGTTTCAGGAGTCGACGCACATGAGCGGTCTCCGACCACAGTCGCTTGTCCGCAGCATAGATACCCAGGCGATTAGCTACGTGTTTTGCGGCTGTATAACTCACGCCTGCCAGCGCCGCGACGCCGGCAATGCCGTTACCCGTTCGCTCCAGTTGAATGACCGGCTTCATCGCAACTCCAGTTCCATCTTTCGTCCTCCAGAGATGGTAAGGCCCCACAGCGTGCACCTACTCCGCCGAAGCAGCTTGATCTGTAACGGCCAGGCACCTGCACTTCCTGCGCAAGCGGATGACCCTGTCAGGAAGGCATGCTATGCTAGTCCGTATAAGAGCCACCATACCTTGTTCATAGGGTTCGATTCACCCTGCGACCTTCAATATGACCTCCGGTTCATGACCATTGATGTTACGCTATCCCTAACAGAAGGTGGCACATCCGGCTCGCATGTGACTCGGCTGCAACGTTGTTGGACAGCAGCATGATGCCTTGTGGTTCCACACCATTTGCAGAAAGGATTGCCGATGAGCCCAACCGACGCGTCGATCTTTGATCTGAGCCCGTCAGAAAAGCTTCAGCTTGTGGAAGACTTGTGGGACGACTTGGCCGCCACTCCTGAAGAAATACCTGTTCATGACTGGCAAAAAGAAGAGCTGGCCCGGAGAAAGGCCCGCCTCACGATAAACCCGGCCTCCGGGCTCTCATGGGAAGAAGTCAAACGACGAGTCCGACATCGCCATGGCCGCTAGGTTGATCGTTGCGCCAGAGGCTGAGCAAGACGTCGCCGAGGCCTATGCCTGGTACGAGGGAAGACGGAACGGGTTGGGGGAGGACTTCTTGAGCTGTGTCGATGCGTGTATTGAGGCGATTCGACGCACACCTGAGATGTATGGTGCCGTTCATGAAAACTATCGCCGCGGGTTGGTGCGTCGTTTTCCGTATGCGATCTTCTATGAGTTTGGTGAAGGCCTGGTAACGGTTTACGGCATCTTGCACACCTCCCGAGATCCCAACAAATGGCGCCAACGCGTTCAGTGAGCAGGCCTGGTTACCCCTCCAGCAAGTCGTTGGAACAACTCACAATAACTATGCACTACGAGAGTAGCTATCATGAGCCTGGACCATATGTCCGAGGAATAGATTCTGCGAATTGCTGATCCAATCATGGATAACCTCATGGAGGCTTCCACGGCAATCGATCATCCACGCCACGTCCGCGGCTTCACAGATCGGCTAAAACGCATCGTCACGTTGAAACATCTTCGCAAGGTGCAAAGGCGATCGGACGCTCTTTCTGGGCTGCGATTCTGGAGATTAACGATGCCGCTGTGTCATTGGCCAAGCATTTGATCGATGGGGGACTGATTCCCGCAACCAGCGCTGAAGATGCGTTGCATATCGCGTTAGCGACCGTCCATGGAATGGATTCCTGTTGACATGGAATTTCCGACACATCAACAACGCGGAGGCGAAAGCGCGGATTGGATCTGCTATTGAGACGCTAGGCTACGAGGGTCTCATCATCTGCTCACCGGAAGAACTGGGAGGTATCGAGTCATGAAACCCGATCCAATTGTGGATGAAGTGCGCAAGACACGGGAAGCGCATGCAGCAAAATTTAATTATGACCTCTTGGCGATCTGCAGTGACCTAAAAAAGAAGGAAAAAGAATCTGGCCATCCTGTTGTGTCGAGACCACCCAGATTGCGACTAAAACCCACCGGAAGCTGACTCGGCGGGGCCCCTTCAGCTAAGGCCTCAGGCATTCAGACGTCTCCTTGCCCATCGTGGTTCAACCTCCGGTCGTGACCCTGCTCGTCGTTCTCTCAGCCTGGCTCATTCATGCACTGCTGACGCCATGCCGATAATGTTGCGTATGCCGGTGTTGGACGGCGCACTGGTCGCCTGTTAGAGCCGTTCCCCGTACTTTCGATAGTGTTGCTTCTTGGCGTCGGCGATCCAATTATCCCGTTTGATGCGCTCAGGATCGGTATCGAGCTTCTTGGCGATCTTCTGGATATCTTCCGGTTTCCAACGAGCAATTTGAATAAATGTGCGGGTACCCATCTTATTGAGAGTCTGAGCCAAGGTGGGTCCGATTCCGTTAATCTTTTTGAGATCATCCGCCTGAATGTCCTTACTGACCTTGGACGGTCCTCCCCTGGAACTCAGCTCGGCTCCATTCTGGCGGGCCGGACGAGACGGTGGGGTAGCTGAAGCCGGTTTTGCGCGAAGTTCCGCCCGTATTTCCCTGAGATGTTTTCGCAGACGATCGATGTGCTCGTCTTTCCCTGGAATAGATTGGACCGTTTTCAATAGATTCTGACGCTCCGCTTGGACCTCATGCAGCTGACGGTGGAGGCTCGCAATCTGTTCGTCTCGTTCGTGGAGTTGTTGCTCATCGAGGAGATGTTGCGTCCGGAGTTGTTCCTGCGCGGCGCATTGGTCTTGGAGTTTCACCACCTCCCGTTCATGTTCTTGAACCATGCGCGCGTAATTTTTCCCCCATTCTTTAAGTTCTGATTCCTTCTCCCGAAGAAGATGGGTGACCGGCACAAGTTCTTCAATGCGGCGGTCTCGCTCGGCGATGGACCGTTCGAGCTGCTGGATCATGCCGCGATGGCCGGCTTCCCGATCACTCAGTTCCACCTCCAGCTGATGCACGCGGTCTTGCGCCGACTCCAGCTTCGCCACTTGCGCTCGAAGCCGGTCTCGGTCGGCAAGGCCTTCGTTGAGTTGGGCAATATGTTCGCGCAACACCCGGATTTCCTGCTCCATGACCTCGTGCGCTTGGTCAGCGGCTCGACAGGCCTGTTGCGCGCCTCGAAGTTCTTCAGTCTGAGCGGCCGCGATGGCATCTACCTCGCTGATGCGGCGATCTCGCTCGGCGATGGACCGTTCGAGCTGCTGGATCACGCTCCGATGGCCGGCTTCCCGATCGCTCAGTTCCACCTCCAGCTGATGGACCCGGTCTTGCGCCGACTCCAGCTTCGCCACTTGCGCTCGAAGCCGGTCCCGATCGGCGAGATCTTCGTTGAGTCGGGTGATATGGTCTCGCAGGGTACGGATTTCCTCCTTCAAGACCTCCTGGGCTTGCTCAGCGGTGCGCCAGGCCCGTTGAATCTCGTAGAGTTTGTCAGCCTGAGCGGCCGCGCTCGCATCGAATTCACCGATCCGCCGGTCTCGCTCGGCGATGGACCGTTCGAGCTGCTGAATCATGTCACGATGGCCGGCTTCCCGATCACTCAGTTCCACCTCCAGCTGATGGACCCGGTCTTGCGCCGACTCCAGCTTCGCCACCTGGGCTCGGAGTCGGTCCCGGTCGGCGAGGCCTTCGTTGAGCTGCGCGATGTGCTCCCGCAGCACCCGAATTTCCTGCTCCATGACCTCGCGCGCTTGGTCGGCGGCCCGGCAGGCCTGTTGCGCGCCTCGAAGTTCTTCAGTCTGAGCGGCTGCCATCGCATCCACCTCGCTCACACGTTGACGGGCCGCGACTCCTTCCGCTTCCAAATCCGTCAGACGTTTTGACCGTACAGCCAATTCTGCTTCGAGCGCCTTCACCCGTTCGCCGCGGGCGGTCAGCTCTCGTTGGGCTGAGGAGTACAGCGTTTCGGACGACATGATCTTCTGTTCGAGAATCTGCATCCCCGAGGTCTTCACCTTCAAGTCATGTGACGTCGTCTCCAGCGCCTGTTCCTTGGCTCGCAACTGATTGACGAGGTCCTCGTATGGCTGCTGGGTCGAATTCTTCGGCAATCCCCGCAACAACCAACCGACCGCGACACCAATTCCTGCGGCGATGAGGAGGCATCCGACCATCTGGCTCATCAGTGTGATCATACGTCATTCCGTCCTTACATCAGTAATTCGATCCGTTCATTCCGTTGGAGGTCTTGTTGCTGTTTCCCATGGGAGAGGGGGCGTGTCGAACCATAGCCGATCGGGGTAAACGCATTCGTCAGCCCGTGATTGGTCAAGTACTGTTTGACGGCTTCGGCTCGACGCCGACTCAGCTGCAGATTGTACTCCGCTTCACCGATGTTTCCGGTATGGGCGGCGATTTCAATCGGCGTGCCGGGAGCTCTTCGTAAAAGGGCGATGATTTGATCCAGGACCGCCTGTCCTTTGGTCGAAATCACGGCACTTTTTGGCTCAAACTCGATCGAGGATTTCGCCAGAATCTGGTTCAGCAACAGCGGGAGTGCCGACAGGGGAACGGCGGCTGATAAAGATGATGGCATCGGTGCCACCACCACGCGGTCTTCAATCCTCAAGCCCGCTCGTATCGCCGGAGCCGCGGCTTGTAATACCTCAGCCTTCTCGCGATGACCGGCCACCTGCCCGTTGACTACCAACGAACGTCCATCGACGATGATCGACCCCCTCTCGACCATTAAGCTCAAAATCGGTAAGAGTTGCGGAACCGTATCCACCCACACAGCCGCTTTGATCTGCTTATCAACAGTAAACTGGTCGATCACACGCATTCGCGTTTTTGCGGAGAGTGCATGAGCCTGCTCAAGAATAATGGCCTTACTGCGTTCATTGGGCAGCGAACCGCGAAGCACCAAGCTGCCTTGTTCGACGCTGGCGTGAAACGTGGCGACAGTCGCGGACGTTGGCCGTGGCGAGGAGAGATGTCTCGGGATGCACACCACGGCGAGGACTATCAGCGCCACGACACCGCCGGTGAGAATTCCCGCACGCCTCATGAGATGAGCCCGCTGTAGATAATGTGCCTACTGGGGCGCGACGCGCGCAAGGTATCACATTTGATAATAAATGTACTAGCCTGCATGATTCATGAACAGTTCGTGGCGAAATCACGCAGTCACATAGCGTTATCTTAGACGGTCATTGTCATAGCCGGTTGGTAGGAGGACTTGATTTGGCGGACCCGACAAAGGAGTAATCATAGAGACCTTGAAAAAACCGAGCATTGGCAGGTTGCTATTGCTATACCCGTTCCCCGTATTTTCGGTAGTGTTGCTTCTTGGCGTCAGCAATCCAATTCTCCCGTTTGATGCGCTCAGGATCGGTATCGAGCTTCTTGGCGATTTTTTCGATATCCTCCGATTTCCAACGAGCGATTTGAATAAAGGTGCGGGTGCCCATCTTATGAAGGGTCTGTGCAAAGGCAGGCCCGATCCCATGGATCTTTTTGAGATCGTCCTCCTGCTTGTCCTTACTGATCTTGGGCTGCCCTCCTTGGGAACTCAGCGTGGCTCCATTCTGGCGGGCCGGGCGGGGCCCTTCCTTTGCCGGAGCTGCTTTTGCAGGCACTCCTGCTTTTTCGCGAAGGGTCCCTCTCAGTTCTTTGAGACGTTGTTGCAGGCGATTGATCTGCTCATCTTTCCCTGGAATGCTCTGTACCTCATGTAATAAATTCTGACATTCCGCTTGAAGATCCTGTAATTGACGGTGGAAACCTGCGATCTGCTCGTCTCGTTCATGGAGCTGTTGCTCATGAAGCAGAAGTTGCTCGCGGAGTTGCTCCTGTGCCGAGCATTGTTCTTGGAAATTGACCACTGCTGACTTATGTTCTTGAACCGTACGTGCGTATTTCTTTTCCCATTCCTTGAGTTCTGCTCCTTTCTCGCGAAGAAGATTGGCTGTCGGCATAAGCTCTTCGATCCGGCGGTCGCGTTCCGCAAGCGACTGTTCGAACTGCTTCAGGGTTCCCCGATGGGCGGCTTCCCGATCGCTCAGTTCGATCTCCAACTGATGGACACGGTTTTGCACGGATTCCAGTTTCTCCAGGTGAGCACGAAGGCGATCCCGATCGGCGAGGTCTTTATTGAGTTGCGTGATCTGGTCTCGCAGCACCCGGTTTTCTTCCTTCAAGACGTCCTGGGCTCGCTCAGCAGTTCGACAGGCTTGCTGCGCTTCGTGGAGCTTGTCCGTCTGAGCTGCCGTATGCGCATCGAACTTGCTGATCCGGCGATCGCGTTCCGCAAGCGACTGTTCGAACTGCTTCAGGGTCCCCCGATGAGCGGCTTCCCGATCACTCAATTCGACCTCGAGCTGATGCACACGATCTTGCACCTTGGAGAGTTTCTCCAGGTGAGCACGGAGGCGATCCCGATCGGCAAGGTCTTCGTTGAGTTGGGCGATCCGGTTTTGCAGAACCCGGATTTCCTCCTTTAAGAGCTCCTGCGCATGCTCGGCAGCCTGGCAGGCCTGTTGGGCGTCACGAAGTTCGTCCAGCTGAGCGATCGAGCTCGCATTGAGCTCACTGATTCGCCCATCGCGTTCCGCGAGCGACTGTTCGAGCTGCTGGAGAGTTCCCCGATGGGCGGCTTCCCGGTCGCTCAGTTCGATCTCCAACTGATGGACACGGCCTTGCACGGATTCCAGTTTCTCTAGGTGAGCACGAAGGCGATCCCGATCGGCGAGGTCTTTATTGAGTTGCGTGATCTGGTCTCGCAGCACTCTGATTTCCTCTTTCAATACCTCCTGGGTTTGCTCGGCAGCGTGACAAGCCTGTTGAGCCCCGCGAAGCTCGTCCATATGGACAGCCATAGACTTATCGAACTCACTGATCCGGCGATCGCGTTCCGCAAGCGACTGTTCGAACTGCTTCAGGGTTCCCCGATGGGCGGCTTCCCGATCACTCAATTCGACCTCGAGCTGATGCACACGATCTTGCACCTTGGAGAGTTTCTCCAGGTGAGCACGGAGGCGATCCCGATCGGCGAGATCTTTATTGAGTTCTGTGATCTGGTCTCGCAGCACCCGGTTTTCTTCCTTCAACACCTCCTGAGTGTGTTCAGCTGTCTGACAAGCCTGTTGGGCCTCACGAAGTTCATCCAACCTGGCCACCGCGCTCACATTGAACTCACTGATCCGCCCATCGCGTTCCGCAAGCGACTGTTCGAGCTGCTGGAGCGATCCACGATGCGCCGCCTCCCGATTACTCAGTTCGACCTCGAGCTGATGCACACGATCTTGCACCGACGCCAACTTCTCCAGATGGGTCCGGAGGCGATCCCGGTCGGCGAGGTCTTTATTGAGTTGCGTGATCTGGTCTCGCAGCACTCTGATTTCCTCTTTCAATACCTCCTGGGTTTGCTCGGCAGCGTGACAAGCCTGTTGAGCCCCGCGAAGCTCGTCCATATGGACAGCCATAGACTTATCGAACTCACTGATCCGCCTATCGCGCTCCGCAAGCGACTGTTCGAACTGCTGAAGGGCCTCTCGATGAGCTGCCTCTCGATCGCTCAGCTCAACATCTAATTGATGGACCCGGTCTTGCCTCGACTCAAGCTTCTCGACTCGGGCACGGAAATGATCCCGTTCGGCAAGGCCTTCGTTGAGTTGGGCAATATGCTCGCGCAGGACACGGATTTCCTCCTTCGAGACCTCGTGGGCCTGTTCGGCGATCTGACAGGCCTGTTGAGCTCCACGGAGTTCGTTGGCCAGGGCACTAACCGTTGCGCTGAGCTCACCCACGCGCTGGCGTGCTGCAACTCCTTCAGCTTCCAAGTCTGTCAGTTGTTTCGATTGTGCAGCCACTTCTGCTTCAAGCGCCTTCACTCGCTCGCCACGCGCGGTGAGCTCTCGCTGGGTTGAGGTGAACAGCGTCTCAGATGACATGATTTTCTGTTCAAGCATCTGCATTGCCGCATTTTTGACCTTCAACTCGTGCGATGTCGTTTCCAGCGCCTGTTCCTTTGTACGCAACAAGTTAGCGAGCTGCTGGCATTGTTGCTCGAGCGAACCCTTAGAATTTTGCTGCAACCATCTGTTCAGTGTGCTCATAGTGCATTCAGTCCTTACATCAGCAATCCGATGTGATGGCTCCGTTGAAGGCTTGTGTGATGGCTCCCATAAACACCAAATTGTCTCGATCGAAGCTTGTGTGGGACGTGTCGAAAACCATGGTCGTAGACCGTGGCGGAGAGGAAAGGTGCCTCGGAATGCACACCACGGCGAGAAGGATCAACGCAACAAACACCGCCGGTGAAAATCCCCGCACGCCTCATGAGATCAGCCACTGTGGATGATGTAACTATTGTGGAGTGCGACGCGGCACGGTACCACATTTGATAAGAGATGTACTAGGGTAAGATTTGCCGCTGAAACAGGCGGATGTGCACAGGTTATGGTGAGCAACAAACTGGGGCATTCACCAGTCTCATCGCAGAAGTAGGAACGGTATGCTTCTCCTATGGTTTTGCCCGCTGTCAGCATACACAACGATGAGTTGGAGAGAATTCCTATACGTTGGTGGGCGATCGCGCTCCGGGGATTGCTCAGTATTCTCGTCGGCATCGTCGCGTTCTTCATGCCGCTCTCCACCTTGCTCGCGCTCGTCTATCTCTTCGGGATTTATGCCTTCTTGGACGGACTCTTCAATCTCGTGGCGGCATGGCGGCACATTGATCGACCAAAACCTTGGTGGGGTCTGTTACTGTCGGGCATCGCTGGAATCGGAGCGGCTGTCATCAGCTTTGTCTGGCCGGGCATTACCGCTCTGGTGTTGGTCTATGTGGTTTCAGCCTGGGCGCTCATGACAGGGGGATTGCAAATTGCCGCCGCAGTGAAGCTGCGCAAAGAAATCGAGGGGGAATGGATGTTGGCCCTTTCAGGACTCTTCTCGATAGCCCTCGGCTTCCTGCTTGTTTTCTTTCCCGAAGCAGGCGCGGTCGGGCTCGTGTGGTATCTCGGCGCCTATGCGATTGCCTTCGGCATTCTCTTGATCGCCCTGAGTTTGCGTTTGCGAACGCGTCAGGCGCACGGTCATTCACAGCCTGCCCAAGCGGCTGCCTAAAATCTGCAGCTGCATAAGATCCAGCTGTCTTGCTTCGAATTTTCCTGCTGGAATTGCGGCCCCGTTCGGCGTAAGCCAAGGAGCCTGTTCGACATTGCCATTCGTGACGAGGCGAAGGAGGGGCGGTCAGACGCGAGGCCGCAGGGTGCGCGACGCGACAAATAAGGAGCGTCAAGTTTGCGCACGCCGGCGAGACGGTGAGCCGGCAGGTTCTCGAAAAACCGAAGGTGTAGCCTATTTCACCCGCCCACCCCGGCGCGCCAAGACGCGCTCCTTCCCGAGGAAATACATTGAGGATTTTTTCTGGCCGAGAACGACGCAGATGGCCGCAGATCGTTCGTCGCAGTAGAAAGGTCAATGTCGGACAGGGTCCTAAGCAATGGGAAGAAAGCTGAGCGCCGGGATCCTGCTCTATCGAATACGGAACCGCGCCATTCAAATACTGCTGGTTCATCCGGGCGGCCCTTTCTGGGCGAAGAAGGATGACGGAGCGTGGTCGATTCCGAAGGGCGAATATGATGAAGGCGCCGATGTGTTGGAAGCCGCCAAGCGGGAATTTCACGAGGAAACAGGTTTTGAAGTGCAAGGCGAAACCGTTCCTTTGATACCTGTGCGTCAACCCAGTGGGAAAGTCATTTCCGTCTGGGCGGTAGATGGCGAGATCGACGCGCCGTCGATTCGGAGCACCAGTTTCCGGATGGAGTGGCCGCCGAAGTCGGGAAAGATTCAAGAATTTCCAGAGGTCGATCGCGCCGAATGGTTTGACCTCTGCACCGCGCATCGAAAAATCCTTCCGGGTCAGCGCCCGTTTCTGGCTCAACTGGAGCAGATGGTCCGACATAAGTCGACTGAGTGAAAAAGAGGTCGGCGGAAATACGGTCCGCTGTTCTGCAGGCGCCTTGCGTCTATCATCCCGCACCTCCATGCTGGTAGAACAAGTGGGGGTCCGCATTCGGACTCGGGTAAGCCCTAGCTCAGATCGCCTTATCTACGACCCATAATGGCCAATCGCCGATTTCCATCCTGCTTGGGATGTGGAGGGCGAGACGTCTACTGAGTGTCATCATTCAATTTCTCTTTATTGGAGGTATTATGAAACGCACTGGATCTGCGATATGGCAAGGTGATTTAAAGAACGGCAAAGGCACTGTTTCGACGGATAGCGGCGTCTTGTCCCAGACTCCCTATTCGTTTTCCACCAGGTTCGAGAACGGCAAAGGGACGAATCCCGAAGAGCTCATCGCCGCCGCCCATGCCGGCTGTTTTACCATGGCGCTCTCGGCTCAATTGGGCGAGGCAGGACTGACACCGGAGAAACTGGAAACGACGGCGACTGTCATCTTCGATAAGGCGGAGGCCGGATGGACCGTGACGAACATCACACTGAACGTCAGAGGCAAGGTACCGAAAGCCGATGAGGCGGCATGGGACAAAGCCACTCAAGCAGCCAAGACCGGCTGTCCCATTTCTCGGCTCTTGAACACCACCATTACGATGGATGCCAAGTTGGAGCGTTGATCCTGGTGGCCGCTCACCCCGAACCCCATGTCGTCGCGTTTCTCTTCGACCTTGATGGAACTCTGATAGACAGCGTGTATCAACATGTGTTGGCGTGGAGAGAAGCGACACAGGCAGCCGGCATTGAATTGCCGGTCTGGCGCATCCACCGCCAAATTGGCATGAGCGGGGGATTGATGCTTCACGGGCTGCTGCGTGAAACCGGACGGCCTCTATCAACGGAGGAAGCGAAGCAGATCCAGTGGGTTCATCGGGAAGCCTATGCCAGACAAGCGCCCTCCCTTCGTGTCCTTCCCGGCACCCATGACCTCCTGGCCACCTTGGCCCGCCATCACATTCCGCATGCTATTGCGACCAGTGGACGGATGGAGAACGCCCGCCATGCGCTTCAGCTGTTGAAACTTGCCGATGATGTCCCTGTGGTCACGAGAGACGATGTCCGGTTCGCGAAACCCGACCCAGACCTCTTTTTAGAGGCAGCGAAACGGTTGAACATGCCGATGAGTCGTTGTGTCATCGTAGGCGACAGCGTGTGGGATTTGTTGGCGGCTCGACGTGCTTCTGCTCTATCGGTCGGTCTCTTATCAGGAGGCTATGGCCAAGACGAACTGGAGCGTGCCGGTGCCTATCGAGTGTACCAAGACCCGGCGGACCTCCTGACGCATCTCGACGAAGTAGGTCTCCGGTTGATACCTGATGGACGATGAAGGAGATGGAGGATATGAATCGAAGCGGATGGACTCGAGCAGCCGCGGTGCTGATAACTCGCGTCATCACGGCATGATGAGCACGCTACGGCTGAAGGACAAAGTGGCGATCGTGACGGGGAGTAGCAGCGGAATCGGCAAGGCGATCGCCCTTCGGTTCGGCCAGGAAGGAGCAAAGGTGATCGTGGCTGCGAGACGGTTGCAACTGTGTGAGCGGACCGTTTCACAAATCAGGGAGCAGGGTGGAGAGGCATGGCCAATTCAGACTGATGTATCCGACGAGCAGCAGGTCGAGCGATTGATGGCCGATACGGTGACCCGCTATGGCCGGATCGATATTCTCGTCAACAATGCCGGTATCGGAGGCGGGCGTCGCTTGGCTGAGACGAGCACCGAGACATTCGATCAGGTCATGAGCGTGAACCTGCGCGGCACCTTCTTTTGCTGTCGGGCGGGCTTCCGGCACATGAAGGAACAGGGTGGCGGCATGATTATCAGCATGTCGAGTGTCGCCGGACTGCAAGCCTGGACAGGCACCGGCACCTATAGCGCGTCAAAACACGGCATGATGGCGCTCACCAAATCATTGGCTGACGAAGGCCGGCCTTACCACATCAAAGTCAGCGCCATCTGTCCGGGAGCGGTGGCGGATGAGTTGGTGGACGCGTCTCCGGCGGACATTGAGCGCAGCGAAAAGATCGACCCCTTCGATGTGGCGGAAGCGGCTCTGTACCTCTCGACACTCGGGAAGTATGCCGTGGTGCATCACATCGTCATCGATCGGTTAGGCGCTGACTGGTAAAGACCTTCGATGCACGTAAGGGGAGATTCGATTATCGCACCAATCTCCTTTGATCTCATAGGCGGCAGGGATACCCGCCATGTCGGGGCCGACCACGACGATGTCCTGCATCCCCTTCTCCTCTGATCCCGCCTCTCGACGACCGCCTTACCGTCGGCGTAATCCCGGACGCATCACCTGATACGGCCGTAGGAGGTAGACCACCAATGCAAATCCGCTCCAGATGTGCACGAGTCTGCTGAACGGGATGAGAGCAAACAGCGTCATCCCTAATACCATGTGAATTTGATAGACCAGGGGCAGATCCACCGAGAAAGAAGCGGCGCCGCCGTGGAATGTGATGATATGACGGGCCCATTGGGCCAAGGGGATCAGGTTGTCTCCTGACAGCTCCTGAGCAGAAAAATACAGTGTGCACAGGCCGAAGGACAGAGTGATGAGAATCCATACCAGCACGACCAGATCCATCAGGCGCGTGGTCGCTCGGATTCTCGGCTCCGTCATGCGCCGATGGAGAAGCATGACGAGTCCGACCAAGCAGGCGGATCCGAAGAGTCCACCGCTGATTATGGCGGTCAACTGATGTCCACGCAGACCGATGCCCATCATCCCGAACACTTCCGGCATGAGAAGGCCGACAAAATGCCCCAGGAAGAGAAACAACACGCCGACGTGGAACAGGTTGCTGCCGAACCGGAGTGTTCCGCGTCTGAGCAATTCGCTTGAATCGCTCGTCCAGGTATACTGGCCTCGCTCGAAACGCAGCAAACTGCCGAGGAGAAACACGGAACCGGCGATGTACGGATAGATTTGAAAGAAGAATTCATGGACATCGGCCATGGCGTCTCCTCATCGGCTTGGATCGTGTCTGGTCTCACGGTGCCCGCCGTCGCCAGGCGGTTCTTTCGTCAACGTTCCCGGCATTCCCACTCGGGTCTCGGACTGCGTCGGCCGGAGCAATCGCCTCATGTTACGGATCGGAGACGATGCTCCGGACCACGCGGAGCCGGGACTCAGCACCATCAGGGCATCGAAGGCTCCAGCGTATGGGGAACAGATCTCCGCGAGCCGGCTATGCAGAGTCTCAACAACATCTTCGATGTCGGCAAGTCGCCCTTGCGCTTCCTCCGGCGGAATCAGGGACAGGAACTCAAGGAACACCGGAAGGAAATCGGGCAACTCGCGACTCGTCACTTCCAATCCGGACCGATGGTACTCCTCAACAAGGCGAACCATTGCGGCGCCTCGGTCCCGGGATTCTCCCATGGCATGCTCGAAGATCGACAGCGAATGGGCCGGATTGCGATCGAAGGTTTCGACATAGATCTCCTGCAAATCGATCAATCGCCCATGTTCGAAGTAGGTCAACAACCGGTCGAGCCGACGTCCCGCACGCAGGCCTCGTCCGGTCTCGGCGGACACCACCGTCCGCAACTCGCCGATCGACTGCAGCCAGTCCTGTTCGGGATAGGTCAAGAGCAGAGCGATAGCCTTATAGAGCCTCACGGCCTACGGTTCCCTCTCCGAATCTCATTCACGCTGATGAATTGTGTATTCGATCGCTCCTTGCCGGCGAACAGGCTCGCCCCCGTCACCCCCTCGGAGAATCGGCTGTCGGCGGAGAAGCCGCAGGAGCCCTGGTCATCGAAGCTCTGTGATGCGGCCTCGTGATGGCTGGTTGGAATGACGTACCGGTCTTCATAATCGGCGATCGCGAGGTACCGGTACATCTCCTCGATCTGGCTTTCACTTAGCCCCAGTCCTGGCGGCGACAAGACTGCGTCGTCCCCCATGTCTTTCTTTCGCATGTATCGACGCATGGCAATCAGCCGATCCAGTGCACCTACGATGGGCTCCTCTTTTCCCGCCGTCAGGAGATTCGCGAGGTAGCGTACAGGAATCCGGAGGGAGGAGGTATCGGGAAGCCCGTCCGGTTCCGAAGACGCGGTCTCGACTGAACCGGCGACCGGTGAGAGCGGCGGGATATACCACACCATGGGTAAGGTCCGGTATTCAGGATGGAGCGGAAATGCCAGGCGCCACTCGACCGCCATCTTATAGACAGGCGACCGCTTGGCCGCCTCCAACCAATTGTCCGGAATCCCGTCCTGCTTCGCCTGCGCCTGTACGGCCGGATCCTTAGGGTCGAGAAACAGTCCAAGCTGGGCCTCATACAGATCCTGTTCCCGTACGACACTCGCCGCTTGTTCGATGCGGTCGGCATCGTAGAGCATCACGCCCAAGTATCGCAGGCGACCGACGCACGTTTCCGAACAAATTGTCGGCTGGCCGGATTCGATGCGCGGATAACAAAAGGTGCATTTCTCGGCCTTGCCTGTGTGCCAGTTATAATAAACTTTCTTATAGGGACACCCGCTGACGCACATCCGCCAGCCGCGACACTTATCCTGGTCGACGAGCACGATGCCGTCTTCCTCGCGTTTATAGATCGAACCGGACGGACAGGAGGCGACACAGGTGGGATTCAAACAGTGCTCGCAGAGCCGCGGGAGATAAAATAGAAAGGTATTCTCGAATGCGGCCAGGAGACCCGGATCGATTCCATCGACATTGACGTCCTTGAGGCGTTCGGCCGACTCGCCGCCAAGGTCGTCTTCCCAATTCGGACCTCCGTCAATCTTGTCCTTGACCTCCCCGGTGATGATGGACATCGGCCGAGCGGTGGGCACCATCGGTCCTTCTGGTGCGTGCTGGAGTGTGTTGTAGTCGAACGTAAACGGCTCGTAATAATCGTCGATTTGCGGCAAGTTGGGGTTCGAGAAAATGTTGGTCAGGATTCGCCAGCGAGCGCCCTGTTTCGGCTTGAGTGCGCCGTTTTCTTTACGTTGCCAACCGCCGTTCCAGCGCTCCTGATTTTCCCATTCATGGGGATAGCCGACGCCCGGCTTTGTTTCAACGTTGTTGAACCAGACATATTCCACGCCTTCGCGCGACGTCCATACATTCTTGCAGGTAATAGAGCACGTGTGGCAACCGATGCATTTATCGAGGTTCATGACCATGGCCACCTGCGCGCGGACTTTCATAAGACCTCCATCCGATGAACGGCTCACGTCGCTTGAGCGTTAACGTCTAGTCGCAACGGCATCGCGCTCCATGTGACTCGTTCGAGCTTCCGCACCACGACCATTTCGTCCCGGTTGGTCCCGACCGTTCCATAGTAGTTATAGCCATAGGCCAGGTGCGCATACCCACCGATCATGTGAGTCGGTTTCATGGTGATCCTCGTCACGCTGTTGTGAATGCCCCCGCGTCGGCCCGTAGACGGAGCCAGCGGCATGTTGATGATCTTGTCCTGCGCGTGGTACATCATGGCCACTCCGCGCGGAATCCGTTGGCTGAGGATGGCCCGCGCCACCAATGCGCCGTTCGCATTGACGACCTCGATCCAATCGTTATCCCGGATACCTGCTTCTCTGGCTTCCGCCTCCGACAGCCACACGATCGGACCACCTCGGGACAGGGTGAGCATCGGACTCGTCTCGCTGTAGGTCGTGTGAATTCCCCACTTCTGATGAGGCGTGATCCAACTGACGACGAGGAAGCTCCCATCGCCGTCTTTCATGCGACGACGAAAGGCTTCAACGGATCGAGTATTCATGGGCGGCTTGTAGACGCAGACCTGCTCGCCGAAGAGGCGCATCCACGGATGATCCTGGTAAAGTTGTTGGCGTCCCGTCAGGGTCCGCCAGGGAACCAGCTCCTGGACGTTGGTATAGCTTCCGGTGTAGGAGACCTTTTCCGACTCGATGCCGCTCCAAGTGGGCGAGGAGATAACCTTCCTGGGTTGGGCAACCAGATCATCGAATGTGAGCTGCTCTTCGGCCCGCCCTTCGGCTAGATGTGTGTGGGATCGGCCGGTCCGTTGCGAGAGAGCCTCCCAAGCCTTGACCGCGACGCGACCGTTCGTCTCCGGCGCCAGTGTCAAGATGGCTTGGGACGCCTGTCGTGCCGTTTCCAGTTTCGGATAAGGCTCGCGATCATTGAGCGGCGTTTCGCCGTTGACCCGGCCCAGCGCTTCAACTTCTTCTTTACTGTCCCATACGATTCCCTTCGCCCCGGTCCCGAGATCTCGCGTCAGCGGCCCGAGCGCGATGTATCGGTCGTATGTTTCGCCATAGGGTCGCGTGACTACGGTCATGTTCGGCATGGTCTTGCCCGGGATGGCCTCACAATCGCCGCGCTTCCAATCGTCGGCCGACGTCGGCTGACCGAGCTCGCTCGCGGTATCGTGCAACAGAGGCGTCAAGACGAGATCGTTCCGCGTGCCAAGGACGGGCCCGGCCAGCTCGGAGAACTTCCTGGCGATCTCTTTATAAATGTCCCAATCAGCCTTGCTCTCCCAGAGGGGATTCACCGCCTCGCACAACGGGTGGATGAAGGGATGCATGTCCGACGTGTTCAGATCGTTATTCTCATACCAAGTCGCGCTGGGCAGCACGACATCAGAGTAGAGGCAGGTCGAGGACATACGGAAATCGAGCGTCACAAGCAGATCGAGCTTTCCCGTGGGAGCCTCATCTCGCCACACCACCTCGCGAGGAAGCGGCGCTTCCTGTTCCTTGAGATCGGGGGCCAGAACACCGTGGGCGGCGCCGAGCAGATGTTTCAAGAAGTATTCATGGCCCTTCGCACTGGAGCCGATCAAATTAGAGCGCCAGATAAACAGGTTCCGGATAAAATTCTTGGGGTGATCGGGATCTTCTGAGGCGAATGCAATCTTGCCGGTTTTGAGCCGTTCGACGGTATGCTCGACCGGATGCATGCCCGATGCGTCCGCTTCGCTCACCACATCGAGCGGATTCGTGTTGAGCTGAGGCGCGGAAGGGAGCCAGCCTCTGCGTTCGGCCCGCACGTTCCAATCGATGAGATGAGCCGCATCCGCATCCGGATCATCCGTTGCCGTCGGCGAGAGCGTCTCGGCCGGCCGGAGGCTTTCATACCGCCACTGGTCGGTATGCGCGTAAAAGAAGGAGGTGCCGTTCATGTGCCGAGGTGGGCGGACCCAATCGAGCGCAAATGCCACGGTCGTCCAGCCGGCAAGCGGCCGTACCTTTTCTTGTCCGACATAATGAGCCCACCCGCCGCCCGATCGCCCGACGCATCCGCACATGACCAGGACGTTGATGATCGCGCGGTAGATCATGTCGGTGTGGTACCACTGGTTGATCCCGTTTCCGACGATGACCAGCGAACGGCCTCGTGTCTTTTCCGCATTCTCTGCGAACTCACGGGCGAGACGAATGATCTGATGGCGACGGACGCCCGTATGTTTTTCGGCCCATGCCGGCGTATAGGGAATGTCTTGATCGTAGTTTTCCGCCGCCTGATCGTCTCCAAGCCCCCGATCGAGACCGTAACTTGCGAGCAGGAGGTCGTAGGAGGTGACCATGAGCTGGTCGCCATGAGCGGTACTGAGCCGTCTAGCCGGAACCAGATGGCGCAGGATCGGCGGGTGATCATCAGAAAAATAGGGAAAGGCAACCGACACTGTCTCCTCGGCTTGTGGAAGCATGCTCAAGGCGGGCGTTATCCGATGTCCGGTCATCGCGTCGACCAGATCGAGATTCCAGCGCCCTTTCTCACGCCACCGAAAGCCGATGCTGCCGTGGGGAACACACAGACGCCCGGTCGCCTCATCGACAATCACTGTCTTCCAGTCCGGATTGTTGGTTTCACCCAGTTGGTCATCGAAGTCGGATGCTCGAACAAAGCGGCCCGGCTCATAGCCGTCGCCGGCTCGGCGCAGGAGGACCAACATGGGCATGTCGCTGTACTGGCGGCAATAATCCAAGAAGTAGGGACTGCGGGCGGTCAGATGAAATTCCTTGAGGATCACATGGCCGAGCGCCATGGCCAGCGCCGCATCCGTGCCTCGCCGAGGCGCCAGCCAGTGATCCGCGAACTTGACGTATTCCGCAAAGTCCGGAGCCACAGCAACCGTCTTGGTGCCTTTGTATCGTGCAGCGGTATAGAAATGCGCGTCCGGAGTCCTGGTCTGAGGAATGTTTGATCCCCAGACCACGATATAAGAGGAGTTGTACCAGTCGGCAGCCTCGCACACATCGGTCTGCTCGCCCCAGACTTGCGGGGAGGACGGTGGTAAATCGGCGTACCAATCGTAGAATGAGGGGATGACGCCCCCGATCAACGACAGGTACCGACTGCCTGCCGCAAAGCTGACCATCGACATCGCCGGAATAGGGGAAAATCCGGCGATGCGGTCCGGACCGTACTCCCGGATCGTATAGACATTGGCCGCCGCGATCAGCTCCGTGACTTCGTCCCATGTCGCACGCACGAAGCCTCCCTGTCCTCGTATCGATGTATAGTGCCGGCGTTGTTGCGCGTCTTCAACGATCGATGCCCAGGCTTCGACCGGCGCCAGCGTCTTCCGAGCTTCTCGCCACAACGCCATCAGCCGGGCCCGCACCAACGGGTACTTGATGCGTTGCGCACTGTAGACATACCAGGAATAGCTCGCCCCTCTGGGACATCCGCGAGGTTCATGATTCGGCAGGTCGGGGCGTGTCCGAGGATAGTCCGTCTGTTGCGTCTCCCACGTGATCAACCCGTTCTTCACGTAAATTTTCCAGCTGCACGAGCCGGTACAGTTGACCCCATGTGTCGAGCGCACCACTTTGTCGTGATTCCAACGATCACGATAGGCATTCTCCCACGTGCGATCCTCACGCCTGACGACTCCGTGCTTCCCCGAAAACGTGTCGAGATTTTCACGGAAGAACAGGAGCCGGTCCAAGAAATGGCTCACATTTGACTCCCCGTGGAATGAGACGGGAAAATGACTTTAATGATCCAAAGGATCACCCTCTCAGACGACACCTCAGAATCTCCTCGCGCATGATCGCTTCCGACGTTCTCCGCCTTGCCCAGTAGCACCCTGCCTCTGGTAGGAGCGGTGACGTTATCGTAATCTTGTGGCAATTTGAATTCGATCTATGACCGTCAGGATATCGAGAGTCATCGGGCATCAAACTAGTGTTCGACAGCCTGCTAAAATGGCGTATGAGCTCCCCGCCGTATGACGTATCGTCATGTTCCTCTCTCGTCGACTGGGAAGTTCCCCAGATCAAGCGCCGGCTTGACCGTGACCGCATGGATTCCGTGCTCACCTTGATGCATTGATGCCGTTCGATGTGGCGGAAGCAGCTCTGTACCGCTCGACATACGGAAGTATGCCGTGGTCCACCACATCGTCATCGATCGGTCAGGCGCCGAGCGGTGAAGCGCCTCACACGTGATCGAGTCTTCTGTAGTGATAACAATGGGGGCTACAGGATATCAGCAGTGCATGAACGGGACTGAGGTGACATAAGGAATGGGCTCACCCGTATACGGTGAGCCCGTAGAGGCGGTGACATACTTCAGTCGCCACTCGGGCAGTGGCATTAGACCGATACTTTCTGATGATCGTCCCTCCGCCTGCGGAGGTTCGTTCCGATGCGGGTACGCTCGCTTTCATATCCCATCGCTGTATAGTACAACGCACGATCAAAAAACTGACTCAAGACGTGCATGAGTTCCAACTCGCCGTGCAGCTCGACGGCGCTATCGGACAATCCCTCGCGCTGAACAAAGGCCGTCATATGTTCTCTGGTAGCGGTGATGGCCCAGAGGAAGTGGCTGTAGGCAACGCCCTGTGCGGCTCGCCGGGCGCCGAGCTCCGTGTACCGGCGCTCGATTTCGCTTTCGGTCATGTCCATCAACCAATTGTTCAAGTTTTGGTAGATCTCGCGGGTGCGGGCTTGGAGTTCGTCCGGTGGGACTTTTCGCAAATCGCTACAACGGGGAGAATTCCACACTTTCTCGCTCAGCTCGTGAGCGAGTTTTTCGGAGTTCTTCTCGATCAGCCTCACCAATCGGCCAGCCAGCATAGCGCACCTCCATATGAGTGGTTATGTAGGGGAATGCAGGGGACTCCTTATTGCCGATGAAACATTACTTGAATGATAGCACCAACGTCAATGACACGTTTGCCGGGGGTTTGGACCGGTAAATACCGCATTCCCGCATCGATGTACGAACATCCTGGCTAGAAAAATGCCGGATGCCATCGTCGCTGTAGCCCGCCACAGGTCGCCTTGAACTTACCGCACTCATTTGCTATCCTTCGCAGGCCTTTCGCAATCGACGTATCTCTTCCACCTCACACACGATTCTAAGGAGTACTCACATGGCCGGCATCAAGCGGGCGTTGATCAGTGTTTCGGATAAGACCGGAGTCATCGAGATGGCGAAGGGACTGGAAGCGCTTGGCGCAGAAATTTTGTCCACGGGAGGAACGGCCAAAGCGTTGCGCGACGCCGGGGTGAAGGTCACGGATGTCGCGGCCTATACGGGATCCCCGGAGATTCTCGATGGTCGAGTGAAAACGTTGCACCCCAAGATTCATGGCGGCTTGCTGGGACGCCGGTCGCTTCCGGCGCATGTCGAGCAGATGAAGCAGCATGGAATCGGTCCCATCGACGTGGTGGTGGTCAATCTCTACCCCTTTGAAGCCACAATCGCGAAGCCTGATTGCCATTTTGAAGACGCCATTGAAAACATCGACATCGGTGGCCCCTCCATGTTGCGGTCGGCAGCCAAGAATCATGACGATGTGTTGGTCGTCGTCGATCCGGCCGATTATTCGCGGGTGCTGGAGGCGGTGAACGGCCATACGGTGACACCGGCGCTGCGCCGGGAGTTGGCGATGAAGGTCTTTCAGCATACGGCACGCTATGACGGATTGATCGCCGGCTATTTGGAGAAACACGTTCAAGCAAGAGAGATCAAATTTCCCAAAGTATTGTCGCTTCAGTTTGAGTTGGCGGAGTCCCTCCGCTACGGAGAGAATCCTCATCAGCAAGGCGCGTTCTATCGTGAGTTGGCCGGCAAAGAGCCGTCGGTTTCTCGCGGGAAGATCTTGCACGGCAAGGCGATGTCCTACAATAACTTCCTCGATGCGAATTCCGCCCTTGAGTTGGTAAAGGAATATGAAGAGACGGCCGTCGCGATCATCAAGCACAATAATCCCTGTGGCGCGGCGCTCGGCGAGACACCGGTGGAGGCGTACGTCAAGGCGAGAGAGACGGATCCCGTGTCTGCCTTCGGCGGCGTGATCGCTTTCAACCGACCGGTGGATCTGGCGGCTGCCAAGGAAATCACGTCCACGTTTGTTGAGGTCGTGATTGCTCCAGGATTCGCTCAAGACGCGTTGGCGGAATTGAAGCGGAAAAAGGATTTACGCTTATTGGACGTGGGACCGTTGACCAAGGTGAAACAAGAAGGGTTTGATCTGAAGAAACTTGTCGGCGGGCTCATTGTCCAGGATCGCGATCTCGGTGTCTTGCCGGATCTTCGCACGCTCGCTGTGCCGACTATCCGTAAGCCGACGGATGAAGAATATGCCGCTTGTGCGTTTGCGTGGAAAGTCTGCAAACACGTCAAGTCCAACGCCATTATCTATGCCAAGCCGGGTCAGACCGTCGGCATCGGGGCAGGACAGATGAGCCGTGTAGATTCCGTGAAGTTGGCGGCCATGAAAGCGCAACTACCGGTCAAAGGTTGTGTCATGGCTTCGGACGCCTTCTTCCCGTTCCGCGATGGCCTCGATGCCGCAGCCGAAGTCGGTATTACAGCCGTCATTCAACCCGGCGGATCGATCCGAGACGCAGAAGCCGTCAAAGCCGCGGATGAACATGGGATGGCGATGATTTTGACCGGCATGCGGCATTTTCGACATTAGTTCAGGAAGGCTGAGGTTGAGGTTAGGGGAAGAGAGTCGCATCAGAGTTTTCCTTAGCCTCAACCTTAACCTTACTGTTCGTTTGTGATCCAGCCAAGACCCCTCCTACAAGACACAACCTTCAGAGGTGATACGGGTGAAGATCCTTGTCGTCGGCAGTGGTGGACGTGAACATGCGATGGTGTGGAAGCTCGCGCAGAGTTCGCGCAAACCCATACTGTATTGTGCTCCGGGCAATGCGGGCATTGCTTCATCAGCGACCTGCATCCCGATTCAATCGGACGACGTTGCCGCCCTAAAAAACTTCGCACTCCGAGAAAAGATTGATGTGACCGTGATCGGGCCTGAAGCACCGCTCGCGTTGGGCATCGTCGATGAATTCCGCAAAGCTCGGCTCAGAGTGTTTGGGCCGACCAGGAACGCCGCTCGTGTGGAAGCAAGCAAGATTTTCTCCAAGGACGTCATGGCACAGGCAAAGATTCGAACGGCTCACGCCAAGAGTTTTGAAAAGATCGCGGACGCATTGGCCTACATTGAGCGGCAGGAGTTTCCGGTCGTGATCAAAGCGGACGGGCTGGCTCAAGGAAAAGGCGTCATCATTGCAACCACTCGTGAGCAGGCGAGACAAGCGATCGTGGATTCGATGGAGAAGGTCGTGTTCGGGCAAGCCGGGAAACGGGTATTGATCGAGCAGTTCCTCGACGGGGAAGAACTGACGATCATGGCCTTTACCGATGGTAGGACGGTGATACCGATGCCGCCGGCGCAGGATCATAAGCGGGTCGGTGATGGCGACACGGGCTTGAATACCGGTGGGATGGGTGCCTATTGTCCTGCCCGGCTTGGGACATCGGAGCTTCAGGATCAAGTTTTACATGAGGTCTTGCAGCCGATGGTGGACGCCATGGCTCGTCTCGGTTCGCCATTCCAAGGTGTGCTGTACGCGGGGCTGATGGTGGTGAATGGGACGCCGTACGTGCTCGAATTTAATGCTCGCATGGGCGACCCTGAAACACAAGTGGTGCTGCCCTTGCTCAAGACCGATTTCCTCGACGTCATCGAATCGGTGGTCGAACATCGGCTTGATCAACTTCCCGTGGAGTGGCATCCGGACGCGACGGTCTGCGTAGTCATGGCATCGGGAGGCTACCCTGGTCCTTATCAGCAAGGGATGCCGCTCTCCGGGCTCCCTTCGGCGACCATCTCGTCGGGCTCCTCTATGGTCTTTCATGCTGGAACAGCACAGAAGGGAAATGAGATCGTGACAGCCGGAGGCCGCGTCCTCGGCATTCTGGGTCGAGGCCCGACGTTATCCGAGGCACAACGCGAGGCCTATCGAGTCGTAAAGACGATCTCTTTTGAGGGATGTCATTTCAGGACGGACATCGCGCATCGAGCTCTCAAGACATAAACCCAGACAATTCACTATCTCACTATCCTCGAGTCAGCGATCCCGTCGATCACATTGCGATTGCTTCCAAGCTAGATCTACCTAACGAAGTAAGCCTAGGCCCAAACAGCCCGGGCCATTCTTCTTCTTAGCCGATTCAAGTGATCTGTTAGAATACCCTCCCACAATGGTCATTGCGCAACAGCGAGAGTCATAGAAATGTCTATCCAGCACCTGCTGTGGCAGCATCATTTCTGATGAAGTCTGATGAGAGGGGGGCCATGACACGCCACTCGATGCGGGTAGTCAGTACGGTCATTGGTTGGGGCTTCACACTCGGCCTTGTGGGATGTGATTATTGGCCTCCAGCCTTGCAAGCTGAAATCGAACAATTGCGGGCCGAGGCCCAAACCTTAACCATGGAAAAAACTCAGCTTCAGGCCCAAGTCATCGATTTGTCCAAGACCAAACTGGAACTGCAAGGACAGGTCGATGACCTAAGCCGTATCAACCGAGAAAAAACCGGAATACTCACCGGCCTCCAAAACCAGTTGGATGCGGCCCGCGCGAGAGCGTTGAAGGCGAGAGCCTCGAAGACACCGCCTCACAAAACACCCCTGAAACCAAAGGCTGCCAAGCCGACTTCCAAACATGCTCCCAAGGCCTCGGTGGCGACTAAGCCACTCCGGAGGCAATCGGCATCCGATAATCGGCTCTAGCGGTGGGTGAGAGACGGCGTGATACTCACGAACGTTCGACCCACTTCGGCGCACCAAGGCGCGCATAGCGCCGAACCAGACCAAGGAAGGTCCGCGACACCACACATTCCGGCGGCCCCGCCCTCAAGAACAACGCCGGAGACCTGATCAACGAGTGCTATTGCGAAGAGGAAGGCGTCGTCGTACCGGACGTCGATGGTGACGAGCTGGCAGATGCCGCCGGCGTGGCGGAAGGCGCCGACGATGTTGTGGAGGCCGCTGCTGCAGGAGCCGGCTCTTTCTTCTCCCCCGCCTTCGCCGTGTCGGTTTCACTCCCAACACCCGACGGCGGTTTGAGTTTATCGGAGTAATCGGTGATGTACCAACCACTCCCCTTGAACATAATCCCAGGCGAAGAAATCAGTCGTCTGACGGCTTTCCCACACCGCTCACAGGTCGAGAGCGGATCATCTTTGATGCTCTGCTTCACTTCAAAACGATACGAACAGCTGTCGCACTGATATTCGTAAATCGGCACGCGTTCCTCCTCTTCTCGTCACCTACACGAATCCATTACTAGATAAGCCGGTTCTCCCTCAAGTCAACTTCGCGAATGCCTGGTCCAGTCGCTCGAGTCCTCGCATGATATTCGTCATGCTGGTGGCATAGGAGAGGCGAAGATGCTCCAGGCTTCCAAATGGTTCACCCGACACGACTGCGATTCGGGCTTCGTGCAAGAGATAATGCGCCACGTCATTCGGGGACTTCAGTAGTCCCGCAGGTCCACGTCTCCCCAACAAGGTTTTGATGTTGGGGAATGCGTAGAAGGCCCCAGTTGGCATTCGGCATGACACACCGGGAATTTTATTCAACCCGTCCACGATCGCGGTCCGACGGCGGGAAAACTCCTCCACCATTGTGCGAGTGAAGGGCTCCCCAAGGCGCAACGCAGCAACGGCGGCTTTCTGCGAGATCGAACAAGGATTTGAAGTGCTCTGGCTTTGGATATTGGCCATCGCGGTTATCAGATCTTTCGGACCGGCCGCATACCCGATTCGCCATCCTGTCATGGCATACGACTTGGATACGCCGTTGATGATGACCGTTCGCGATGCGATCTCCGATCCCAACGAAGCAATGCTGATGTGCGTGGCTCCATCGTAGAGTACCTTTTCATAAATCTCATCGGAAATAACAAGGAGATCATGTCGGACCGCTGCTGAGGCGATCTCTTCCAGCGTCTCCCGATCATAGGTGGCGCCGGTGGGGTTGCACGGGCTGTTCACGATGATGGCTTTCGTTCTCGGCGTAATGAGTCGTTCCATCTCTGAAGCATGGACGGCGTACCCATCTTCCTCGCGGGTCGGTAACAGAACCGGCGTCGCATCGTTCAGAAGCGTCTGATCCGAATAGGAAACCCAGTAGGGGATTGGAATAATGATCTCGTCACCCGCTTCGAGCAAAGCTTCTGCCAAATTGTAGAGGGAATGTTTCGCACCACAAGACACGAGAATTTGAGACTTTTCATACCGAATCCCCAATTCAGCCAGAAGTTTGTCGACGATTGCTGCCCGCAATTCATCGATCCCGGACGACGGGGTGTATTTGGTAAACCCCTCGCGTATGGCCGCTTCCGCAGCGGCCTTCACCGGCTCCGGCGTATCAAAGTCCGGTTCGCCGGCTGAAAAATCGATGACATCCAGTCCTTGCGCAGCCATGGCTTTGGCAGTTGCAGCCATGGCCAACGTCGGGGAGGGTGCAATACGCCCGACACGCGCTGCCAATTTCATGATTTGAGACTCCGGATACGAGCTTGTAGGCGCCGGGCTACTTCCGGATGAAGAAAATCGATTAAATTGCCGCCGTGTTGTGCCACATCCTTAATAATCGTCGAAGACAAGTATGAGTATTCTTCGCTGGGCATCAAGAACACCGTCTCCACCATCTTCGCAAGTTTTCGATTGACGAGCGCCATCTGGAATTCATGTTCAAAGTCGGAAATGGCGCGCAAGCCACGGATAATCGCATGGGCGCCTGAACGTTCGACGTAATCAACGAGCAATCCGTCGAACGGTGTCACCTCGACCTGTCCTACATCCTTCATGACCAGCTTGACCATGTCAAGGCGTTCCGCCAAATTGAAGAGTGGGTGTTTGGAGGGATTCGGAGCGACGGCTACCACCACCTTGTCGAACACACGAAGGCTGCGGGTGATGATGTCGGCGTGGCCATGCGTAATGGGATCAAACGTGCCGGGATAGATACCGATTCTCATGCCTGCACAGTGCGGGGACGAAAATAGAGGGATAAGACCGTATCGCCGTAGCAATATCGACGCAAAAACTTCGTGCACCCCAACGACACGGGGAAATCGGTCTTCGCAGCATGTTCGATGACGAGCCACGAATCCATGGCAAACCACTCGTCGGTCCTTGGCTCAGCGAACAATGATGGAAGCTTCGGCGCCTCGGCATAAGGAGGGTCGGCAAAGACAATATCATAGGGACCGTTCCACTGATCGGGATGGTCCAGAAATTGTTGGATAGTCCGACCCACCACGGCTATTTCCTCACCGATATGACAGAGCGCTAGGTTTTGCCGCAGCAGTTTCAATGCATCCCGGTTCGACTCGACGAAGGTCACGTGCGCGGCCCCGCGACTGACGGCTTCGATCCCCACCGCTCCGGTCCCGGCGTAGAGGTCCAAAAATCGACAGTTCGTAAGCCGATTACCGAGAATTGAAAACAGGGCTTCTCGAACCCGGTCAGAGGTTGGACGAAGAACAAGTTTTCGCGGCCCGTAGAGTCGACGACCTCGATGGGTACCGGCAATCACACGCATACCAGACAACATCGTCGTGAGCGGCAGACTCTAACATAGCGTTTTTGCAAGGGTCAAGAAAGGCGGAGGGGAAGGTGACCGTATGGGTTGCGATTGACTTGGAGAGGACCATCGCCATCGGGACTCTTTTGACCGTCTTCTTGCGGAAGACTATAATGCGATCGTTGTCGCGTGGTACGTCAGGGGGCTCGTGGTACGTCAGGAAGACACGTCCACCTGCGAGTCCTAGCTGAACCCCTCACTCAGGGTCTGCGCCTCGACCACGAAGTATGATTTACCGAGCCGCGACGGTTTGAGATTCGCGGGCCGCTAGACTTTTTCGTCGGTTGTTAGAGATGGTACGGTCAATAATGGCACCGCAGTTGATACATTTCCATGCATAGAACACGAGAAAAAAATCAGAGAACCGTTCCAACATCATCATACCCTTGCACTTCGGACATTCCATTGATCCCTCCCAAGGTGGCTACGTTCACAGCTGGTGGCACAGTTAAGCAAGAGCTGCACCAATTTGTCATGTTTCAGTATTTCAATAGGTTATGAATTACGTATTTGCCTTAGGCCGGTAATTTCTCTTATTTGCCGGTACAAAAGAGTTCGGACCGTCAATTTTTTGTCATCTGAGGGGGCTTCGTGGCGGGCAAAGAACCAAGAAAAGGCATTGCGTACTGGCCAAAGACCGAACGTCCTCGTGAACGTCTTCTCGCGAAGGGTTCCGAAGCCTTATCAGACGCCCATCTTCTCGCCATTCTCCTGAGGACCGGCCGCCGCGATTCGTCCGCCGTACAGGTTTCCATTGAACTCCTCGACCGCGTGGGTGGGTTGGGAGGATTAGCGGCCTGCGGGATTGAAGAACTCTGCGCCATCCCTGGTGTCGGTCCCGCCAAGGCGGCCCAACTTAAGGCGGCATTGGCACTGGGGCGACGATCGCTGGCCGTTCCCATGTCCACCGGCACTCGTATTGCCTCAAGTACAGATCTGTTCAAACATTTTCATCCTGCCCTCCGCGATGTGAAGCATGAACTCTTCAAAGTCGTGCTGCTGGACGCAAAAAATGTCGTGATCAAAGAAACCACGGTTTCCGAGGGAAGCCTCACGCTCAGCATCGTGCATCCCCGTGAGGCCTTTGCGCTCGCCGTACGTGAATCGGCCGCCGCGGTCATTTTTCTTCACAATCATCCCAGCGGAGATCCAACCCCCAGCCCGGAGGATCGGCGATTGACTGACCGACTGATAACGGCGGGCAAGCTATTGGGGATCCGCGTCTTGGACCATGTGATTGTCGGAGACGGCCGGTACGTAAGTTTTGCCGACGAAGGGTGGATGGCGGAACAGAGAGATGAGCGGGAAGACCCTTGAAGTACTCTCGACCGACACAACGGTCCCGAGAATATGAGGAAGCGAATGCCTACACCTCTACCTTAACAAGGAGGGCATACTATGGAAGCAGCCTGTCTGGAGTCCGTCAGAAACGTGGCGATCGTATCCAGCGCCGGTGCGGGGAAGACTTCTCTCAGTGAGGCCTTGCTGTATACCGGCGGAGCAATCCCCTCACTGGGTTCCGTGACACAGGCTACCACCGTTTCTGATTTCGAGCCGGAAGAGCTTCGCCATCGCCATTCGACAAGTACCAGCCTCCTTCAGTTCTCATGGAATCACACCAACATCAATCTCATTGACTCTCCCGGCGCACTGGATCTTCTCGGTGAACCGCTCGCCGCCTTGCAGGCCGCCGATGCAGTCATCCTTCTTCTGAGCGGAAACATGGGGGTCAGGACAGAGCTGGCACGCCTGTGGGGAAGAATCAAAGAGTTGGATCTTCCTTGTTTAGTGTTCGTCAATGGACTCGACAAGGAAGGCGCATCGTTCGAGAACGCGCTGGAGACCTGCCGTCAGCAACTCGGTCGTGCTCCAATCCCCATGACGTTGCCGGTCGGCATCGGCGGGAATTTAGACGGCGTCATTGATGTGCGACATGAGAAATTTGTACGGTCCGGGCCAGGCTCCGCTCAAGTGGAACTCCTGCAGATTTCAGACAGCCTGGAGAAAATTCTCAGCGGAGCGCGCAAGCAGCTCGTCGAAGCGGTCGCGGAGAGCGGAGAAACCTTATTGGAGACCTACTTGACTCAGGGAGAGTTAAACCAGGAAGACCTCCTGCAAGGACTCCGGCGAGACATCCAGACGAATCAATTTCTTCCCGTGTATGCCGGATCCGCAACGCAAAATGTGGGAGTCTGGTCCCTGCTGGACGCCATTGTGACCTTATTGCCGGCACCCTCCGAACGTGGCGTGATCCATCCATGGCACGGGATCCACCCGGAGACTCGCGAAGAGTCTGAGCGGAAGGGGAGTCCCCAGGAACCGTTTTCAGCCTACGTCTTTAAGACCATCATCGATCCATTTATCGGTCGGTTGTCTTATTGCCGTATCGTGTCTGGAACCATTCATGCCGATGCGACGGTGCTGAATGCTTCAAAACATGTACGGGAAAAGCTCGGCCATTTCTACAGGGTGTTGGGTAAACGACACGTGCCGGTCGATTCCGCAAAAGGGGGAGAGATCGTCGCGATGGGAAAACTCAAAGAGACGCATACCGGTGACACGTTGTGCCAAGAAAATACTCCCATCTGTTACCCCATACCGAGCCTCCCAAAGCCGATCATGTCGTTCGCGATCGAAGCCAAGTCGAAGACGGATATCGATAAGGTCAGCCTTGGTCTTCACAAACTCATCGAAGAAGATCCTACGCTGGAATTCACACGCAATGCCGAAACCAAGGAGATGGTGCTCAGCGGCATGGGGCAGTTTCACATTGATTTGGCTCTTGAGAAACTCCATCGAAAGTTCGGAGCCGATGTCATCATCCATACGCCGAAGATCCCGTACCGGGAAACGCTCAAGACGAAATCACAGGCACAGGGCAAATACAAGAAACAAACCGGCGGTCACGGGCAATACGGCGATTGCTGGCTTGAAGTGGCGCCGCTCCCACGGGGCAACGGTTATGTGTTTGAGAGTCGTGTGGTCGGAGGCGCGATTCCTCGAAATTTCATTCCCGCCGTGGAAAAAGGGGTCATTGAAGCCATGCAGGAAGGACCGTTGGGTGGATTTCCGGTCGTCGATGTGCAAGTGGCCGTCTATGACGGATCCTATCATGTCGTTGATTCATCCGAAATGTCGTTTAAGATCGCCGGATCGATGGCATTCAAGAAAGCGATAGAGACTGCGCATCCCGTGTTACTTGAGCCTGTCATGACGGTCGAAATCGACACACCGACCGACGCGGTCGGAGCTATCATGGGAGACTTGAGCGCCAGGCGGGGTCGAATCGTGGCCGTCAACGCGCAGGACCATGCGGAACAGATCACAGCCTTGGTTCCGCTGGCTGAGTTGCTTCGATATGCGACGGCCCTCAACGCCATGACCGGTGGCCGGGGCAGCTATGTCATGGATTTCGCACAGTATGATGAAGTACCACGAGAGTTAGCTGCAAGGGTCATTGAGCGACATAAGACTGAAGGACAAGCCGCGACGGTCCATTGAACTCGTCAGTCGGAGGATTTCAGCACGACATAAAATGCGCGGTTTTCTCGAAGCACGCGAAGCAACACGGTATCGCCACGCTTGGACCGTCCCATCGCTGACGTAAATTCTCCTACGGAGGACACGTCCTTACGGTTGACCTCTTTGATGAGATCGCCTTCCCGGAGGCCTTCGGCTTGAGCAAGACTATTGGGTTCAACCTTTGTAATCAGCACGCCTTTCGACTCACGGAGCTTGAACCTGTCCGCCAGGGCGGCCGTCACGTCTTGGAGATCAAGACCCAACCTGACTCCTAACTTCTCCTCTTGTTGAGAAATTGATGCGACGACGGTGGTATCACGCCGCTCGGTGAGGGGAACGTCCATTGTCACGTGTTTCAGATCCCGGACGATTTCTATCTTTGAGGTCTCGCCAGGAGTCAGCGTCGCGATGAGGCGAGACAGTTTATTCGGTGAATCAACGACGGCACCGTCGATCCGGACGATGACATCGCCCGGCTTGATCCCGGCCAACGCTGCAGGATCCTTCTCGAACACTTCGTTCACGAGTACTCCTTCGCCTTCGGTGACTCCGAATTTTTTTGCCAACTCAGCCGTCAACGGCTGAATCCCGACACCGAGCCAGCCTCGCACAACTTTGCCTTTGGCCAGTAACTGTTCGATAACCTGTTTGGCCATGTTCGAAGGAATGGCAAACCCGATGCCTTGGGCAAAATTGATGATCGCCGTATTGATGCCGATCACCTCACCCCGGAGATTAAAGAGCGGGCCTCCGGAATTTCCAGGGTTGATCGAGGCATCGGTCTGAATGAAGTTCTCGTACCGCGAAAGGTTGATGTTTTCGCGACCGATGCCGCTGACCACCCCGAGCGTCACGGTCCGGTCCAACCCGAATGGATTCCCGACGGCCAGTACCCATTGCCCCACTTTGACGCTTGAAGAATCACCGAATCGCGCACTGGATAGCGGTCGATCGGTCGTCACTTTGAGGACAGCTAAATCGGTGTCCGGATCTTTGCCGATCACATGAGCGATGAGCTTCGTCTTGTCGGAGAACCGCACTTCAATTTCAGTCGCATCGCCGATCACATGGTTGTTCGTCACGATATGGCCTTCACGATCGACAATCAGGCCCGAACCGGAACCAGTGGCATTCGGCGCACGCTCGCCGGGTCCTTCGCGAAGCCGACCGGCGCCGGAGACGGGAAACAGGTTGACGACAGAAGGCTTGGCCTGCTCGGCAAGCTCGGTAATGACGGTTTGGATCTCTTCCAGCATGCGAATGCCGGGTGAGTCGGCCGATAATGCCTCCGCCCGGCCGCCTCCTATGACGGAGGAAAAGAGAATAGCGACAAAACAAAGCAGAACACGTGATGACGGAAATACAGTAGTTGACATCGAGCATTATTGTATCTGATCTCTGTCGATGTGCCTACTGTCCTACATCGATCTCGCGAGCGACGGTGTCCGGGGACATTGGCCGGTAAACCATGAGACGAGTTGTCTGAGTTCTGTTTGAGCGCCGATCAAGACCACGATATCGCCGGGCCGGAACAGAAGATCGTCGGTCGGAGCCAACAGAACAGGCCCTCGTACGATCATAGCCACGTATGCGGAGGAATGCGGTGGAAGCGCGCTGAGGGGCTGTCCAACTGCGGCAGCGCCTTGAACGACAGTCAATCGTTCAATACCTCCCGAACGAAGCGCCAAATCACGTTGGAGGGAGAGCAGGTCCTGATGAACCGTCTCGATTTTGAGCTCACGAATCTGGGCATCAACGCCGACCAATGATTGTTTCAACTCTTGAACGCGAGAAATGGCATCAGCAAGCATCTGGTCGATCGCACCGACAACTAAATCGGGGTGACTCTGGTACGGAAGTCGATCAGAAACCTGCGCGGCGATTTGTTGGCCCGCCTTGGCCGTCACATCGTCGATGTGCTGAAGTAAAACGGAAGCTTGCCAATGGAGACGAATAATCTGAACCTTTCGATTGACCAGTTCGGAAATAGAGAGAATAGTCTCGTAAAACGCATGCCCGGTAATTGAGAGTTCTTTATGTATACGGCCAAGAAGCTCAAATGTCATAGTCTGATAAGAAATATTATGTTAACTTTATGCTCTTTATGTCCTTGGCCCGCCTCAACACTACTCTCCTCTTCTCTCACGCCACTATCTTCCCTTCATAGCGGATCATGATTCAGAGGTCAATCGTTCAGCATCTTGCTTTCCTACCCCGCAGTGCCGATTTGCAATCATCCTCGCGATGTCCGTATGATCAGACCGATGAACTGTACAAGATGTAAGATCAAAGCCGTTCTCAAATTACCCCGCCATAACGCCGCATTCTGCAAGGACTGCTTTAATAATTTCGTGCATGACCAAGTTCGTAAAGCGATTCGTCATCAGGAGATGCTCGCACAAAATGATCGCCTCCTGGTCGCCGTTTCAGGCGGCAAGGACAGTTTGGCCCTCTGGGATATTCTCCTGAAACTGGGTTATAAAACCGATGCCCTGTACGTGAACCTCGGGATCGGAAGCTATTCTGAATCGTCACAAGAAAAAGTCGTGCACTTTTCCGAGACTGTGGCGGCTGGATATGGTGCTGTGCTCCATATCCATACCGTCGAGCGGGAGGAAGGAGCCGGCATTCGTGAGCTCGCGATGTTGGTCCACCGCCCGACGTGCTCCACATGCGGCACAATCAAGCGCTATCGGTTCAACCATGCGGCAATCCAGCATGGGTACGATGTCATGGCGACGGGACATAATTTGGATGATGAAGCGGCTCGACTGCTGGGGAACGTGCTGCACTGGCAGCACGAATACCTGGAGAAACAAGACCCCAGCCTTCCCGCCTCCGTTGATGGATTCGCCAAGAAAGTAAAGCCCTTGTATCGTTTGACTGAGCGGGAATTGGCTGCCTATTGCGTCCTGAATAGGATCGACTATGTTGTCGAGGAATGTCCCATGGCGCAAGGAGCGCGCACACTCCTCTACAAGGAAGTGTTGAATCGCCTGGAAACCGAGTCGCCCGGTACCAAGCAGATGTTTTACTGGGGGTTTCTTGAGAAAGCGCGCCCGACGTGGACACCAACGACCGTCATGGAAAAAGATCGTTCGGCCTTACACCCCTGCGCTCTGTGCGGCCAGCCCACCACGGCTGAGACCTGCTCCTACTGTAAGCTTATGGCCCGAGCAAAAGCTTCACCTGCTCGTTGACCCATTCGGCCCTTGCAAACCGTTTCTACACTCCGTAAGCTGAGTCATAGCATTGCGTTTCGCATCTCGTATCACGTATGGCAACTACCCCTCGCGATTACTATCACATTCTGGGTGTTCCCCGAACCGCCTCGTCCGACGATATTAAAAAAGCCTTTCGGCGCTTAGCTCGCCAGTACCATCCCGATCTCCACGCGGGTGCGAAGAAGGCCGAGATGGAAAAGAAATTTAAAGAGCTCAATGAGGCACAGGAGGTCCTGACCGACCCGGATAAGCGAAAGAAGTATGATCAGTATGGGGCCGATTGGGAGCAGGCACAAGCCTTCGAGAAAGCTCGTCAGCAGGCAGGGTCACAAGGATTTGGCGGGCCATGGGGGTACGAAGGAAACTACACCGGTCAAGGCGGTGGCGGATCCGGAAGCGAACAATTCTCAGATTTTTTTGAGAATCTCTTTGGAAACCGCGGACGCAGTGGAGCCGGACGCAGTAGTGCTGGAATGCCGGGAGAGGACATCGAGACCGAAGTTCAGCTGGGATTACGCGAAGTATTAACCGGTGTCACCAAACGCGTGAATCTGCGTGAACCCCGGACGTGTTCGACCTGTCAAGGGAGCGGGACCGTGCGTGGCCGATCCTGCGTAACCTGTCAAGGAACCGGGGTGATGACCGAATACAAAACCATAGAAGTGCGGATTCCTGCTGGAGTTCAAGACGGAACGCGCGTGAGGGTTGCCGGAAAGGGTCAGTCCGGCATAAACGGTGGGAAACGCGGAGACCTGTATCTTCATGTGGTCATTCCCTCCGATCCCATCTTTCGGCGGCAAGGCTCGGACTTGCATGTCACCCTGCCCGTTTATCCTTGGGAGGCCATGCTTGGAGCTGAAGTGACGGCTCCCACCTTAGCCGAACCGGTGAAAGTCAAAGTTCCTCCAGGGAGCAAGGCCGACGGGAAACTCCGGCTCAAGGGAAAGGGACTTCCGGCCGCCACAGGCGGGCATGGCGATCTGTTCCTGACGTTGCACATTGTCCTGCCTGTCGGTATCAGCGAAGAGGAACGGCTATTGTACGAACGATTGAGCAAACAACGGCATCCGGATCCGCGAACGGAACTTCTCTACAGCGCCCAACGACGTTGAGCCAAACATGATCGGCATCGACGATGATTTTGAGTCGAGAGACTCGCGGGCGCGAGGTCCACGCCGTGCCGAATAAGGCGTGGCACGCTTGCGTTGCGTTGACCGCTATGGCAAGCTCAAGCTTTGGCTCCGGGGCCTCTCAACCAAGGAGGAATTCATGAAATCTGTATTACGAGCCACGATCGCTTCTGCGGCAGCGTCGGTATGTCTGTTGGTATTGGGCGTACCCAGCCTCTGGGCGAATGATCCCAGCTACGGCCATGCTGGAGGAGGACATGGCGCTTGGGGAGGACATGGCTATGGGAAAGGAATGATGCACAGCGGGGCCGGCCACCTGATTCGACATCTCTTGAAACACGAAAAAGAGATTGGGCTCACCGCTGACCAGGTCACCAAGCTGAAAGATATCCAGCTCAATCTCGACAAAGACCGTATCAAGGCTGAAGCCGATATCCAAATCGCGGAGCGCGAACTCAGAGCACTGACGGATAATGAGCAGTCCGATCTCTCCGCGATCGAAACCAAGCTGAAACAAAGTGAAGATCTGCAGGTCGCGCTGCGGATGACGTCCATCAAGACACGCCGTGATGTCATGGGCTTGCTGACTCCGGAACAACGTGCAAAGGAAAAGTCCGAGCACGACAAGGCGATGCAGCAGCATAAAGGATATGGCACTCCCCATGGAGGCGGAATGCCATATGGCACGAATCCTCATGGCGCCAATCCGCACGGTGCCTATCCGCATGGCACCAATCCCTACAGCAAGAACCCCCATGAGGCCGCACCTCCTGCACCACCCGGCAACATGTCCGCGCAGTAACTGGGATCCCGAGGACTTATGAAAAAAGATGTGCGGCTACAGAGTCATGATCTTCTGGTCGGGGCCGGACGTGCCCCGGCTCGGGCCATGTTAAAAGCCGTCGGCTTTACGGACGATGACCTGGCCAAACCTCTCGTCGGTGTAGCCAATACATGGATCGAGGTCATGCCGTGCAATTTTCATTTGCGGCGGCTTTCCGAACGAGTGAAAGCCGGGATCCGAGCCGGCGGCGGAACCCCGATCGAATACAACACCATCGCGGTGTCCGATGGGATTTCGATGGGCACCGAAGGGATGAAGGCGTCGCTGATCAGCCGCGAGGTCATCGCGGATTCGATTGAGCTCGTCGCCCGTGGGCACTTATTCGATGCCGTCGTCGCGCTTTCGGGTTGCGACAAAACAATCCCGGGAACAGTCATGGCCCTCGCCCGACTGAACGTGCCCTCGCTCATGCTCTATGGCGGCTCGATCATGCCGGGACAGTTTCAGGGACACGATGTGACTATTCAGGATGTTTTTGAAGCCGTCGGCAAACATGCGTCGGGAAAGATGACCGACGCCGAGTTGAAGGACTTGGAGGATCACGCCTGTCCGGGACCAGGAGCCTGTGGAGGCCAGTTCACGGCCAATACCATGGCTATTGCGTTTGAATTTCTCGGCATTTCACCGATGGGTCGCAATGGAGTTCCGGCCATGGACGGTCGGAAAGATGATGTTGCATTTGAGTGCGGCAAAATGGTGATGGATCTTGTCAAGCATGATGTGCGCCCTCGCCGGATTATCACCCGCAAGTCATTGGAGAACGCCATCGCTGCCGTCGCCACCACCGGAGGCTCCACGAACGCCGTGCTGCATCTTCTTGCCATCGCCCGTGAATCTGGGATCAAACTGAGCATCGACGACTTCGATAAGATCAATCGGAAAGTCCCGCTCCTCGCCGATTTGAAGCCCGGCGGTCGATTTGCCGCGGCGGACCTCTATGCCGCAGGAGGGACCACCCTCGTTGCCAAACGACTGCTTGATGCCGGATTGCTTCACGGCGATCAGCTTACCGTCACAGGCAGAACGATTGGCGAAGAAGCATCACAGGCTCGTGAAACGCCCGGACAACAAGTTCTACGTCCTCTCTCCTCCCCTATCAAACCAACCGGGGGCCTTGTGATTCTGAAGGGGAATTTGGCGCCGGAAGGCTGCGTGGTGAAGGTTGCCGGCCATTCGATGATGAAATTTCAAGGACCGGCAAAGGTCTATGACCGAGAGGAGGATGCGTTCGTGGCGGTCAAATCGGGGCAGATCAAAGCCGGCGATGTCGTCGTCATTCGGTATGAAGGTCCGTCGGGGGGGCCAGGCATGCGCGAGATGTTGGGCGTGACGGCAGCGATCGTGGGTGCCGGACTCGGCGACTCCGTCGCGTTGCTCACTGACGGCCGGTTCTCAGGAGCGACTCATGGATTGATGGCCGGACACGTCGCCCCTGAAGCGGTCAGAGGAGGGCCGATCGCGTCGGTTAAAAATGGCGATCTCATCACCTTCGATATCCCCAAACGCCGTCTGGATGTCGCCTTATCGAAGAAGGAACTCGCCGCTCGACTGAAAAAGGTGAAACCACCGGTGCCACGCTATACGTCGGGCGTGATGGGAAAATACGCCAGACACGTCTCATCCGCATCGGAAGGCGCTGTAACCAGTTGACATGATCGAATTAAAATACTCTCTTATCATTGAGGCCACCGAAGATCCCTTATTTTTGGGGTTCTACTCACCGGACCTTGAAGGATTCACCGGAGCGGGCAATTCAATAAAGGATTGTCTGTATCAGGGCAAAATGGGGGATGAAAGAACACATCGCGTTGCTCAAAGAACGCCACCTCCCTATTCCACAACTGAATCCCACTGCGACCATCCTGATTCAGAATGAGCAGAAATAGGAGATAAAAAGATGTCGCCCCTCGACCGCTCATATACAGCTTGACAATGAGGGCGTCGCTTGGATTGATGACTCGAATGTCAAGGTCATCGAAGTCGTCATGGACAAACTCGCTCATGGATGGAATCCTGAAGAAATGCACTTTCAACATCCCCACCTGTCTTTGGCCCAGATTCACGCAGCCCTCTCCTACTATTATGACCATCAGCGCGACATCGATCGAGCAATCGAAAGGGAACTGCAGGAAGTTGAGAGCATGGCGCACCGAGTCAACCAGTCCCCCCTGCGTAGGCGGCTACGCGCCATAAGTCAGCTTCCTTGAAAAGCTCCTACCTGCGCACAGCCTCACCGGCCTTGTCCGTGCACCATCAAAACATCAACCGACTGCTGAATGATCGTGTGGGCTCCCTTATCTTTGCCCTCTCCCTCTCAGAGGGAGAGGGGTAGGGTGAGGGTGGGACAGGGCGTATTCAATCGCCTGCAACACCGCCTCACGATTGTCTAGCACGTCGTGATCCCAGAACCGCAGCACCCGATAGCCGCGCTGCACGAGGAATGCCGTCCGTTGCTCATCGGCTCGGATCTGCGCAGCATGGTGACCACCATCGACCTCTACCACGAGCCGGTGTGCCGGACAGCAGAAATCCACGATGTACGGGCCGATGGGGTGCTGCCGACGAAACTTGGCGTGATGGAGCTGCCGATCACGCAACTGCCACCAGAGTACCCGCTCACTGTCGGTCTGCCGTCTTCGCAGCCCTCTGGCTAGGCCACGGCTCTTACCCCCCTCACCCTTCCCCTCTCCCCCGGTGGGGGCGAGGGATCTTTTACGTTGCCCCATGAGTTTGACCTCACAAAGGCCTGGAGAACCAAGAATATAAAACAGAATATGGGTTAGCGGAAATCCCGCTGCTGAAAGATGACCGAGGCGAGCATCAGCAGAAAGGCTGTATAGGCTATCCCATAGCCGGCGATCATCAACAGATCGCCGGCAGGCACCTCTAGTTGATGAGTCACATGTCCCTTTAGATTGAATCGATCCAAGTTCGGCAGAATATAATACATCCCCTCCAGCGCTGTCCGCCCTACACCTTCCATTTTCTGACCGAACGCTTTCAAATCCGGCGTCAGATGGCCGATTACATAAATTGCGAGGGTAAAGATCGCGCTGAGCGTCGCGCTTGAGAAAGTGGAAAACAGGAGCGCCACCGCTGTAATGACCATGAATTCCAGCACAATCATCCCAAGAGCCTTGAACAGCACGGTATGGATAGGGACGTCTTGAAAGTACAGCACCGCCAACAAGCCCGCCGCCATGATGGCTGTATTGATCAACAGCGTGAGACTGAGTCCAAGATACTTCCCCAGCAAGAACTGATACCGCGCGACCGGCTTGGACACGATGGTGTAAATTGTTTTCTTCTCGATCTCCTTGCTGACCAGACCGATGCCGACGAAGATGGCGATCAGGACACCGAAGAAGTTGATACTCCCGAGGCCGATGTCCAAGATCAATCGATGAAATTCCCCCAGCGTCAATCGCATTAAGATAAGAGAACTACCGATCATCAAGAGGGCGAAGATCAACAGATTGTAGAGCAGCTTATCTCGAAGATTTTCACGAAACGTGTTGAGTGCGATCGAAAGTACCTTCATCAGACCCTAGCCCACATTATTCGTGATGATTCGTGACGAAACCGCCAAGACGCCAGGCGAGACGGGCGCGTGGAGCCCCGAGAGGCCGAGGCGTACTTGAAACAGTACGTCGAGGTCGCGAGGGGCGAGCCCGCCCGCCGGCCGCGTGAAGCTCGCGGCCAGGCGGGTCGCAGCGGTGTATCGGCGGTTGCAGTAGAAGCGTTCATGAATAATGTGGGCTAACCTCCGCAGGCTGCTGCGCCACTGTGGCCTTGCGAATAAACAGATCTTCGAGTGAGGCCTTATGCGGCGTGAGCGCCACTAGTTTAGCCTTGGCCGATCGGATCACATCTAGTGCCTGATCGATATCCTGCTGACTGGTCAGCACCACCATGACCCGCTCACCTTGAAGAACTACTTTATCGGCCAAGGGTTTGATCCGTTCGAGCGCTTCAGGAAGCAACCGGTCAATCACCATCTCGACTTCATGGGTAGTGTCTCCGGCAATCAATTCCGACACAGGCCCGCAAGCGACCAACTTTCCCTTCATGATCATGGCCACCCGATCGCACAGCAGTTCCGCATCGTGCAGGATGTGTGAACTGAACATCACCGTCTTGCCGCTTTCTTTGAGCCTCAGAATGAGATCACGTACTTCTTTTCGCCCGATCGGATCCAGTCCCGACATCGGCTCATCCAAGATGACCAGCTTCGGATCATTGATCAAAGCTTGTGCGATTCCCACGCGCTGCAACATGCCTTTCGAGAATTTCCGCAATTGTAAATCGCGGGCATGCGCCATGCCGACAAGTTCCAACAATCCATCGATGCGTTTGTCGAGTGCAGATCCCACTAGCCCAAAGAGATGACCATAGAATCGCAGGAATTCTCTACCGGTGAGATAGTCATAAAAATACGGTGATTCCGGCAGGAATCCCACTTTAGCTTTGGCAACTGGGTCACCAACCGGCCGTGCAAATAGAGTTGCAGTACCCCCACTCGGATAGATGAGTCCCATCAGTATCTTAATCGTCGTTGTCTTCCCTGCCCCGTTCGGCCCGAGAAATCCAAAGACTTCACCCCGCTGTACTTCAAGCGATACCGAGTCAACTGCTAGCACGCGTCGGCTCCAGAAGCCGACCGTGAAAACCTTACAAAGGTGGTCTATTTGAACAACCGTTTCGCCGTTCACATCCATAAATATCCTATGGCTACACTCCACCCTTTAGGTCCAGGCGGAATACCTTCAACCGGGTCGGATGCGTGCTGCTTGTCACTTGCCCTGTTTTTGGATCGAGCAGATAGGTGCCACCAAACGGTTCTTCAGGCAATCGTTCAAGATACTTCCGGGAAACAATGTCGGTGAGACTCAGGGGAAACGCGTGGTGGTCATCGTGATACTGCGTGATGGCTCGTTCGAGCGTTCTCAGATCGCGCTCGATGAGCACTTCCTTGGCGCGAGTCTCCAACTTTTCTCGTACGACAAGGTCTGGATTTTCTTTCCACAAGGCTTCAAGAAATTGCAGAGCGACCTCAGGGTTGCCTGCCTCGGCATGCATGCGAGTGGCCAAACCAGGAAGAAAGTCTGGCGCCCCAGGTGTGCGGGCGGCACGTCCGATATACTCTGCTCCTTTTGTTGCATCCCCGAGCGCGAAGTAATGGTTGTATCCGAGTAAAAATGGAAGGTTCCATTCATTGGGATTTTCACTGTGCCCCTTTTCCAGCAGACGATTGCTCAAATCAGGCCGGTTCGCATAGTTTGTGAGTGCGACACCACCGACGTAGTAGGCATATGCATAGCGCGGGTCCAGCGTCGTGATCACGTCGAGTGCGTGATACATCCATTCATATTCGTTGTCGGTATTCTTTTTCTTACCCCAGACTTGCAATAGCCGCAGCCACAGGATATCTGCCCCAAGGTGGTGGTAGCCCAACATGGCGGGCTTGAGATACTCTCCCTGCGGCAGCTGCGCCAGCTCTTCTATTTTAACCATAGTGCCGTCAATACGATGATCCAACATCTGTTGTAGAAGGACAATGACAACTAAAAGACTGGCGGCAACTGAAGTAAGAGCGATCCGCAAGAGACGACGGGAATGGGGTACGCCGTGAACCGGTATTTCTAGAGAGGAACATCCCGGCATGAACAATCTCGTCTAAACGTGAGAAGTCCCGCCGGCCGTTGCCAGCCGACGGGACACGTGAGCGTCACACAACTCTACCAGCTGTTTAGAATACCCCCGGCAGGCAGTCTTGCGCACCGGTGCTATCAGCCGAGGCCCACACAGACTGCCACGGAGCTACCGCGTCTCCGTCCAAGTTGCTGGTTGCTGTGGCACGGACACCAGCGGCTGCAGGACCAAAGTCCGTTGTCCCAGGTTCGGCTGTAGTGGTCGCCACCGGAGCTGCGGTCGGACCCTGACAAGAGGTATAGGAGACTTGATATGTCCCGGTGGCATACTGGTAATTCACGTTGCCGGTCGCCTGGAACCCAAGATTTGCAAAGGTCCCGCTCGAGATCCCCGGGCCTGCCGCGGCACCTGAACACCATCCATTGGCGTTTGCATTGATGGGTGACAGCCAGGGCTGCCCAGCTAAATTCCAGTTCTGCGGCGCCATTTTCGTACCGGATGCCGGTGCCGTGGCCGGCGCAGCGGCAACAGTCAAGAAGCACCCACGTTCACCTTGCCACGAAACCTCTGATGTCTTGATGGCCATCAAGTTGGTTTTGGCTTCAGACTGCCGTGACTTCATCTGATAGGTGAGGAAGTTGGGAATGGCGATGGCCGCCAAGATTCCGATGATCGCCACGACGATCATCAATTCGATGAGGGTAAAACCCTCTTGTTTACGGAGCGACTTAAACATCGTACTGCCTCCTTGTTGATGGTTCACTGACGGCCCGGTTCAGAATCTGCGGCGCCATGTTGCCGCCTACCGGTCCCAATAGCAGGTTTGGTGCCGATCAATGACAAGGCCTAGCGTAGCATTGATCCCTGACAATGCAACAACTTATGAGAAATCGGCTGGCGAGGAATTACGAAAGAGGCGGTGCTTCTTCCGTAATCTGCTCCGGATAGCCAAGAATTGACACTTTTCACCCTCTCTAACTGGCCTCCCGGCGTACACGCAGACTGCGAGATAAGGCAACTGGAGAATAGTCGGCGGTGGAGTTTCTTGGACGGGACTTTAAGGAGTGGCTACTGGATTTGGCGTCTTCTCGGATACGCGGCGCTTGGCTTGCTGAATTCGGTCTTCATAGGCTGGGTTGGCCAGGCCGGATTCACGAAATCGTTGGAGCAGCTTTTTGTTGGAAGGACCGACACTGGACGCAGATTGTTTGGCCGGAGTTGCGATTCCAATTCGGCAGGTTTACGATGTGGCCTATGGATAACATGGCACCCCTCCCGGAGTTCCTTGTTCGCCTGGACGAAGGCGTCATTCGAGTGGCCGGAACTCGTGTGTCTCTAGACAGTGTGATTCGGGCCTTTCAGGACGGCGCCACGCCTGAAGAAATCTGCCTCGATTTTCCCTCTTTAGACCTCCCCAAAGTTTACAGCGTTTTAGCATACTACCTCACGCGCCGCGAAACCGTCGACGCGTACCTGCTGACGCAGCAGCGCTTTGTCGAGATGACTCGACAGGAACTCCAGGCGCGTCACAGCCCGTTTTTTGGTGAGTTGAGACGGCGTGTCGCTGCTAGGCGCGCGCTCCCTCCGGCATGCGCGTGAGCGCCGTTCGTTTCCTCTTCGATGAAGATTGCAACGGGAGGATTGTCCGCGGCGTACGGAGACGGATGCCGACGCTCAATACCGTCACGGCTCTGGAAGCGGGACTCGGTGAAGCGACGGACGACGCGGTACTGGAATGCGCCTGCACCGAGAGCTGCGTGGTGATCTCTCACGATCACAGCACAATGCGGGCTCGTGCGGAGAACAGACTACGAGCGGGACTGCCGGTGGCCGGATTGATCCTGGTCCCGCAGGATATGCCGGTGGGAAAAGTTATTGAGGAATTGGTCCTGATCGCAGACGCGACCTCACCAGAGGAATGGCAAGGACAAATCGTGTTTCTTCCGCTATAAGTCTGATTAAAACCCTGTCACTCTCGTCATGATTTTGTCGGAGCCGGGGGGAGGAAAGAGTCGTTCTGGAGTCGTGGTTTTGTGATTTTAAGGTATCGCCTGTTGAGTCTGTGCCTTCTCTGACACCCGGCGCTTGGCCTGTTGGATACGATCTTCATAGGTCGGGTTAGCCAGGCCCTGCTCGCGGAATCGTTGGAGCAACTTTTCATTGGAAGGATCGATTTCCAGTGAGTGGATCCAAGCTTCACGAGCATCGGCAACTTTCTGTTGCTTCAAATAAATCTCCCCCAAATGCTCGTAGATGACAGGGTCGTCGCCGACCATCGCCACGGCTTTCTTGATCTCCGTGAGCGCCTCGGCCAGCATGCCGGATTTATAAAAAGCCCATCCCAGACTATCGACGTAGTAGCCGTTCTCCGGCTTGAGCGCGACCGCCCGTTTCGTCAGCGACAAGGCTTGATCGATCTTGATGCCTCGCTCGGCATAACTGTAGCCGAGATAGTTCAAGGCATCGGCGTGATGCGGGTCGAGGGAGAGCGCGGTTTCCATGGCACGCACCACGTCGTCAAACCGATTCAGCTTGTCGTAGGCCGTCCCGAGGTTGAAATGCAGATCGGCGCTCTTCGGATTATGCCGAATCCCCTCCTCAAACGCTTGTGACGCCTTTTCGAATTGTTCGCTCTGGAAATGTGCTAATCCTAAGACGATGTGCGGTTCAGGCTGTTTCGGCATGAGCCGGACCGCTTCATCGAGGTGAGTCACGGCCTCCGGAAATTGCTTGAGCCGATAGAGGAGCACGCCAAGATGAATATGGCTGTCGGCAAATTTCGGATCCAGATGAATATTATAGCGATAGGTCTCTATCGCCTTGGGGAAATCCTTGGTTTCTTCGTACAAATACCCAAGGTAATCTCTCACTTTTAGTTCAGCCGGTTTGGCCTTTAAGATCTCCGTCAATTGGCTGATCGCCTTCGTAAATTCCTTTTTTTCTCCGTAAATCAATGCCATGCGTAACTGGGCATCGAGATCGCCCGGATTGTCCTCCAGCAACTTTTCCAGCTCCGCAAGACCACCGGCATAATCTTTCGTCGCAATATACAACTGGACGAGATGTTGGCGAATATCCCGGTTCCGCGGATTCACCTGGTGCAGATATTTCTGAAGAATGGCGATGGCCTTGCCCTTCTCCTGGCGTGATTCGTAGACTGACGCTTGCGCCAAATAGGCAGGTTCGAATGCTTGGTTCACAGCGATGGCCCGATCGAAGTTGGCGACAGCCTGTTCGGCGTTGCCTGCTTCTATCGAAATGCGGCCCAAATAGTAGTAGCCGATCGGCGAATCTGAGGTATATTGCAGGCCTTTCTTGACGACCTGTTCCGCCTCGGCAATTCGTTTTTGGTTCAGGAGAATGAGTCCCTTCGGAAAGTAAGATTCTCCTCTTTCCGGATCATGTTCGATGGCCTTGTCCAATAACTCCAAGGCACGCTCCGGCTTTCCCGCACTGGCTAAGATGCCCGCCATATGGGTCAACATTTGCGGTTCTTGTCCCGTTCCTTCTCCGACTTCATCCGCGTACTGCACCGCTTGCGACACATCACCCAACGCGAAATACAGCGCGGCCAAACGAGATTTGACTTCTCGTGATTGAGGATCGACTTTCAGGGCGGCATGATATTCCTTCAACGCGGCGTCCAAATCCTGAGCAAGTTCCGCTTGATGCCCCATCATAAAATGGTACGTAGCATCCGATTCAGGCGCCGACGGTGGAGGCTGCACCGCTGTGGCGGGCGGAGGAAGCGTTGTCTTCGGCTGGGAGGAAATTGCACAGGCGACTATAGCACCGGAGAGGAATAGGGAGAGCAGCATCATTCTCAATAAAAGCATACCATTTCGTCTGAGCCACCGACCGTATGGGACCATTCGTGTGTTCCGCATAGTTCTCTTTCAAGACCACAAGCCAGTCTTGTATTCAAAACGATTATACCGAGTGTCCAGGCGATGCGCAAACGACTCTCCTGCTAGGCTTCGCGAAGATCGAGGCTTTCGAATTTGGCGAATCGATCCTGGAAAAACAATTCCTTTTTCCCAATAGGACCATTCCGATGTTTACTGACGATGATGTCGGCAATTCCTTTGCGCTCCGAATTCGGGTCGTACACGTCTTCTCGGTAAATGAAGATGACCACATCGGCATCCTGTTCGATCGCACCGCTCTCTCGCAGGTCGGCCAGCATGGGGATCGGCGGCTTACGGGCTTCCACCGCGCGACTCAACTGGGACAGGGCCACAACCGGCACATTCAGTTCCTTCGCCAAGGCCTTTAATGAGCGGGAAATATCGGAGATTTCTTGCTGACGGGACTCCGAGTCGCTTCGTCCTTGCATGAGTTGCAGGTAATCCACGATGAGGAGATCCAGCCCTTTCTCTGCCTTGAGCCGGCGGGCTTTGCCGCGCATCTGTTGGACGGTAATGCCGCCCGTGTCATCGATATAGATCGGTGCTTGTTCCAATCGGCCGGCCGCCTCCGCCAATCGCCACCAATCCTCCTTTTGAAGCTTCCCCGTTCTCAACGCATGGGAATCGACTCGCGCTTCAGAACTGAGCATACGAAGGACGATCTGCGGCTTGGACATTTCCAAGCTGAAGATTCCCACCACGGCATTGGCATGAATGGCGGCATGCGTCACAAATCCCAAGGCGAGGCTGGTCTTCCCCATACTCGGCCGCCCGGCCACCACCACCAAATCCGAGGCCTGGAGCCCTGCGGTAATATCGTCGAGGTCGTAGTATCCCGTGGGCACTCCCGTGACGTGTTCCTTTCGCTTCGAAAGTTTGTCGATGACATCCAAACTTTCCTTGATGACCTGACTGATCGGGCTGAACGACCGTTCCAGTTTGCCTTGCGCAATGCTGAACACCGACCGCTCGGCAAAATCGAGCAGATCATCAATTGAAGCGGTGCCTTCATAGCCCCTGGTCAGCACTTCGGTGGAGGTGCTGATCAATTGACGGGCCACCGCTTTGTCCCGAACGATCTTACAGTGATACCGAATATTGGCGGAACTGGGAACGATCTGGACGATTTCGGCGAGATAGGCCGCACCTCCGATGGCCTCGAGTTCACCGCGAGATTTCAACCGCTCGGTCAGCGTGATCTGATCGATCACTTCCCCGGTGTCGGCCAGCTCGAGCATGGCTTGGTAGACTTTTTTGTGCGCCGTCCGATAAAAATCCTCATCCACCAACAGTTCCATCGCCTTCGGCATAGCGGCGTTATCGAGAAGGATGGCGCCGAGCACCGACTGCTCCGCCTCCAAATTCTGCGGCGGGAGTTTCGGTTGAGAGAGATCCACCGTCCCGATGGATTTCATAACTCCCTTTCTTGGCCGACACGCAGACTTGCGATGAGACCTTCAATGGACACAGTCCTCTTACGAATATGCGCGCGGACGGTCGCTCCCGAGCCTCGCCGGTGATCGCCCTGATGGAGGACAACGACCTCATCGAGCTTGGGACTGTCCGTGCCGACGACGATAACGGTATCGATGTCTGCTTCAACACCGGCCTTGACCGCTGTACCGATCAAGTCCCGCCCCGGTGGCGCCACAGCTTGTTGCACCGTTCGTATTCCCGCCCGGCGAAGTTGTTGAGCGACAGAAATCAGTCGCGTCGACAATGCGAACGGAGCAACGACCAAGACCTCCGGTCTCACAGCAGACTTCGTCGTATCGGAAAAATTCAGCCCTCGGAATAGCCGGTCAACACTGAGGGCGAATCCGGTCGACGGAAGATTCCGACCAAATCGTCCGATTAAGTGATCGTAGCGCCCCCCGCCGCCTAACTCTACTCCAATGCCGTCGGTAAAGACGTCAAAGACGATACCGTCATAGTAGTCGAATCCCCTGAATTCTCCGAGATCCAACAAGACGTCCTCCTGAAATCCGGTCGCGCAAAGTTGCTGATAGACGTTCGTCAGCCGTTCCAGTGCTTTAACTAGCGGCCTCTCATCCTTCGCCAATGCTCGTCCTTTCGAAAGAACGTCAGCTTGTCCACAAAGCTCTAACGCTTCAAGAATTCCGTGAGCCGACCTTTTGGCGACCCGTTCTTTCACCAGGATTTCCCGAAGCCTCGGTATATCTTTTCTTGCTGCCGCATGCTCAGCCCGCTTCCGTCCTTCCGGGGAGAGTCCCGCACGAATGAGCAGTCCCTTGAAAAATCCCACATGTCCCAGTGAAATCTTGAACGAGCGCAATCCGATCTGCCGTAGGCACTCGATCAACAGCATGATGATTTCACT